>JBFGYM010000046.1:0-13619 GCA_041587435.1 Woeseiaceae bacterium
CCTGAGGCGCCTGCGCGGTACGGCGTTCGACCTTTTCGGCTACACGGCCGAGCGCCGCATGGAGCGGCAACTGATTGCCGAATTCGAGGCCCTCGTCGACGAGCTGCTGGCGAACCTCGACGGCACTAACCGCGACGACGCCCTGGCGATTGTCGAGCAGTACCTCGAGATTCGCGGTTTCGGGCCGGTCAAGGAAGAGGCCGTCGACACGGTGCGTGAACGCATCGCCGCAATGCGCGACAAATTCGCCGAATCGGGAGCACAAGCTGCGTAGAATGGCGCCCCATGGACGGCATCCGCTACGAACTCGAGCAACGCCCCGGCGACGGTGAGACGCTGACGATCGCCGACGGCACGGCCTGGCTGCGCATGCCGCTGCCGTTCTCGCTGAACCACATCAACCTCTGGCTGTTGCGCGATGAGGGCGGATGGGTGATCGTCGACACGGGCGTCGACACGAAGACGAGCCGCAACATCTGGCACGAGGTTTTCGATGGGGAGCTGCGGCGCGAGCCCGTCACGCACGTCATCGTCACGCACCTGCATCCCGATCATTCCGGCTGCGCGCACTGGCTGACGCAAGAATTCGGCGCCGACCTCTGGATGACCCGCGAGGAATACCTGCTGTGCCGCACGTTGATCGGCGACACGGGCAAGCCTGCACCGGAGGAAGGCATCCGCTTCTACCGCGCGGCCGGGTTCACGAACGAGCAGCTCGAGGTTTACAAGGCGAACTTCGGCATGTTCGGCAAGTTCGTCAGGGACATGCCGCAGTCCTACAAGCGCATGCAGGACGGCGACGTGCTCGGCCTTGCGGGCCACGACTGGGAGGTCATCGTCGGCCGCGGGCATTCCCCCGAACATGCGTGTCTCTATGATGCGGAGCGCAACATCCTGATCTCGGGTGACCAGCTGTTGCCCACGATCTCTCCGAACGTCAGCGTCTGGCCGACGGAGCCGCAGGCCGACCCGCTGCGGGAGTTTCTCGACTCGATCGACCGGCTCGAAAACAGGTTGCCAGAGGACGTGCTGGTCCTGCCGGCACACGGCAAGCCGTTTCGCGGCGCGCACGTGCGACTCGGGCAACTGCGCAAGGAGCACACGGACCGGCTGCAGTTGTTGCTCGAGAACGGCGCGCAACCGCGGCGCGCGGTGGACGTCTTCGGCGACCTGTTCGGTGCCGCGATCAATGACGGCAACCGCATCATGGCCACGGGCGAGGCGCTCGCGCACCTCCACTGCCTCGTGAACACGGGCGACATGGCCGTCGAGAGGGACGGCGACGGCGTCAACTGGTTCCGCCGCTGCTAGGCGTGAAAACCGAACGCCGAACCGACGTGCATTGACAGCACGAGGAACAGGGCGGCCATCGCGATCAGCTTGAGCAGCAGCGGGCCCACGAAACGGAACCACGCCGCGTAAGGCACCTTGCCGAGCGCCAGCGCCCCCATGACGAGCGCGCTCGTCGGCACGATCATGTTGGTGAAGCCGTCGCCGAACTGGTAGGCGAGCACGGCCGTCTGCTGCGGCACGTCCGTCAGGGTCGCGAGCGGCGACATGATCGGCATCGTCACGAACGCCTGGCCACTGCCCGACGGGATGAAGAAGTTACAGACGGTCTGCACGACCAGCATGCCGAGCGCCGACGCCTCGGCCGGCAGGCCTTCGAGCAGACCCGCGATCGAATGCACGACCGTGTCGATGATCTGCCCGTCCGACATGACGACCTCGATCGTGCGCGCGAAGCCGACGATCAGCGCGGCCGGCGTCATTGCTGCTGCACCTTCGAGAAACGTGCGGCTCGTGTCGCCGGCCTGCATCCCCGCAATGATCGCGGCCAGCAGGCCGATGCCGAGGAACACGGCATTGAGTTCGGCGATATACCAATGCAACTCGGACACGCCGTACACGAAGCCGACCAGGCCTGCGACGAAGACGGCGAGGATGCCGACGCGACGCGGCGTCATTTCTGTGTCCTCGGGCGACTCGAAGCCGGTGCTGTAATCGACGTGTGCAACCAGGCTTTGCGCCGGGTCGGCCTGGATGCGCCGGGCGTACCGCCAGATGTGATGGAATGCGATCGCGAGCAGGACGAGCATCATGGCCGCACGAAGCTGCCAGCCAGAGGTCAGCGGCACGTTGGCGATGTCCTGCGCGATCAGCACGCCGAAGGGGTTGATTCCGGCACACGCCCAGCCGATGCCGTAGGGCACCCACACCATGCCCATGGCGACGATCGCGTCCATGCGCATCGCGAGGCTCATCGTGACGATGATCGGCACGAGAGGCACGTATTCCTCGCCCATGCCGATCGTGAATGAGCCGACGCTGAACAGCAGCAGGCAGCCGCCGATCAGCAGCCACGGGCTCTTGCCGAGACGGTCGACGGCACCGTGCAGCGCCGCGTCAATTGCGCCGGTCTTGCGCAGCACGGCGATGACACCGCCGACGAGAAAAATCAGGAAGATGATTGCCTGGGCCGACTCGAGCCCGTCGGTAATCGCCAGCAGGAAGTGCCAGGGCGGCAACGTCACGCGCTCGTCGGCGGCCAGCGTTTCGTAGGTGCCGGCGACGACGACCATGCGGTCCGGGTGATCGGGTGCCGCGGTGCGCTCGAACTCTCCGTGCGGCACGGCATACGACAAGAGCTGCGCGACGACGATGAAGGAAAAAATCAGTACGAGGGAATCGATCGACCAGTTGCGTCTTGTCATTGTTATTCGCGGTCCCAACAAGAAAGCCGGGCCGCCCGCATTCGGGCGACCCGGCTTACTATACCGCTTTTAGTCGCGCCGATTCCGGCGGCGGTCGACGCGCCGGTCGATGCGCCGGTCGATGCGCGCGCCCTTGTGATCCAGGCGGCGATTGACGCGGTCGCCCTTGCGGTCGAGCCGCCGATCGATGCGATCACCCTTGCGATCGAGTTTCTCGGCCAGGCGGTGACGGTCGTGCGCTGCAGCACGGTCGGAACGCCGGTCCAGACGGCGGTCGATGCGATCGCCCTTGTTGTCGAGGCGGTCCTCGATTCGGTCGCCGCGGCGGTCGAGGCGATTCTCGATGCGGTCGCCGACATCGGCCAGCGCGTTGCCCGAAATCAGCAACAGGCCCGCAACGCTGACAATGAGTTTTCTCGTATCCATGATGTACTCCTTCGTATCCTTACAAATGCCGGGTTTTCAGGAGTACAACGCGGTGGAGCCGCCGGCGTTGACAGGACCGGCAGCGTGTTTGCTTATTGTCAAAAAGACGACCCGGCGGCAAAAACGGCGCTGTCCGATGTCGCCGCCGGGTGCGGGGTTTCGGACTCAGGTCTGGTCGTCGACCGTCGCCGTCGGGGCGTTCTTCGCGACGCTCTTCATGCCGCCGCTGCAGCCGGACTCCGAGTCGTAGGTCTGGCTCGTGCCGATGCACTGGCCGTTGGACGCGCACAGGCGGAACGTGAACTTGCCCGAGGCCGTCGTCTTCTTCTGGAAGCGGTCGGGATTCTGCGAGTTCTTCTTGACCGATTCGATGCCGTTCATGCAACTCGACTTGGCCTTGTAGCCCTCGCTTCCGAGGATGTTTTCGCCGTTGGACGCTTTGAGTCGAAAGCGAAACTCGCCGGCCTTGTCCTTATAGACTTCGAATTTTCCTGGCATGGGTTGATTTCTCCCTTGTTTATAAACTATTGAGCGACTGCTCTATTTTATTTGACGACGAACGTCACTTTCATCGTGACGCGGTAGGCCGTGACTTCGCCGTTTTCCACGACGACTTTTTGCTCCTTGACCCAGGCGCCCTCGATATTGTCCACAGTTTTGCTCATTTTGCTAACGCCGTTTCGAACCGCGTCCTCGAAGCTCTTCGACGATGACGCCGTAATCTCGGAAATCTTGGCCACGCTCATGGTTACTCTCCTTATTGTTGACCGTTCATTGTCCCGCTACAGCGCACCGTCGTAAACCCCGTCGGCGAGCTTCTGCCGACCTGGCCGTGGCCCGGGACAGGCCCGGACCGGCCGCCCGTCTCCGTGCCTGGCCCGGCTGCCAGTAGGGCCCGGGGCCGCAGCCATTGCGCATAACCGCTGTCCAAGTGCTAGAATCCGGCAAGCCGCTGATTAACAACTTACAATCACGTGCCAGATGGACGGCCTTTCCAGCCACGCAGCCACAGCGACCCGGGTCGCCCGGTCGGCGGTGGCGAGGCCGATTTCCAATACGTCCGACAGGACAAACAAAGAATTACCGGTCCGCCCCTGCTGAGGGCGAACCATGCAATAAGAAAGTAGGGAGCAAATCTATGAGAATTTTCATCTTCGCAGCCATAGCGGCCACCCTGGCGTTTGCCGGGGCAAACAACGCTTATGCCGACGCGGAGGCGGGCCAGGGCTACTTCACGTTCATGGCCTCCTATATCGATGACGATAACGACCGCGGCCTCGAAGATGCGGTAAACGGCGGCCAGTTCGGTGTCGGTTACGGCCTGAACGAGGCGTGGAACGTCGAAGGCGTTGTCAGCTTTGCCTCGCCAAGCGCAACGCTGACGTCGGCAGCCGACCAGAAGCACCTCGGTGTCGGGGTCGACCTGCAGCGCGTGTTCCGCCGCAGCGAGGCATTCAGCCCTTACCTGCTGGCCGGAGTCGGCTATTTCTTCCTCGACACGGCCGGTGTTTCGCGGGATAGCGGAATGGCTGCAATCGGCGCCGGATTCTACCTCGACTTCCCCTCGTCGAATGTCGCATTGCGCGGTGAGTTCAAGCGCCGTCTCGAAAATGCGTCGGATCCGAACATGGCCGACAGCATCTTCAGCCTCGGCCTGCACATTCCGCTCGGTCGTCCCGCCCCGGCGCCCGCCCCTGTTCCGGCGGGTCCCAAGGACTCCGACGGTGACGGCGTGGTCGACGAAAACGACCGTTGCCCGAACACGCCGGCCGGCGTGCGCGTCGACCGCTACGGCTGCGAGCTCGACAGCGACGGCGACGGCGTGGCGGATTCGCAGGACCAGTGCCCCGGAACCGTTGCCGGCGCCAAGGTCGACGCGAAGGGTTGCGAAATGGACGACGACGGCGACGGCGTTGTCAACCGTCTCGACGCATGCCCGGGAACACCCCCCGGCGTCCAGGTCGACGTCAGGGGTTGCGAAATCAAGGAAGAAATTCGTCTCGAAGGCGTGAATTTCCAGACCAACTCCGACCGGCTGCTCCCGGGTGCCGAGGGCCGGCTCAACCAGGCCGCGGCCACCTTGCTGAAGAACCCGACCATCAAGGTCGAGGTCGCTGGCCACACGGACAGCGACGGATCCGCCGCGTACAACGAGAACCTGTCGGCACGTCGCGCACAAACCGTCCACGACTACCTCGCCAATCGCGGCGTTGCGGTCAACCGCATGACGGTGCGCGGTTACGGCGAGTCGGAGCCGATCGCCGACAACTCGACGCGGGAAGGCAAGGCGCAGAACCGCCGCGTCGTGCTGCGCATTACGGAGCGCTAGACGACGTCCGGGTCCGGCGACGGACCCATTGAAGAATCAGGCGCGTACGGCCTCGGCCGTACGCGCCTTTCTTTTCCGGATCGCCGCGCTACTGGCGGAGGGTATCGATGCCGATCACGGTCGAACCGTGTTTCAGGCTCTGCGTGTCCTCGTAACCGCCGCACCAGGCCAGCAGCTGGTCGGCCGGCATCGGCCGGGCAATGAAGTAGCCCTGCGCGAGGTCGCACCCGAGGCGCCTCACGATTGCGTATTGCTGATCCGTTTCGACGCCCTCGGCCACGACGTCGAGTTCCATGGCCTTGCCCATGGCCACGATGGCCTCGACGACCTTGGTGTTGGCGTCGGGCTCGGTGAGTTGTGCGATGAATGCCTGGTCGATTTTCAGCGTCTGGACGGGCAACTGGGCAAGGTAGCTCAGCGACGAGTAGCCCGTGCCGAAATCGTCGATGTGGATGCCGACGCCGTAGGCCGCGAGATCGTTCAGCATCGGCTGCGCGATCGTCAGGTCTTCGAGCAGCACCGTTTCGGTCAACTCGAGATTGATCAGCTTCTTGTCGACTTCGGACGCCACGAGGATGCCCTTGATCAGGCTGACGAGGTCCCGGTTGCGCAGCTGGTGTGCCGACAGATTGATGCTGACCGGAACGCGCCAGTCACCCTGCTCCCGCCACGCCGAGACGTCCCTGCAGACGGTGCGCATGATCGACTCGAACAGCACGTCCGAGACGCCCATTTCCTCGCTCAGCGGGATGAAATCCGAAGGCGGCACGATCGAGCCGTCCGGACGGATCCAGCGCGCCAGCGCTTCGACGCCCGCCAGCTCGCCGGTCTTCGTGCTCTGCTGCGGCTGGTAGTAAGCCGTGATCTGGCCCGAATCGATGGCGCCGCGCAGTTCCGCCTCGAGGTCGAACTTGTAGCGTGCGCGATAGCGCATTTCGTTGTGGTAATAGGTGATCGCATGATCGAGGCTGCGGATCGACCGGTGCAACGCCGCCTCGGCGCAGCGGAAGACCGACTTCGCGTCGCGGCCGTGGACCGGGTGCCAGGACACCCCGACGGCGGCCTTCAGGAACAGGTCGCGACCGTTGATCAGGAACGGTTCCTCGACCACCAGCTTGACCTTTTCCGCGAGGTCGCGAATGTCCGCGTCGGCGTCGATGCCCGGTGCGATCACGGCGAACTCGTCGGCGCCGAAGCGACCGACGACCGCCTGGTGGCCGTTGTCCTGCTCGGCGAAAGTGCGGCTCAGGCGATTGCCGATCGAGCGCAGCAACTCCGTGCCGGCATCGAAGCCCATCGTCTCGTTGATGAAGCTGAAACGGTCGATATCGAGCAACACGACGACGGTATCGCCCTCGGTGTCTTCGGCCTTGTTGATCAGGCTCTTGAGTTCCTCGATCAGCAGGAGCTGGTTCGGCAGGCGCGTCACGATGTCGAAGTAGGCGATCTTCTGCAGGGCGGCCGTGCGTTCCTCGACACGCCTCTCGAGATCCTCGTTCGCCTGCCGCAGCGCCATGTCCGCGTGCCACTTGCCGCACAGCGCGGCCGCCAGCTGGCGGCACTCGGCCCCGTGGAACGGCTTCCTGAAAAGGAAAATGCGGTCGGCCGGCGGGATCAGCAGCCCGAGCTTGTCCGGGTTGGCGCTGGCCGATTCGGTGACGATGACGATATTGACGTTGGGGTCGAGGCCACGAATCTGCTTGGCCGCCTCGACGCCGCCTATGCCCGGCGGCATGCGTGTGTCGATGAAGACAATCGAATACGGCGCGCCGGCCTTCATGGCGGCCTGCACCTGCTCGACCGCGAGTTCGCCCTGGTTGCGGGAATGCACCTCGAAACGCGCCGTGCCGCCGGCGTCGGCGTCCTCACCGAGCAGCACCTTTTCCAGGTCACCGAGCGTGGCCGTCGCCTCGTCAGGCTCGAAGTCCTCGCCGAGGCAACGCACGTACTCGTCGATGATGGCCGGATCGTCATCGACGACGAGTACGCGATTCGTGGCTGCGCGGTGAAGATTTGACATAAAATATCGCTCGTCGCGAGACGCATTTGACAATAAAGAATCAGTGTACGAATCGGGCCCCGGTCGTTGCGTGACGCAGCGCACTTTCCGGGCAATCGCTGTGCTACCTTACGCGGCGTCGTTTCGGGGCGCGGGCCAACTATGCCTATACGTTCTCTTTGTGTGACGGAAAGTGCCGACCGGCCGACGGTCGCGACCTTCATCGGGCTGCACGAGGCCGGTATCGAGGTCACGGTCGTGGTGCCCGAAGACCATCCCAATCACCGCACGCTGCGGGACGCCGGCGTGCCGACCGTCGACATCCGCCTGCCGAGGAAATTCGACCGGGACGGGATCGCGGCATTGCGGGCCGAACTGATCCGCGGCCGTTATCACATCATGCACACCTTCAATAACAACGCGATCAGCAACGGACTGCGCGCGTGCAAGGGCTTGCCGGTCAAGGTCGTCGCCTACCGCGGCATCGTCGGCGCCGTGAGCTTTCTCGACCCGGTGTCCTGGCTGCGGTACCTCAATCCGCGCATCGACCGTATCGTCTGCGTCTGCGACGCCATCCGCCGCCATTTCCTGGCAATGAAACCGGCATGCCTGCGCATGCCGCCCGAGCGCCCCGTGACCATTCACAAGGGCCATAAACTCGAGTGGTACACGGCAACGCCGGCCAGCCTGGCCGGCTACGGCATTCCCGACGACGCCGTCGTGGTCGGCTGTACCGCCAACTACCGTCCGCGCAAAGGTATCGACTACCTTGTCGCGGCCATGGAGCGATTGCCCGAGGACCTGAACGTGCACCTGGTGCTGATCGGCCACATGGACGCCGCGGAGCTGACGCGCCGCATCGCGCGCAGCCCGGCGCGAGACCGTATACACCGGGTCGGGTTCGTGACGAATGCACCGGAGCTCAGCGCCGCCTGCGACATCGCGTGCCTGCCGTCCACCAAGCGCGAGGGGCTTCCCCGGTCGGTCATCGAGGCGATGGCCTACCGCGTGCCGCCCGTCGTCACCGACGCCGGCGGCAGCCCGGAACTCGTCGAGGACGGTGTGTCGGGCCTCGTCGTTCCGCCGCGGGACGCACAGGCACTTGCCGACGCCATCGAGCGGCTGAGCCGCGATGCGGAACTGCGCCGGCGCATGGGGAATGCAGCCCGTGAGAGAATAGGAACAGCGTTCCGCAACGAGGATACCGTCAGGAAGACGATCGCCTTGTACGAGGAACTCGTCCCGGTTCACGAGAGGGGGTAGCGATGAGCGATTCAACGGGCACAAGCCGCGACGAACTGCCCTTCGTGGCGCCTTGCCGCAAGCTTTCACCGTGGGCGCCGCTGCGCTGGATTCGACTCGGTGTCCGCGACCTGATGGAGGCGCCGCAGCACGGCCTGGCCTACGGCCTGACGGTCGCGATCCTGATCGGCATCGTCAGCCTGCTCGCCTGGTTCAAGGGCGGCCAGTGGATCATGTATGCGATGCTCGGCGGCTTCGTGTTCCTCGCGCCGCTCACCTGCATCGGCCTCTACGCCATCAGTGCGCAGCTCGAACGCGGCGAGCGACCGATGATGATGCGCAGCGCCCGCGCCGCCTGGCAGCGCCATTTCGGCAACGAAATGATCTTCGCGCTGGCGCTGCTCGTCATATTTCTCGTCTGGGCGCGCGCGGCCATCATGGTCACCGTGTTCTTCCCGACGGACGGCGATCCTTCGTTGCAGGACTGGGTGTTCTACCTCGGATTCGGTTCGGCCGTCGGTGCGGTCTTTGCGGCGGTGACCTTCTCGGCGAGCGTCTTCTCGCTGCCGATGATCATGCATCGGGACGTCGACAGCATTACGGCGATCGTGACGTCAGTGAATGCCGTCCTGCGCAACAAGCGCGCCATGCTCGTATGGTTGACGACGATCGTCGTCCTGCTCGTGCTCGGGGTCGCGACGGCTTTCGTCGGGCTCGTCGTGATCATCCCGGTCATCGGGTTCGCGTCCTGGCACGGTTACCTCGAGACGATCGACGCGGAGCAGTTTCCGCGGCATGAGGAGGGCATCACCGCGGTACCGCGCAAGACCCCTGGCGGCTAGTTCCAGCCGAACAGCATGTCGATTGCGCGGCGGCCGACGCACTCGCAGCGGCGTTGCCCGACCTGTGAATCGCAGAACTCGATCTCCCCTTTGGGACAGTCGATGGGCTGTCGCGCGGCGCGGCGCGCCATCGCCCGTTCGCGGCGCTCGACCGCGCTCCAGTCGCCGGTCCGCAGGGCCTCGAATTCGAGCTCCTCGAGCGTGGGCGGCGTGGCGCAGGCACCGGCGAGTAACGCAATAATCAGGATGCTCGTGATCTTCATGGGTCGTCCCTCCGCGACTCGTACGCTGGCTGACGACTCTTTTTTAGTATTCCGTGGCCGCGCGCCGCGCTGACGCAGCGCTCAGTTTTATGTCAAGACAGCGCCGCAGATGCCGGCATTGCCCGGGGCCAACACGCTGAAATGCCACCGCTGCCAACGCACGGCAGATGCGTTGCAGAAATGCAACAAACCGAATCAAATGCGGTTTTTGTGACGCGCCTCACGGTCGCGCCGGTTCAGGCCGCCGCGGCGAGCACTTTCTGCGCAAGGTATGACGCGCCCAGCAGTCCGGGCTGCTCGTGCGTGATCAGCCAGGTCGGTGTCCGCTCCATGATGGCCCGGTGCCGCCCTTTGCGGTCGAACGCCGTGCGGAATTGCCCGTTCAGGAGTGTCTGCGGATAGCGCTTTGCAATGCCGCCGGCGATGTAAACGCCGTCGGTCGCGCCGAGCGTCAGCGCAACGTCGCCGGCCACCTGGCCCAGGATCTCGAAGAACACGTCAACGGCTTCCCTGGCCGTCGGAGAACCGTCGGCGGCCGCAGCGAAAATACCTGCGGCCGACAACGGCGGCTCGCCGCTTTGCCGGATTTCGGCCAGTGCACTGAACAGGTTTTCGATGCCGGAACCCGCGACCAGGCGCTCCGCCGAGACACGCTCGAACCGCGTGCGCAGCACTTCGAGAACGCGCAACTGCAGCGCGGTTTCCGGCGCAAATCCGACGTGTCCGCCCTCGCCCGTGACCGGCACGAGGCGGTCCTCCCGGCCGCAGAGGCCCGCCACGCCCAGGCCGGTGCCCGGGCCCAGCACGGCGACGTTGAAGGAACGACCGGCGAGTTCGACGCCGCGCGCCGCGCCGACCGCCAGCCGGTCCTCGGCACCGAGAAACGGCAGCGAGTAGGCGATCGCCTCGAAGTCGTTGGCGAGGCGGATGGCGTCGATATCGAATTCCGAGGCCAGTGCCGCGGTTGAAACGGTCCAGTGGTTGTTCGTGACCTTGATGCTGCCATCGACAACGGGGCCGGCGGCGGCGAGGCACATTGCCGCCGGCGCGTCGGCGCCCACTTCTGCCACGAAGTGACGGATCGCGTCGCCCGGCGACTCGAAATCGGCGCACTTGAGCTCGACGACGTCGTGCACCCCGGGGTGCGTCCGGTTGGCGAGCGCAAAGCGCGCGTTCGTGCCGCCGATATCGCCCACGAGCAGGCATTTATCTGACATGAATGTTTCTCTCCTGGGGCCGCGGCGCCCGGGATACACGCCGCGTTAGCTGACTATATTAACCCAACAGCGGCAGGCCGATTGTGTTACAACTTACTAGCTGTATCGGGGGAGGGATTTGACCGCGCCATGAAGGTCGAGAATCCGACATCGCGCGACATCGCGGACCTGGCCGGCGTCTCGCAGGCGACGGTGTCCCGCGCATTGCGCAATTCGCCGCTCGTCCGTCCGGAGACGCGTGAGCGCATCCAGAAAATTGCGCGCGAACTCAACTACTTCGTCAATCGCAATGCGGCCAGCCTGCGTACCCACCAGAGCAACACCATTGCCCTGCTCGTTTTTGATGAGACCGAGGGCAAGGACGCGCAGGTCAATCCGTTCTTCCTGTCGATGCTCGGGTACATCACGCGCGCCGCGAGCGGCCTCGGCTACGACGTGCTCATCACGCTGCAACAGCTCAGTGACGACTGGCACATCGAATACCAGGCGAGCAGCCGCGCCGACGGCCTGATCCTGCTCGGCTACGGCGACTACACGACGTACCGCGAAAAACTCGCGGCTCTCGCGAGGGCCAACACGCGCTTCATGATCTGGGGGCCGACCATGCCCGACCAGCCGGGTCACTCGATCGGCTGCGACAACATCGACGGCGGCTACCAGGCGACGCGGCACCTGTTGCGTCAGGGTCGGAAGCGGATCGCGCTGCTCGGCACCACGTCGCAGCGATCGCCGGAGCTGGCCGCCCGTTACGACGGCTACCGCAAGGCGCTGCGCGAGGCCGGGATCCAGCCCGATGACGATCTCAGGGTCGACGCGGACAGCTCCTACGGGCAGGGATACCGGGCGGTGCTCGACCTGCTCGAGCGCAAGGTCCCGTTCGATGCCGTATTCGGGGTTACCGACGTCATCGCGATCGACGCCATGCGCGCGCTCGAGGACAACGGGCTCTCGATTCCCGGCGACGTCGCGGTCGTCGGCTTCGACGACATCTCGCTCGCCGCCCACGTCTCACCGCCCCTCACGACGGTCCGGCAGGACATCCGCCAGGCTGCCGAAGGCCTCGTCCGGGGCATCGTCGGACTGATCGAGGGCAAGCCGGTCGAATCGACGCTGATGGCCCCGAAGCTCGTCGTCAGGGCGTCCTGCGGCGCGCTCTAGCCTGCAGGCGATCCAGTTCGGCGATCATCAGGAGGTCCGTGACCGGTCCGTCGTGCAGCAGCACGCGCACGCCGTGTGCCGGGACCGATATTTTCAGGGTCGGCAGTGCCGCGAGCACGTCCGTCGTCTCGCCGGTGAACGCATCCCGCCAGGTACCGCCGCTCAGGAAGCGGCTGACCGCCAGATCGCGCGCCGCATCCCCCTTGTTGAGCAAAACCAGCGCTGACTGGTAGACGCCGTCCTTCTGGTAGACGCGGTAGAAAACGGCCGTGTCGTCCGTGAACTGCAGATTGACCTGAAGCCCGCGCTGCAGCGCGATCGAGCGCTTGCGCAAATGGGCGATGCGCGCCAGGGCCGCACGAATGGGGTGATCCTTCGCCGCATCGACGCCCGCCTGGCCGAAATAGTCGCGGTTCCCCGTGTGTTCGTTGGTGCCGGCGCGGAAGCCCGATTCCGAACCGTAATAGACGACCGGGATGCCGCGGCTCGTAAACAGCCAGTTGTTGGCGTCGATGAAGCCGTTCGTGTCGGCGTCCATGCGGTCCATGTCGTGGTTGTCGTAGAAGGTCATGAGCTCGTACGGGTTCTGATACAGGCCGGATTCCAGGTGCAGGTAAGCCTCGAGCTCGCGAAAGGACGCGCCGCGGGCGAAAACCTCGTCCATCGCGGCACGGCCCGGGAAATCGAGGACGCTGACCGCGCCGTTCTCGGGCCAGGTATGCTCGGCGATGGTCGCCGCGTCGTAATTGAAGTGCTCCGCGAACATGAACAGGCCCGCGCGTTTCTCGCGAATCCGGTCGCTGAAGCGCTTCCAGAACGCATGCTCCATGAAGGCGATCGTGTCGATGCGGAAGGCGGCGACGCCCTGGTCCAGCCATTGCGAATACGCCGCGACGAAGTAGTCGAGGACCTCGGGGTTGTTCTCGTCGAAGTCGGCGAGCTCGCCGAGGCCAGGCTCGCGATTGAAGTAGGCATGCAGCGGGTTCGCATCGTCGAGGTTCGATGGATGACGGTTCTGGTGGTCGGCCACCAGCTTGCCGCCGGCGTCGTAGAGCTCGCCGTACTTCGGCTGGTCCGCGGGCATCGTCCATGCGGGCGAGCCGTGGTTGCAGACGATGTCGAGCACATATTTGAGATCGTGACCGTCACGCAACGCACGCGTGAATGCCGCGAACGTGAGACCTTCGGATTCGAGGTGTTCGTCGACTTCGAAGAAGTTGACGCCCCAGTAGCCGTGGTAGCCGGTCTTGCCCTTGTCACCGCCGGGTCCGCGGCCGGGCACGTGACTTCCCGTGAATGCCTCGTCGGGATTGTCGACGATCGGCGTCGTCCAGATCGCTGTGAAACCCATGTCCGCGATGTACCGGGCGTTGTCGAGGACGCCCTTGAAATCCCCGCCGAGGTAGCCAATGTTGCCGGGCGCGTAACC
>JBFGYM010000047.1:0-12778 GCA_041587435.1 Woeseiaceae bacterium
ATGGTGGGGCTGGACGGCACCTGGATCCCTAGCATGGCGTTCAGCCTGTACGACGGTCGTGCAACCTGGGATGCTACCGGCACGTCGCCGCCGTAACGTGGCGGCGCGCCGGTCCGCACCTGGAGAGTTCGGCGTACAATGATATTGACAGCGCTGTCATCCTGTGTTTAGGTATGCCGGAGCCTGGCGCCGCCGACACTCACTTCCGATTGCCTGCCTTCCGCCGCCGCTCGCGTCATTCAATGCGGGAGTCAAGCATGCCCTCCAGATTCACGTTCAAGATCTTGCTGTTGCAGGCAGCCGTCTTACTGCTTTCGGGCTGCGGCGGCGGTGGCGGCGGTGACGACGGCGGTACCGGCTCCGTTGACCGCGCCGCACCCGTCATCACGTTGAACGGCCCGTCGACGGTGAATCATGAGCAGGGCACGACCTACACGGATCCGGGCGCGACGGCGACGGATGCCGTGGACGGCGCGGTGCCGGTGACCGTGTCGGGGTCGGTCGGTGCAGCCGCCGGCACGTACACCCTGACCTACACGGCCTCCGACCGTGCCGGCAACGTGGCGACGGCGACCCGGACCGTGATCGTGGCCGACACGACGGCGCCCGTGATCACGATGGTCGGGCCGTCGACCATGACGCACGCACTCGGGACACCCTTCACGGACCCGGGCGTCTCGGCGACGGACACGGTTGACGGCTCGGTGGCCGTCGCGACCACCGGGACGGTCGACGACGCGGTCGGCACGTACATGCTCGTTTACACGGCGACAGACGCCGCCGGCAACGAGGCGACGGCGTCGAGGACCGTGATCGTCGAAGTGCCTCCGCCGGGGCCGGATCCGACGGATTTGCTGGTCTTCGTCAACGGTGCCGTCGACCCGGCCTGGGACCGCGGCATCAACGCATTCGACGCGGCCATAAACTTCGGCGAGTGCAACAATGACGGCGGCGCCGGCTGTCCCAGTATCAGCTGGCAAGTCGTAGCCGACAGCGAGCGCGGCGACGTCCTGCAAATCACGCACACGGCGGCAGGCGACCTTGCCGGGGTGTTCATCGCTTCGAACATGCCGCTCGACGTTTCCGGATTCGCCAACGGCAGCGTGGTCTTCGACGTCAAGGTCGTCAGCGGCGACAGCAACATCACGATGAAGCTCGACTGCATCTTCCCATGCACGTCCGGCGACCAGAACCTCGGCAGCAAAGGCGCCACGGGGTGGGAAACCGTCGAGGTGCCGTTCGCGACACTGGCGGCCGGCGGCCTCGATCTCGCCAGCGTGAATACCGGCATCGTCATCTGGGCGACCAACGCCACGAGCACCGTATTCCGGATCGACAATGTCCGCTTCACCGGGTACGACGACAGCGGCCCGCCGCCCACGGGCGGGTACACGATCACGCCCTTCGGGGCGGGCAGTATCTCCGACACGATCAACCCGGCCAGTTATCGCTGCGTTGTCGATTTCGGCAACTGGATCTACAACGCCGGCGTGGTGGAACCTGCAATCCCTGCGTGCAACCAGTCAACCGGTATTCCGAGCGGGACGCCAACGCCGCGATTCCCGCAGCTGACCGGCCCGGCGGCACTCGGCCCGACGCCGACGCACAAGTGGTGGGGGTCGGTCCCGTTCCTTGGTGAGATGACGATCGGCGATGCCAACGATGCCGCCTACATCACACCGGACCCGATGACGGCCCGGGTCACCAACAGGGGCTTTCGCGTCATGGGTATTCCGTCGGGGCTCGCAACCACGGGCGACGGGTTCCTGTATTCGATACCGGATCCCTTCAGCGAGGTTTTCGACGGCATCGCACTTGGCAATACGAATTTCTCCGACATGGACGCCTACCTGAAAGACCACAGCGATGGCTCCGTCACCGTCGAGTGGCAGAGTGGCGGCCAGGCCGTGATGGAAGCAACCTTCGTGCACGGGTCGCCTTATGTCTTCGTCAAGGCCTTCCGGGGGGAACTCGTCATTCGCACGCTGCGGGCAGACGGGGCCGAGAAAGGCACATTCTACAACCAGGGAAACAGCCTCGGTGTCTGGACCAGCGTTGCGGGCAATCACAACAACTTCCTGGTTACGGGGGAGGGCGCCACGACATTCGGCAATATCGCCGGTAACGCGATGACCGTCAGCAATGCCGCGAACGAGGTGACCTTGGCGTACCTGCCGCAAACCCAGGGCGTCCCGAACGATGTCCTGACGGGCTTCTTCGAAGCCAGGGCACGAAACATCGTCGCGGCCGTTGACATCGACTATGCCGTCGATCGCTCCACGAACACGGTCACGGTCAGTCATACCTACCGTGACAGCCAGGGCGCGCCGCTCGAGACCGTGGCGGGCATGCATCCGCTGCACTGGAAGAACAGCTCGCAACCGACCTCCGCCTACCAGGTCAGGAGCGCTCGCGGTACGATCAAGTTCAGCGAGACGAGCGGTTTTGACTACCGGTTGCCTTCCGTCGGCGTACTCCCCGCCTTGCCCTCGATCGACGGGACGTTCGACCCCGCGACGCTGGAGGGCCTGGTGACATCCTTTGTTGCACAGGGTTCGGCTGCCTGGAACGGCCGCACCGACACATACTGGGCCGGCAAGAACTACGGCAAGGTTGCCGAGCTCATTGCGATCGCCGATTCGATCGGCATGAATGCCGAGGCAACGCAATTGCGCGACTGGTTGAAAGCGGAACTCGCCGACTGGTTTACCGCGGAAACGAACGGCAGGCTCGACGTTTTCAAGTACTTCGTCTACGACGACGAATGGAATACCTTGCTCGGCCTCGAGGAGTCGTTCGCCTCCCACCAGCAGCTGAACGATCATCACTTTCATTACGGCTACTTCGTTCGCGCGGCGGCCGAGATCTGCCGGGTGGACAGCGCGTGGTGTGGGGCCGATCAGTACGGCCCGATGATCGAGCTGTTGATACGCGATTACGCCGGTGACGCCGATGACCCGATGTTCCCGTACCTGCGGAATTTCGACCCCGCGAACGGTTTCTCGTGGGCATCCGGCCCGGCCAATTTCGTGCGCGGCAACAACAACGAGTCCACGTCCGAAGCAGCCAACGCCTACGGCGCCATCGTCCTGTACGGCCTGATCACCGGCAGGGATGACCTCGTGGACAAGGGCATGTACCTGCACGCATCAACGGCGGCGGCCTACTGGCAGTACTGGAACAACATCGACGGATACAACAACCGCGGCACCGAGGCGGACAACTTCCCGGCCGGCTACAACAGGATCACGACGTCGATCATTTGGGGTGACGGCAGCGCTTTCGCCACCTGGTTCAGCGGGGCTTTCGCGCACATCCTCGGCATCCAGGGGCTGCCCTCGAATCCGCTGATTCTGCACGTCGGTCTGCATGCCGATTACATGGTCGACTACGTGGCGCTGGGGCTGAGCGAGTCGTCCAATACCAGGCCGTCGGGCTTGCCGGGTGACCAGTGGCGCGACTTGTGGTGGAACCTCTGGGCGATGACCGATGCCGACGCGTCCATTGCCGACTACGACACGGTGGCGGATTACGTTCCGGAAGCGGGGGAGACGAAAGCGCACACGTATCACTGGATTCATACGTTCCGCAGGCTCGGTCATCTGGTGACCGGCACCGGCGCGCTGACAGCGGATTATCCCGCCGCCCTCGCTTTCGACAACAACGGAGTGACCAGCTACGTCGTGTACAACTTCGGCGGACAAGTCCTGGAAGTCTCATTCAGCGACGGGCAGGTTGTGAGTGCGGCACCGTTCGGGTTCACGGTCGTCACGAACTGACCGGACCGGCCGCGAATCCTCCAGCCGCCGCGACCGCGGCGCCGATGATGCCGGCGTTGTTCAGGAAGCGCGCAACACGGATCGGTGTCGTCACCGTCAGGGCGTCCCGGAAGCGTTCGAACTTCTTGCTGGTGCCGCCGCCGATGATGAAATGATCCGGCGAGCAGACGCGGTCTACACGCCTCAGGAAAGCGTCAAAGCGTGCGCCCCACTCGAGCCACGAGAGCCCTTCACCAACTCGCGCACGCTTGCTGGCGTACTTTTCGAACGGCTCTCCGTCCTTGCCGGCCATGTGACCGAATTCGAGGTTGGGGACGAGCACGCCGTTGTAGAACATGCCGCTGCCCAGCCCGGTGCCGATCGTGATCGTGAGCACCAGGCCGTCGAGCCCCCTGCCTGCGCCGAGCCGCATCTCGGCAACGGCGGCGGCATCCGCGTCGTTGAGCACGGTAAACGGCAGACCCGTTGCGCGCGCGAAGGTCTCGTCGATCGGCACGTTGAGCCAGGCCTCGTGGAGATTGCTGACTGACCTGGCCTGGCCGCCGATGACCACGGTAGGGAAACAACAGCCGACCGGACCCGTGTAGTCGAATTTGCCCAGCAGCGCTTTGACCGCCCCGGACATCGCGTCCGGCGTCGCAGGGCGGGGTGTCTCGACCCTGTGCCTCTTGCTACGCAGCTCGCCCGAATCGACGTCGACCAGTGCCGCCTTGATGCCGGTCCCGCCGACGTCGATCCCCAACACGTCCCTCATGCGGCCAAGGTAGCACAACGCTCGCGGCAACCGGCGGTCTCGCGCCTCGTCGTCCCGCGTGGGGCGTCGCACGCCCCAAAAAAAAGGGCCCCGATATCGGGGCCCTTCGGCGTGAAGATCCTGCGGCTTATACCGGTACGATATTCTCCGCCTGCGGGCCTTTCTTGCCCTGCGTGACGGTGAAGGTGACCTTCTGGCCTTCGGCGAGCGTCTTGAAGCCGCCGCCCTGGATTTCGCTGAAGTGTGCGAATACGTCAGGGCCCGATTCCTGCTCGATAAAGCCGAAGCCCTTGGCTTCGTTGAACCATTTCACGGTTCCGGTGGTGCTGGACATAACTTTTTCCTAATAAATCAATGTAATTCAGGCCCGTTCCAGGGGCCCATGAAACTGGAAGTGATGCGATTACTTATGAAGAACAGAACGAGGAACTACGGAAGAGACTTCTGATGGAACGTCGAAATGGCGTGCATAGTGAAAAGCGCACTTTCAGGCTCGACCGAGTATAGAGCAACCCGGGGAGTATGCAAGCAACAAATGCGCAATTTCGGGTCATTGTGCCCCGGTCGGGCTTCGAGCCGTGCCGGGATTTCAGCCCCGCAGCAAGCGGCTCCTGTTGGCGCCGGACGCAAAATCCGGCGTGGCAGGCCGTAATTCCGACATCAATGTCGCGCGAATCTCGTCGCCCGGCAGGGGTTTGCTGAACAAGTACCCCTGGACCGCATCGCAACCGTGCCGCCTGAGGAAGTCCAGTTGCGCCCGGCTTTCGACGCCCTCGGCAACGACGACCTTGTTGAGATTGTGAGCCATCGAGATGATGGCTGCCACCAGCTCGCAGTCGTTGCGGTCCCGCGGAACGTCGCTGACGAAGTCGCGATCGATCTTGACGATGTCGATCGGGAACTCGCGCAGATGGCTGAGCGACGACTGCCCGGTGCCGAAATCGTCGAGCGCTATGCGTATGCCGGCTTCCTGCATTTCCTCGAGCACGGAACGAACGCGCTGCGACTCCTGGAACAGGGTGCTCTCGGTGATCTCGACAATCAGCTGCGTCGGCTTGAGCCCGGTCTCCTCGAGGGCGAGAAACAAGTGGTCAGCGATGCATTCCTCGTGAAAACAGCGTGCCGAGAAATTGACGGCAACGGAAAGGTCGATTTTGGTGCTCCTGCTAACCGACGCGCACTGCTGGAACGCGGTCCTGAGCATCCAGCGGGTGGCCGGCACGATCATCCCGGCGTCCTCGAGGATCGGTATGAACTCGCCCGGTTTCACGAGTCCCCGTTGGGGGTGTCGCCAGCGCATCAGTGCCTCGACGGACCTGGTCAATCGCGTCTTCAGGTCCAGGATCGGCTGGTAGTGCAGCAACAGTTGGTTGCGATCCAGCGCGTGACGCAGTTCGTTCTCCATGTTCGTGCGTTGAATGACTCGCTCCGCCACCTGCTGTGAGTAGACCTGGTAGCCGTTGCGCCCCGACTCCTTGACCTGGTACATCGCAATGTCCGCGCGGCCGATAAGCTTGTCGATGTCCGTTCCGTCTTCCGGGGACACGGCAATGCCGATCGAGGCCGTGACGAACAGCTCGCTGGAGTCGACCTGGAACGGATCTTTCAGGGCGTCGAGAATCTTTTCCGCCAGGGCATTGGCGGCTTCACGGCCGTTGAGCTGCTCGGCGATGACCACGAATTCGTCCCCGCCGAATCGCGCGACCGTGTCTGCTTTGCGGACCGTGGCAACCAGCCGGTCGCCGACCTGCCGGAGTAAATCGTCGCCAATGCTGTGACCCAGCGTGTCATTGATGGTCTTGAAGCGATCGATATCCAGGAACAGCACGCCGGTACATGTCCTGCTCCTGTTCGCCAGTCGGATCGCGTGCTCGAGGCGATCCTGCATCAGGGCACGATTGGGCAGGTTGGTCAGGTCGTCGTGGAAGGCCAGGTGATCGATGCGCTCGCGAGCCAGCTTGTGATCGGTGATGTCCTCGACCCTCGACCAGATGAATTCCTCGCCGCCCCGTTCCAGGACCTGACCCGCCAGCCGCACCGGCACCGCGCGGCCGTCGGCGTGGATGTATTCGTTTTCGTAAGGCCCGTAGCGGCCCATTTTGTCGAGAGAATCCCGCTGCGCCTGCTCGTTGGCCGCGTAATGCCCGGACGTGATCTCCCAGAAATTCAGCGCCAGGACCGGCTCGACCGTGCGCCCCAGGATGGCTGCAAAAGCCGGGTTGGCATCGACGATCTCGCCATCCTTGCGACAGAGCACGAGGCCGATCGTCGACTCCTCGAACAACATGCGGTTGTAGTGCTGGCTGTCGCGTAACGCCTGTTCGGCGGCGATGCGCTCCGAAATGTCCTGGATGATGGCGACGAAAACCGGCGGGGACTCCTCGTGCGACAGTCGCAGCAAGACCTCGACAGGATACGTGCTGCCGTCCTTGCGCTTGTGCACGGTCTTGAAGGTCAGCCGATCCTGGAAGCCGTTTTTCAGTGGCGCCACGATCTCCCGGAATTGCTGTTCGTCGAACTCCGGCTTGATGTCGACCGGCGTGAGGCCGACGAGGTCCTGCATCGAGTATCCGAGGTTGTTGCGTGCTCCCTTGTTGACCTGAGTGAACAGCAGCGTCTCGGCATCGAAAACGAAAATCTCGTTGGATGAGTTGTCGAGAATTCGGCCGAGCCGCTTTTGCAGCTCCTCCGCCTTTTTCCGGGCGGCAATGTCGACGATGGACGCGCGCACCAACCCGAGACTCGGATGAGGCAGCCGGACAAGCCGCACTTCGCAGGGGATCTCCTGTCCTGCCGCGTTCGTGTGCACCCAGTCGAAGGTGGGTGACTCTCCGGCCATCGCCCGCTGGAGGTAGTGGGCCGCAGCCACGGATGACGGCCTGCCGTCCGGCTGCAAGGGGGGACTCAGCGTGGCCGGGGCTTCCTCGAACAGGCGTTCGCGGTCCATGCCGAACAACTGCTCGGCCAGCCGGTTCGCCACGACGAAGCAACCGCTTTCGAGGTTGACGACGACGATGGCTTCGGGCGCGCATTCGACGAGGACGCGGTATTGTTCCTCGCTGATGTTCATCGTCATCCTGTTGGCCTTGCGGTTCCGGGTTGCGCAGCTACTTTCTATAACGGCCGGATTGGCGGGAAATTGAGTGACGATTGCCGGACTATGTCAAGTCGACGACGGCGCTGCCGCTTGCGCCCCGAACAGGTACGCGTCCATGGCCAATGAACCGCAGGATCTTCAGGATCACGAGTGCCTGCGGTAAACGCTCGCTGCCGACGCCGGGAGATTACAGGTCGTCCTCGAGGACTGCGAGGTCGAGCCGATGGGCGTCTTCGCGGTCTACGCCCACCGGCACTACCTTTCAGCCAAGGTCAGGACCTTCGTCGATTGTCTTGGCGACTACTTCGGTTCACCGCCGTACCGGGAATGCGGGGTTCCCAGTCGATAATTGTCTAGGATTTCGGGGCCCAGACCGAGCACCAGCCGTTGGCATTGACGGCCTTGCCCGGGAAGATCTGGCAGGGGCGCCACTCTTCGCCGTCATTGCCCTGGACCAGCGCGCAGTTGGCGCAAGTCTGGTTTTCTGCGGGATTGGGGCGCGTTGACGCATCGATCGTCGTTACGTCATGCGTGTAGCGCATGGACTTCGCCATCGGGTCGTCTTCCGACAACTGGGGCAGGTCAGAGGCGAAGGCGTTGCGCGTCCCCGTGACGAGCCCACCTGCTGCTACGGCAACGGATAGCTGAATGAATTTCCGACGGCCTAACTTTTCCACTGGAGTATCCTCGGTTGAAAATTGGCTCGGGAAACTACCAGACGATTCCGGCTGTCCACATAGTGGGAAATGCCTACGGTCCGGTCGGCGCCGTCAAAGACGATAGAGGCCGGGTCTTCGAGAGGTTGGTAGAAGCCGAAGTAGCGATGGAGTTAATGTCACGCATAGGATGCCCGCGTCCATTTCCTTCGACCACGCTTTCACGAGAAATCATGATGAAATCATTGTTCGTAATCATTGCCTGCCTGTTGCTTGCCTCGTGCGAGTCCGAACGCGTTGCCGACGAACCGCAATCGATGCCCGATTCGGAACTGACCGGCAATCGGGGCCAGGTACTGGCTACTCACGACGTGTCGCGGTACACGTACATCGAAGTACGCAGCAACGGGGAAAACATCTGGCTCGCGGGACCGTCCGTCGACGTCAAAGCCGGCGACGTCATTCGCTGGGGTCAGTATTCCGTGATGCGGGACTTTACGAGCAGCGAACTGAATCGCACCTTCGACACCGTGCTGTTCGTCAACGCGATCGTCAAGGACGGGCAGGATGCGGGCGGCGAGGCCGGCGCGTCGGGCGGCGCGAAAAGCGGCATCGTGCGGTCGACGCAGGATGCTGCGGGCTACACCTACGTGGAGCTCACGCTTGCCGACGAACAGGTGGCGTGGCTTGCGGCGCCACAAACCGCGCTCAGCGTTGGCGACCGTGTCAGCTGGAGCGGCGGTTCACTGATGACGGATTTCCGCAGCTCCTCCCTGGACCGGGTCTTCCCGGAAATCCTGTTCGTTCAGAACCTTACGACGGTCGAGGCCGACTAGACCCGGCCTGTCGCCGTCCGCGGCGAGAGCCGCGGCTTATCGGTTTTCCGAGATACCGGGATTTGTGGGCCGCTGTCAAACTGCGGCACAATTTTCAATGACGATCACAGGGGTCTTTGGCGGATCGGAGGGCCGACGGTGGTAACAAGCATTTCTCGATCGAATTGTGCGGTTTTCCTGGCCGCGCTGCTGACTCTCACCGCGAGCCCGGCTCACGGCGACGAGCTCTCCGTCGATGAACAGGCGGGTATCGACGCGTTCAACCAGGGTGACCTGATCAACGCCATGGCGTATTTCGAGCGGGCGGCCGACGGTGGTTCGGCGCTTGCGCAGACGCGCCTTGCCTGGATACTGGACGGCGCGAATGACGACGCGCGTGCCGTCGAGATGTACCGTGCCGCGGCGGAGCAGGGCTATGCGCCCGGCATGCACGGTCTCGGCGAAATGTACGCGAAAGGCGAGGGCGTCGATAAGGACTTCGAGCAGGCCGTCGCCTGGTTTTCGAGGGCGGCGGCAGCCGGCCACGCCAAGGCGCTGAGATTGCTGATCGGTGCTTACGAGTCGGGCGAACTCGGGCTTGCGCCGGATCCGGAAAAGGCGCGTCAATATCGCGATAAACTCGCCACTGCCGGGGACGATGCCGACGACGGAGACGAGGACTGATGCACAGAGTCATGCCATTCGCGTTGCTGGTCCTGGTCGTCGCAGCGGTGGCGGGGAGCGCGATCGCGGCCGATGATCGCAAGGGCCGCGAGGTATACGACCTGCACTGCGCGGGGTGCCACGGCCCGGACGGCGTCTCCATGGACCCGATGACACCGAGTTTCGCGGACGGCGATGCGCTGTTCCTGATGGACGCGGAGCTCATGCAGCGGATCAGTGACGGCAAGGACACCATGCCGTCATTCCGCGGCATACTGTCTGCCGAGGACATGCGCGATGTCATCGCGTACATCCGGACATTCTGACGGCAGTCTCGCAGGTCACCGAAAGGCGAAACGATGCGTATGAGTAAACTGAAAACCGGCATGGTCGCAGTCTTCCTGGCCTCTTGCGCAGCCGCGCCCGTCAGCGAGGAACGAAGCGGGCCCATCGTCTATCCGCCCCCGCCCGACGAGCCGCGTTTCGTCTACGAGCGCACGATTCACGGCAGTGCCGACGTCGTGGCCGTTGACACGGAAACCAAATGGCGGCGGGCCCTGACGGGCGAGCGTGCCACGACCGTCGCCTTCGCGAAGCCCTTCGACGTCGAGGTGTGCCAGGGCATCGTTTTCGTCAGCGACACCGTCAACCGCAAGGTCTATGTGTTCGACGTGCCCCACGGAGAGTTTCGCCAGATAGGCGGCGAAGAACCCGGCGTCCTCCAGAAGCCGATGGGTCTGGCGACAGACGACGACTGCAACCTGTTCGTCGCGGACCAGAGCGGTCGGCGGATCGTCAAGTACGACCAGCAGGGCGCGTACCTGGCGGCGTTTGGCGGCGAGGACGTTTTCGACCGGCTCTCGCACGTCGCGGTAGACACGGCGCGTGACCGGGTCTACGCGGTGGATACCGGGGGCGTGCGCAGCCTCCGTCATCACGTGCGCGTCTTTGACGGTTCGAGCGGCGAGTTGCTGTTCGATATCGGCACACGGGGCGAATCCGACGCGGAATTCAACCTGCCGCTCGACGTTGAGGTCGACGCCGACGGCAATCTCGTCATCGTCGACGGCGGCAACTTCCGCGTTCAGGTCGTCGGCCCGGACGGCACGTTCGTGCGCGGCTTCGGGCAGATCGGCGATCGAACCGGGCAGTTTGCCCGGCCGAAGGGCCTGGGAATCGACCCGGACGGGAACCTCTACGTGGCCGATGCCGCACACGGCAACTTCCAGATTTTCAACGCGGACGGCCAGCTGCTGATGTTCATCGGCGGACGATCGTACACGCCCGGCCCGGCGAACTACATGCTGACCGCGGGTCTCGCGGTCGACGAGGACGGGCGCATCTATGTCGTCGACCAGTACTTCCGTAAAGTCGATGTGTTCAGGCCGGCGGGCCTGGGCGCAGACGAGGGATTCCTGGGCGCAACCGTTCGCTAAGACGCTAGACCGTGGCAATGCCGGAAAGCGTATTGGCAAATTACGATTTCTTCCGTGAGGGCCACGCCGGCTTGCGCGCGGAATTCGTCAAGAGCGCGAAGGATTTCAGCCAGAGCAATCCAAAGCAGGTCTTTGGCGTCGGCGACCCGATGGCAAGTGTCTTTTTCGTCGGCGACGGCGCGCTCGACGTGTACGTCGCCGGGTACACCGGCCGCAACGTCACCCTGTACAACGTGGCACCGGGCGAACTGTGTCCGATCAATCTCGGCGCGGTCCTGTCGTCGGGAACATCCCTGGCCAACGCCAAGACGCGCGGCGATTTCAAGGCCGCCGTCGTGCCGGCCACCGATTTCCGGCGGATCATCATGCACCACGCGGACTTCCGCGGTTTCGTGATCGGCTGCCTCGCCTCCAGGTTCGAGTCGATCGTCCGCCAGATCGCCGAAGTCACGACGCGCTCCGTGGATGCCCGCATGGAACGCTATTTCGCGGACCATCTCGATGAGTGCGATGAGCACGGCACGCTGCGGGCCACCAACGAGCAAATCGGGTCGGAAATCGGCGCGTCGCGGGAGGTGGTCAACCGCAAGCTCCGGGCGCTCCAGAAAGCCGGCCTGATCGAGCTCGGGAGAGGCCAGGTGCGGCTGCTGAGGCCGGACAGGCTGCTGCGGTCAGTTGACATATCCCCGCGCCCGAAATCCTAGAGTTTCTCCTGACATAAGTAATTACCACGCTGTGTGACTAGGTCACTCGAAAGCACGGGTGGCGGCTCTTAAGCTCCAACTATCGCAATAGCGGTAGTCCCGGCAAACGGGGAATGTATTCAGGGAGCATCAAAATGTTTAATAACAGAGCCATCCTAACCATTGCCGGTGCAGCGGCACTCATGCTGCTCGGCTCGGCAGCGAACGCGCAGATCCAGGGCAGCAGGCACGACCTCAGCGCCGTGACGACGAATACGACGGAAGTCTGTGTTTTCTGCCACACGCCTCACGGAGCGAACACGAGCGCGGCAGCTCCGTTGTGGAACAAGAACGTACCCACCAACACCTACGATCGTTACACGGTCACGTCCACGCTCGACGGCGACAATGCGCCGGTGGGTTCCGTGTCCATGGCCTGCCTGAGCTGCCATGACGGCACCGCTGCCATCGACGCCGTGCTGAATGCGCCTGGCGCGGGCATGAACTCGGGCCAGATCGACGCGGTCGTTTTCGGCGCCAACATGTCCGATTACCTGACCAACCAGGGACGAACGGGACCGTTTACACCGGTGCCGGTCATCGGCACGGACCTGCGGAATGACCACCCTGTCAGCATCCAGTACGCCGGTGGTGGCCTGGTCGCGGGTGGCACGGTCGGCCTGCAGAGCAACTTCGCCGACAACAGCTTCAACCCGGCGTTCTACGACCAGATCAACGGTTTCGATGCCTGGTGGGTCGACACGCCGGGCGGCACGGCGGGCCAGCGCGAACGGACCGACGTCATCCTGTACACCCGCAGTGACGCAATCAACGGGGCTGGTGAAGTCGAGCCGTTCGTCGAGTGCGCGAGCTGCCACGACCCGCACAACAGCAG
>JBFGYM010000048.1:0-12764 GCA_041587435.1 Woeseiaceae bacterium
AGATCGAGCATTTCTTCGAGCACTACAAGGACCTCGAGCCCGGCAAGTGGGTCAAGATCGGCGACTGGCACGGTGTCGATGATGCGAAGCGGCTGATCAACGCGGCGATCGAGCGCGGCAAAAGATGACAACTAAAAAAGGTGACAGTTACCTTTTTTGCCGTCGGTCGATCAGTATCAGGCAAACGTAGAAAAAAAGGTAACTGTCACCTTTTTTAGTTGTCACCTCGTCGTTACAGCGCGTCGAAGAAGGCTTCCTGGCGCCTGCGCTCGCCGGCGTCGGGCAAGCGGCCGTGCGCGGCACCGAAATTGTCGTCGACGTGACGCACCTTCGTCATGCCGGGAATGCTGAGCGTCGCGGCCGGGTGGCCGATCGCGTACTTCAGCAGGAACTGCGCCCAGCTCGCGCAGCCGAATGCCGCGGCCCAGTCGGGCAGCGGCTGGTCGCCGACCTTGTCGAAGATGCGGCCGCCGCCGAAAGCGCGGTTGATTATCACCGCGGCGCCCCGTTCGGCGGCGAGCGGCAGGATGCGCTCCGCGGCCTCGCGCTGCTCGAGCGAGTAATTGACCTGGATGAAGTCGAGCTCGTGCCGACGCATGACCTTCTCGAACGCCTCGTACTGCGCGGCGCGTGACGTCGTGATGCCGACATAGCGGATCCTGCCGTCCTGTTTCCACTCGCGCATTCGGCCCAGCGCCGCGTCGGTGCCACGCAGGTTATGCACCTGCATGAGGTCCAGCATCTGCGTCCCGAGCCTCTGCTGCGACTCGCGCATCTGCGCGACGGTCGCCTCGCCGCCGGGATCCTCGTCGGCCTTGGTGGCGATGAAGAGGTCCTCGCGGATACCGAGATCTGCGATCAGATCGCCGAGCACGGCTTCGGACCGGCCGTACATCGGCGCCGTGTCGATGACCGTCCCGCCAAGTTCGTGAAAACGCTCGAGGGCGGCTTTGAGCTCGTCGCGCTCGCGCTGGCCGTAACGGTTGGTGCCGAGGCCGATGACGGGCACGAGCTCGCCCGTCGAGGGAATGGCTTTCCTGATCATGTGCTCCGGGCCGGCGACCGCCGCTCGGCCCATCACGGCCAGCGACAGGGCGCCGAGGCCGGCCTTGCTGAATTCACGTCTGCTGATTTTCATGGCCACTCCAAGTTGCCGACTGTCCGATTATGCGCGGCACTGTAATGCCGTGCACGGGGCTGGCACAATGATGATCCCGGAAATAACACCAAAGAGCACGTCATGCCCGGACTCTATTTCGAGGAATTCGAGGTCGGCCAGGTCTTCGATCATCCGATTCGTCGCACCATCACCGAAACGGATAACGTGCTGATCTCGACGCTGACGCACAATCCCGCGAACCTGCACCTCGATGCCGAGTATATGAAGGGCACGGAGTTCGGCAGGCCGCTGGTCAACAGCTGCCTGACGCTGGCCTTCATGGTGGGCATCTCGGTGAACGACACAACGCACGGCACGACCGTCGCGAACCTCGGCTGGGACGCCGTGCGCTTTCCCAAGCCGCTGTTTTGCGGCGACACGATCCACATCGAAACGGAGGTGCTCGAGCTGCGGGACAGCAAGTCGCGGCCCGACAACGGCATCGTGACGTTCGCCCACCGGGCCTACAACCAGCACGATCAGCTGGTCGGCGAATGCCGGCGCACGGCGCTGATGCTGAGGAGACCCAAGTGAGCCGGAGCTTCCTGTTCGTCCCGGGTGATGCCGAGCGCAAGCTCGAGAAGGCCCGGGACACGGGGGCCGACGCGCTGATCCTCGATCTCGAAGACGCGGTCGCGCCCGACGCCAAGCCGGCTGCACGCGCGCTGGCGAAGGAGTACCTGCCGGGCAAGGACAACGTCTGGGTCCGGGTCAACCCGGTCGACGGGCCGGACTGGGAGGCGGATCTCGAGGCCGTGATGCCGTCGGCGCCGGCGGGAATCGTCCTGCCCAAGCCGCGCCATGCGCGCGATGCCGTCAAGCTGTCCGAGCACATGGACGTCCTCGAGAATCACCATGGCATCGAACGCGGCAGCACGCGGATCATCGCGATCTGCACCGAGGATCCCGAGGCGTTGTTTACGCTGCACAGCTACATCGGCACGGTGCCGCGCCTTGCCGGCCTGTCGTGGGGCGCCGAGGATCTGGCCGCCGCGGTCGGCGCGAGCGCCAACCGTTCGACTAAAGGTGAATGGCTGCCGCCGTACGAGATGGCAAGATCAATGTGTTTGTTCGCGGCTGCGGCTGCGGAGGTTGCCGCGATCGATACGGTCTATACGGACTTCCGGGACCACGAAGGCTTGCTACGCTATGCGGCGAACGCGCGGCGCGACGGTTTCAGCGGCATGCTCGCGATTCACCCCGCACAGGTCGACGCCATCAATGCAGCCTTCGAACCTACGACGGCGGAAATCGAGCATGCGCGCCGCATCGTCGAGTTGTTCGAACAGAACCCCGGGGCGGGGACCGTCGGACTGGACGGCAGGATGATCGATCGGCCGCACCTGGTTCAGGCGCGAAGAATTCTGCAGCAGGCAAGTCTCAGTAAATAGAAAAACAAGGCAGGGCAATATGGAAACGCAAGTCTATCCGGTACCCGAGGCGGTCAGGAAACGCGCTTTGATCGACAAGAAAGGCTACGAGGCCATGTACGCGCAGTCGATCGAGGACAACGAGGCGTTCTGGGCCAAACAGGCTCAGCGCATCGACTGGATGAAACCGTTTACGAAGACCAAGGACGTCTCCTTTGCAAAGAACGATTTGCACATCCGCTGGTTCTACGACGGAACGCTCAATGCGTGTTACAACTGCATTGATCGGCACCTCGACACGAAGGGCGACGATGTCGCGATCATCTGGGAGGGTGACGATCCGAAGCGCGACCTGAAGATCACCTATAGCGAGCTCCACGAGCGCGTTTGCAAGTTCGCCAACGCCCTCAAGGCGCTCGGCGCGAAGAAGGGCGATCGCATCACGATCTACATGCCGATGATCCCCGAGGCCGCCATCTCGATGCTGGCCTGCGCGCGCATCGGCGCCATTCACTCCGTGGTCTTCGGGGGGTTCTCGCCGGACGCTCTGGCCGGACGCATCGTCGACTGCGAATCGAACATCGTGATCACGGCTGACGAGGGCTTGCGCGGCGGCAAGAAGGTCCCGCTCAAGGCCAATGTCGACGCGGCGGCCGATAATCCGAACGTCAAGACGCTCGAGAAAGTCCTCGTCGTTCGCAATACCGGCAACAAGGTCGGCTGGGTCGATGGCCGCGACGCCTGGCTGCACGAGGTCGAGGCGGGGGTCGACGCAGATTGCCCGTGCGAGGAGATGAACGCCGAAGATCCGCTGTTCATCCTGTACACGTCCGGGTCGACGGGCAAGCCGAAAGGCGTGCTGCATACGACGGGCGGCTACCTGGTCTATGCGGCGCTGACCCACGAGTACGTGTTCGACTATCACCCGGGAGACGTCTACTGGTGCACCGCAGACGTCGGCTGGGTCACGGGTCACAGCTACATCGTATACGGCCCGCTCGCGAACGGCGCCATCACGCTGATGTTCGAAGGCGTGCCGAACTACCCGTCGTCGTCACGCTTCTGGGAGGTTTGCGACAAGCACAAGGTCAATATCTGCTACACGGCACCGACCGCGATCCGTGCGCTGATGCGCGAGGGCGACGACCCCGTCAAGAAGACGTCGCGCAAGACGCTCAGGCTACTCGGGTCGGTCGGCGAGCCGATCAACCCGGAGGCCTGGAACTGGTACTACCACGTCGTCGGCGACGGGCGCTGCCCGATTGTCGACACCTGGTGGCAGACTGAAACGGGCGGCATCCTGATCACGCCGCTGCCCGGTGTCACGGACCTCAAACCGGGTTCGGCGACGAAGCCCTTCTTCGGCATCAAGCCGGCGTTACTCGATGGCGACGGCAAGACCCTCGAGGGCGCCGTCGCGGGTAACCTCGTCATCACCGACAGCTGGCCCGGCCAGATGCGGACCGTCTACGGTGACCACGAACGCTTCGTCGAGACCTATTTCTCGGCCTACGAGGGGTATTACACGACCGGCGACGGGGCCCGTCGTGACGAGGACGGCTACTACTGGATTACGGGCCGCACGGACGACGTGATCAACGTCTCCGGCCATCGCATGGGTACCGCAGAGGTCGAAAGCGCGCTCGTGTCGCACGACAATGTCGCCGAAGCGGCTGTCGTGGGCTACCCGCATGACATCAAGGGGCAGGGCATCTACGCCTACGTCACGCTGATGGAGGGCGTCGAACCCACCGACGAGCTGCGAGTCGAGTTGCAGGGATGGGTGCGCAAGGAAATCGGGCCGATTGCGAAACCCGATTTGATCCAGTGGGCACCGGGCCTGCCGAAGACGCGCTCCGGCAAGATCATGCGCCGTATCCTGCGCAAGGTGGCCGCCGACGATTACGGCGAGCTGGGCGATACGTCGACGCTGGCCGACCCGTCGGTCGTCGAGGACCTCATCGACAACCGGCAGAACCGCAAGTAAGGATCAGGCCTTGAGCTGATCGCGGTCGATTGCCTTCGACAGGCTGTCCTCGAGTTCCTCGATGAAGCTCCTGTCGAGGTCGTCGGCCGCTTTCGCGGGCACCTGCTCGATGATGCTGTCGTCGTTGAACGGCTGGTCGGCGCCGACCGACTCGGCAATGACCGGCCCGTCGAGCTTCTGGGTTTCCAGGAGGCCGGGGTCGACGGCCTGGTCTTTCGCCGGGCTTTTCGGGCTGCGCCCGGCGCCTTCGCGGTCGCGGCGCTGGTACTCGGCGATCTGCCGTTCGTAGGCGCGTACGAACTCCTCGCCGAACATCTGCGGAAACCGGCCGCTGCCTTTTTCGGTCATGATCGGGTAGAGGTCGCAATACATGCCCCAGTACTTCGACTTGTCGAGGAACTTGAAGAACTTGCTGTCGAGCGTGCGATCGAAGCCGTCCTTGAGCTCCTCCGGATCGAAGCGATCGGCGAACTCGACAAAGGCGCTGTTCATTGCGTCGAGAAACGCGTTCTGGTGATTGAGAAGATCCCGGTTCGCCTCGTGCACGGCATCGCGGGCCCCGAGGTATTCGCCCTCGGCGCCGACCAGCAGCTGCTTGATCAGGTCATTGGTGTTGTCCGAGAACTTCATCGGGTTGTTGTGCCGCGGCAGCAGGGTGGTCTGGTCGAGGCGGAAGGCGTTCTTCAGGTTGGCGCGGCTCGCCAGCAGCTTGATCGTGCCTTCGACGAATTCCCGCAACACGAGGCCCGCCGTCATCATCAGCTCGGGGCGGTTCACGGAAGGGTGCAGTTCAACGCGGCTGATGCCGAGTCCGTCCAGGAATGAATCGAACAGGTCCTCGGCCGTGACGTCGAGCCCCTTGCCGCCCCCCTCGTCATTGGCCGGCTCCGGGTCGGGTTTCGGCGCGGGCTTCGGTGCGACCTTTTTCTTCGGTTCCTTGCCGAAGAGGACGGACTGAAATTCATCGTCGCCCGTGATTTCGTCCTCGTCGAGCAATTGCATCCCGGTCTCGATCAGTTCCTCGTCGACGAACTGGTCGAAATGGTCCTTGTTGACGGCCTGGTCGTCGGGATCGAGTGGCATGACGAGGCTTTCGCCCTTATCGATGCGAATCTCGAACTCGAAATCGCCCATTCGCATGCGATCACCGTCGAACAGGCGTCGCGGGTTGCCCCTGCCGACGGGCTCCGCCTCGCCGTTCATGTAGACGCCGTTGCTGCTCGTATCGGCCAGGTAATACATGCCGCCCTTGTAGTCGATGGTGGCATGGCGACCGGAAATGTAGCGGTCCGGATCGGGCAGGATCCAGTCGTTCTGCAGCGACCGGCCGATCGTGCCGCCTTCCTCGTGGAACTCGCGCACACAGTCGTCGCCGACGAGATCCCGGTGCTCTGATACGATGGTAATGGTCAGCGGCATGGCAATCCTCGCAACTATCCGGCAATTTTGCGCCGAATCAAAGATTTAGACTGGTACACAGTTCACATAACGAGGGCTCGCCGGCGTGCTCGAAGCCTTGATTTGCCGTAACGGCAGCCCCACGTGAGAGTTTTCGCTAGACTGCGGCCATCGGATGAGCAAGCCACCTCTCTTCAAAGTCGTCTTCATGAGCCAGGGCCGGGTGTACGAGGTCTATGCCCGGTCGGTCGGTCAGGGTGACCTGTTCGGCTTCATCGTGATCGAGGAACTCGTCTTTGGCGAGCGCACCACGGTGGTGGTCGACCCGTCCGAGGAGAAGATCAAGTCCGAGTTCGAGAATGTGCGCCGCACCTACCTGCCGATGCACTCGATACTGCGTATCGACGAGGTCGACAAGCAGGGAACGGCCAAGATTTCGAAGCTCGAGGGAGGCAACGTCGCGCAATTCCCGATGCCGGTCTACACGCCGGGGGATGGCAACAAGTAACTGGTCGAGTCGGGGGCCTTCCAGTATCATCGCGACTCGATTGCCACCCACCACCAAGGCCCTGATTCTCAATGCTGGAATTGCCCGGACAGGCGGCGCTCTCGAATTTTCGCCTGGCCAAACTGACCCGCAGCCTGCGACGCGCCGATGAGCGTGTCGTCTCCGTCGAAGCCCGCTTCGCCTATTTCATCGCCACGCACGGCAGCCTGTCCAAGGAGGACAGGGCGCGGCTCGACGCGCTCCTGCTGTCGGGCGAGGAGCCGGGCCGCCTGAGTCGCGGCGCGAAGACGCTTCACGTCGCGCCGCGCCCGGGTACGATCTCGCCCTGGTCGTCCAAGGCCACCGACATCGTCAAGGCCTGCGACATAGAGCCGGTCGACCGCGTCGAGCGCGGCATCTGCTACGGCATCCGCTTCAAGGGCAAGGTTGGTGACCGGGACGTTCTCGCGCTGGGTCCCCTGTTGTTCGACCGCATGACCGAGGCGGTCTTCCCGGACGCAGCCGGCGTCGCTGCGCTGTTCGAGGAACACTCGCCCGCGCCCGTCGCCACGATTCCTTTGCGCGATAAGGGGCGCGGGGCACTGGTCAAGGCAAACACCGCGCTGGGCCTCGCTTTGTCGGAACAGGAAATCGACTACCTCGTCGGATGCTACGAGGAACTCGGTCGCGACCCGACCGACGCCGAACTGATGATGTTCGCGCAGGCCAATTCCGAGCATTGTCGCCACAAGATCTTCAACGCGAGCTGGATCATCGATGGCGAGCGCCAGGACCAGCGGCTGTTCGGCATGATCAAGTCGACCACGGAGAAGACGCCGGACGGCGTGATCTCGGCATACAGCGACAACGCGGCCGTGTTCGAGGGCTGGCGCGGCGACCGGCTGCTGCCGAAATCGGCGACGCGCGAGTACGGCTACGTCGAGGAACCGATCCACGTGCTGTGCAAGGTCGAGACGCACAACCACCCGACAGCCATCTCCCCGTTTCCGGGTGCCGCGACCGGGTCGGGCGGCGAAATCCGCGACGAGGGCGCCACAGGGCTCGGGGCCAAGCCCAAGGCCGGCCTGACGGGGTTCACGGTTTCGCACCTGCGCATCCCGGGCTGGCGACAGCCCTGGGAGATCGACTTCCCGATCCCCGGCCACCAGGCGACGCCGCTCGAGATCATGATCGAGGGACCGGTTGGCGGCGCCGCCTTCAACAACGAATTCGGCCGACCCAACCTGGCCGGCTATTTCCGCACTTACGAAGCGCGACTTCCGGGCCTGCCGGAGACCGAGATCCGCGGCTACCACAAGCCGATCATGATCGCGGGCGGCATCGGCAATGTTCGCGAGGAACACGCCTGCAAGATTGACGTGCCGGTCGGCGCCAAGGTCGTCGTGCTCGGCGGTCCGGCCATGCTGATCGGCCTCGGCGGCGGCGCCGCCTCGTCGCTGGCCAGCGGCACGTCGAGCGCGGATCTCGACTTCGCCTCCGTGCAGCGCGGCAACCCCGAGATGGAACGCCGTGCGCAGGAAGTCATCGACCGCTGCTGGCAAATGGGGGCGGCCAGCCCGATCCTGCTGATCCATGACGTGGGCGCGGGCGGACTGTCCAACGCCGTGCCCGAAGCCGTCGATCACTCCAAACTCGGCGCCGAGATCGAGTTGCGCGAAGTCGACAATGCCGAGCCCGGCATGTCGCCGATGGGGATCTGGTGCAACGAGGCACAGGAACGCTACGTGCTGATCGTGGCAGCCGAGCGCATCGACGACTTCAGGGCGCTGTGCGAGCGCGAGCGCTGCCCGGCCTCGGTCATCGGCACACTCACCGGCGACGGCAACCTGGTCGTCAGCGACCGCGACTTCGACAACCGGATCGTCGACATGCCGATGCAGATGCTGCTCGGCAACCCGCCGAAGATGGAGCGCGACGTCAGGCGGGCGCCACTGCCCGCCGAAGCGCTGGATCTCGAGGGCATCGAGCTCGGCGAAGCCGCGATGCGCGTGCTGCGATTCCCTGCCGTCGCGGACAAGTCTTTCCTGATTCACATCGGCGACCGCACCGTCGGCGGGCTGTCCGCCCGTGACCAGCTCGTCGGGCCATGGCAGGTGCCGGTCAGCGATGTCGCGATCACCTCGTCGGGATTTCTCGGCACGACGGGCGAGGCGATGGCGATGGGCGAGCGTACGCCGCTAGCGTCGACGAATGCGCCCGCCTCGGGCCGCATGGCCGTGGCGGAGGCGATCACCAACATCGCCGCGGCACCGATCGAGTCCCTCGACAAGGTCAGGTTGTCCGCTAACTGGATGGCCGCGGCCGGGCACCCGGGCGAGGACGCGAACCTGTTCGACACCGTCAAGGCGGTGGGGGACGAACTCTGCCGCGAGATCGGCGTGGCGATCCCGGTTGGCAAGGACTCGATGTCGATGCGCACGCGCTGGGAAGACGGCGACGGGGAACACAATGTCGTGGCGCCCGTGTCGCTGATCGTGTCGGCCTTTGCGCCCGTGACCGACGTGACGAAGCACCTGACGCCGCAGCTGCGCAAGACCGGGGAGCCGAGTTACCTGTTGCTAATCGATCTGGGCGAGGGCCGCAATCGCCTCGGCGGGTCGTGCCTGGCCCAGGCTTACCAGCGCACGGGCGGCAAGACGGCGGATCTCGACAATCCGCAATTGCTGAGGGGCCTTTTCGATGCGGTACAGGAACTGAACGACCGCGACATGTTGCTCGCCTACCACGATCGCAGCGACGGGGGACTGTTGGCCACGGTGGCGGAGATGATCTTCTCCAGCCGCCTCGGCGTGACGCTGACGCTCGACGGTTCACGCGTGGAGCTGCTGAAGCGGCTGTTCAGCGAGGAAATCGGCACCGTCGTGCAGGTCGCGAAGTCGAAGCTGCCGCAGGTGCAGATGGTGCTCGACCGAAACGGCGTCAAGGCCGACGCGGTAGGGCTGGTGACCGGCGAGCCGAAGCTCGTCGTCAGGAGCGGTGCCGAGACCGTGCTCGAACTCGACCGCGCGACGATGCAGCGCGAGTGGTCAGAGATGAGTTACCGCATCCAGGCGTTGCGCGACAACCCCTCGACGGCCAGGGAGGAGTTCGACCGCATCCTGGATGACAACGACCCGGGTCTGAACGCGAAGCTCACGTTCGACCCGAACGAGGACATCGCGCGCAGTTTGCGCGGCGCCGCCAGGCCGCGGATCGCAATCCTGCGCGAGCAGGGTGTCAACAGCCAGTACGAGATGGCGGCGGCTTTCATCAAGGCGGGATTTGCCGTCGTCGACGTGCACATGAGCGACCTTCTCGACGGGCGCGACACGCTCGACGGTTACCAGGGACTCGTTGCGTGCGGTGGGTTCTCGTTCGGCGACGTGCTGGGCGCCGGCGGCGGCTGGGCCAAGTCGGTGCTTTATCATTCACGAACGCGCGACCAGTTCGCCGCGTTTTTCGAGCGCAGCGACACGTTTGCGCTGGGCGTCTGCAACGGCTGCCAGATGCTGTCCCAGCTGAAGGAGCTGATACCGGGCGCAGACCACTGGCCGCGCTTCCTTAAGAACAGGTCCGAGCAATTCGAGGCGCGCCTGAGCCTCGTCGAAATCGTCGAGAGCCCGTCGCTGTTTCTCGCCGGCATGGCCGGTTCGCGACTGCCGATCGCCACGTCGCACGGCGAGGGCAGGGCCGTGTTCGCAGACGACACCGCGCGCTACTCGGCGTCGTACACGGTGGCGATGCGCTACGTCGACAACCACGGCGAAGTCGCCGACAGGTACCCGGCCAATCCCAATGGCTCGACGGACGGCATCTGCGGGCTGTCGAACGAAGACGGCCGCGTCACGATCATGATGCCGCACCCGGAGCGTGTCGCGCTGACGCGCCAGAACTCCTGGCATCCCGATGACTGGGGTGCGGACGGGCCCTGGATGCGCATGTTCCGCAACGCCCGCGTCATTCTCGGCTAAGCTCTCCGGGTCATGACCGACAAATCGAACAACCGGTTGCATATGCTCCTTCGCGAGCACCCGGCCCTGATCGCGACGGCGTTCTACGTCGCCGCATCGGCGGTCGGCATGTTCTGGTCATGGGCTTTCCTGCAGTTTTTCGGCGTCAACGTGTTCAATTACGCGCAGGTCAGCGACTTCCTGCTCGCGTCGCTCAAGGAGCCCTTCACCTGGGCCCTGGTGGCCCTGGCTGTATTTATGGTCATGGCCGACAACGCCAACAGCCGCCGCGTCGGGCGCAAGGCCAACCTGAAATGGTTCCGCTGGTACGGCTCGCCGCGTTACCGATTCGTCAACAACGCCGGCGTTATCCTCATCGTGGCCGTATTCATCTTTGCCTACGCCAAGCGCGAGGCCGAAAACGTGCGCGAAGGGGACGGCAAGCGGGTCGACGTGACCTTCGCTGACGGCGGACGCAACGACGGTACGATCTTGCTCGCGACGACAGGGCAGTTCGTCGTTCTCTATGATCCGGTCGGCAAGCGCGTGGACATCCACCCGCTCGAGGCGATCCAAGCGATCTCGATTCTCGCGGAATAGCCGGGTCAGGCAGACGCGACGTGGTCGTTGTCGGCCTCGGTGACGAAGAAGCGACGCACCTTGATTGCGCGCGTGAGTTTTCCGCGGCGGACAAAGCACTGGTAGAACATGTCCTTGAGGACCTCGAGCAGGATGCCGGCCTGGGCCCGGTTCAACAGCGGCAATTCTTCGTGCGGGCCCGAGCCGAACAGCACGGCCTTGATCGGCGCAAACGCCTCGTCGTCGATGCCGGCTATGTCCTGCGCCGTCATGACCTCTTCGAACGCGCGCAGCTTGCCGCCCTCACCGAGCGCGGCAAAGGCACTCGCCGATGCGCGCCGGCACATCGACGCGAACGCGTTGAAGTTGTTGTTCGTGTAGCAGTTCAGCGCTTCTCGAAACAGCACCTCGGTGTGCTTCGGCAGGTAGGAGAACGCAAAGCGCTCCTTCGGCCGCTCGAGTTCGACGAAGTTGCGATACAGCTCGACCCTGTTGTCGCGATATTCACGCACCGCGAAGCGCAAAAAGACAGGCGCGTTGCAGGCGTCGCACTTGTAGACGAGCCCCACGTGCTTGGGCTTGTCGCGCAGCAACGAGGACGCATCCGGGACGGACTGCGGCTGCATGTGGGCAAACACGCCGCAATACGGGCACTCGAGCCCGATCCGGTCCTCGAGTTCGCTGGTTATCCCCTGATCTCTGTCAATTACAATCGCCATATCGCCCTGTATTATTTTTTATAGATCAGCAACTTCAGTATGCACCTTAATCTACCGACCGCTATCGCTCGTTGACATAATACGTAAATGATTAGTGTCCCTGATCGCCGACAGAGTTCCTAGGCTTCGAGGCGCTTGTACTTGATGCGGTGCGGGTTGTCGGCTTCCGCGCCCAGCCGACGGCGGCGGTCCTCCTCGTAGTCCGCGTAGTTGCCGGCGAACCACACGACGCGGGAGTCGCCTTCGAACGCCAGTATGTGCGTTGCGATACGGTCGAGGAACCAGCGGTCGTGCGAGATCACGATCGCCGAGCCCGGGAATTCGAGCAGCGCTTCTTCGAGCGCACGCAGCGTTTCGACGTCGAGATCATTGGTGGGTTCGTCGAGCAGCAACAGGTTGCCGCCTGCCTTGAGCGTCTTCGCCAGGTGGACGCGGTTGCGTTCACCGCCCGACAACAGGCCGATCTTCTTCTGCTGGTCCTGGCCGCGGAAATTGAAGCGGCCGACGTAGGCGCGGGACGACGTCTCGTAGTTGCCGACCGTGATCAGGTCGAGTCCGTCCGAGATCTCCTCCCACACCGTTTTGCTGTCGTCGAGTGCGGCGCGCGACTGGTCGACCGCGGCGACCTTGACCGTGTCGCCGAGGCGCAACGTGCCGGCATCGGGCTTTTCTTCGCCCGTGATCATGCGGAAAAAGGTCGTCTTGCCTGCGCCGTTGGCGCCAATGACGCCGACGATACCGCCCGGGGGAAGCTGAAAACTCAGGCCGTCAATGAGCAACTTGTCGCCGAAACCTTTGCGCAGGTCCTCGACCTCGAGCACGAGGTCGCCGAGACGCGGGCCGGGCGGGATGTAGATCTCGTTGGTCTCGTTGCGCTTCTGGTAGTCCGCCGACGACAGTTCCTCGAACTGCCTGAGGCGGGCCTTCGACTTGGCCTGGCGTCCCTTGGGGTTGCTGCGCACCCACTCGAGCTCGTGTTCCATCGCGCGCTTGCGCGCTTTTTCGCTGGCTTCCTCGATCTTCAGCCGTGCTTCTTTCTGCTCGAGCCACGAGGAGTAGTTGCCTTCCCACGGAATGCCGTGGCCGCGGTCGAGTTCGAGGATCCACCCGGCGAC
>JBFGYM010000049.1:0-12545 GCA_041587435.1 Woeseiaceae bacterium
GAAATACGATATAAATCAACATGATAGACATTGCCCGCGGGCAGGCTGTAGGGCTCGACGAGCGTGTAGGTCGGGCTCGGCACGGCCCCTTCGTGCCCGGCTGCCCGGATCAGCGCCCTGGCAAAGGTCGACTTCCCCGCGCCGAGTTCGCCGTGCAGCAGCAGCGTCCAGCCCGCCAGGTCGTCGGGCAGCGCATCGAGGACCGCGCGGCCGAACGCAATCGTCGCCGCTTCGTCCCGCAACACGCGCTTCACGGGTTGAGGACCCCGCGCATCGCCTCGAGCAGGTCGGATGCAATGAGTCCGCGCTCGCCCGCGCGCGCCGCGCGATCGCCCGCCCGCGCGTGCACCTCGACGCCCACCGCCGCCGCGAGTTCGAGACTCAGGCGCTGCGCGATCAGGCCGGCAATCACGCCGGTCAGCACGTCGCCCATCCCGGCCGACCCCATGCCGGGATTGCCGGCCGTGCAGAGGTAGGGCACGGAATCCGACGACACGAGCGACCCGGCGCCCTTCAGGACCGCGCGACCCCCGAAGCGCTCGACCAGCGCCGCGAGCGCCGCGGGCCGGTCGTTCTGGACGTCGGCCGTGCTGATACCGAGCAGCCGGCCCGCCTCGCCCGGGTGCGGCGTGATGATCCGGTGATCCGCCGAATCCGGTGCCTCGGCCAGAAAATTGAGCGCGTCGGCATCCCAGACGGCCGGCAGTGTCAGCCCGGCAACGAATTCGTACAGTTCCTGCGCCCAATCGGATTGCCCGAGGCCGGGGCCGAAGGCGATCACGCTGGCGCGCTCGAGCAGCGGCTCGAGTTCATCGGCGTCGCGGATGCCGTGGGGCATCAGCTCGGGTCGCGACGACACGGCGGCCGCGGCATGCGAGGGATGCGTCGCGAGGCTGACGAGTCCCGCACCGGCTCGCAGCGCGGCCTCGCCGGCCAGGCGCACCGCTCCCGGCATGCCCTGCCCCCCGCCGATCACCAGCACGTGGCCGAAATCGCCCTTGTGCGCGGTACGCCGGCGCCGCGAGAGGGCGGCCGACAGCATGCCGTCGTCGATACGCTGAAACGACGGGGCGATATCCTGGCGGTAGCTTTCCGGAATCCCGAGGCCCGCGAAGCGTATCTCGCCGCAGTAGTCCGGCGCCTCGCCGAGAAACAGGCCGGCCTTGAGGCCGACGAAGGTGACCGTCATGGCGGCGCGCACGGCATGGCCCAGCACGCGGCCGGAATCGCCGTGAATGCCGGTCGGGATGTCGAGCGCCACGACCGGCGCGGCATGCCGGTTGATCGCCCTGACGGCGCGGGCGAATTCACCGCCGACCTCCCGCTCGAGGCCGCTGCCGAGGATCGCGTCCACCATGAGGTCCGCGCCGCCGTCGAGTTCGCCCTCCCAGGGCACAACGACCCCGCCCTCCGCCGCAAAATCCGCGTAGGCGGTCGCGGCGTCGCCGGACAGCGACCCCGGATCGACGAGTGACAGCACGGACACGGTGATGCCATCCTGTGCGGCGAGCCGCGCGACGACATAGCCGTCGCCGCCGTTATTGCCGGCGCCGCAGATGACCTGCCAGCGGCAGGCGTCGGGGAACCGCGCACGGGCCTCGCGCAGCGCCGCTTCGCCGGCGCGCGTCATGAGCGTGTAGCCGGGCACCCCGTGGTCCTCGATCGTCGTGCGATCGGTCTCGCGTACGGCGGCGACGGAATAGATGTTGGCAGGCAGCATGTCCATCGGGACGATTATACTGGCAGCGATTCAGGAACCCACATTGACCGTCTCATCCGACCAATCCGGCATTACCGAAATGGCGGCCCTGCGCAACGCCATCGGCGCCTGGAGCCGGGAGCTCGGCTTCCAGCAATGCGGCGTCAGTGACATCGACCTCGCCTCTGCCGAGGCGCGCCTGCGGGAGTGGCTGGACCGGCGTTTTCACGGTTCGATGCACTACATGGAACGCCACGGCCGCAAGCGCAGCCGGCCGGCCGAACTCGTCCCCGGCACCGTGCGCGTCATTGCCGTGCGCATGAACTACCTGCCGGAGTCGCAGGACTCGATGAAAGCGCTGCTCGATCACGACAGCCGTGCGTACGTCTCGCGGTATGCGCTCGGCCGCGACTACCACAAGGTATTGCGCAGCCGGCTGCGCACGCTGGCGCGCCGCATCGAGGGACGCGTCGGCGAATTCGGTTACCGCGTGTTCGTCGACAGCGCCCCGGTCCTCGAAAAGCCCATCGCCGAGAAAGCCGGCCTCGGCTGGATCGGCAAACACACCAACCTGATCAACCGCAGCGAGGGCTCGTGGTTCTTCCTCGGCGAGCTGTACACCGACCTGCCGCTGCCCGTGGACACGCCCGAGTCGTCCCATTGCGGCAGCTGCACGGCGTGCATCGACGTGTGTCCGACCGACGCGATCGTCGCGCCCTACACGCTGGATGCACGGCGCTGCATTTCCTACCTGACGATCGAGTCGAAGGCGGCGATCCCCGAGCCCTACCGCAAGCCGATCGGCAACCGCATTTACGGCTGCGACGACTGCCAGGTCGTCTGCCCCTGGAACAAGTTTGCAACGCGCACGACCGAGCCCGACTTCGCCCCGCGCCACGGCCTCGACGACGCATCCCTGATCGACCTGTTCGCCTGGGACGAGGCCACCTGGCTCGAAAAAACCGAGGGCAGCGCGATCCGGCGCATCGGCTTCGAGCGATGGCTGCGCAACGTCGCCGTGGCGCTCGGCAACGCGGCAACCTGCGCCGAGGTTGTCGCGGCGCTCGAGTCGCGGCAGCATGGCCAGTCGGAACTCGTTGCGGAGCACGTCGCATGGGCGCTCGCGCAGCACCAGGAATAAGCAGGAGAACCCGATGTTCGAGGCACCCGAATCCCCCTATCTCGTCCCTTTCGACGGCTCTTTCAGTATCGCCGCGGCAAGCACCGCTCCGCTGACGGACGGCAAGCCGCACAAAGGCAAGCACCGGCGCCGGCGCACGGAGGATCTAAACAAGTTGCAGCGGGTGCTCGCCGCCGGCGACCGGCACGCCGTGCTGCTGGTCTTCCAGGCGATGGACGCGGCCGGCAAGGACAGCACGATCCGATCGGTGATGCAGGGCGTCGATCCCTCCGGCTGCCAGGTCTTCAGCTTCAAGAAGCCCTCCGCACTGGAACTCGACCACGACTTCCTCTGGCGCACGACGTGCCGTCTGCCCGAGCGCGGCCGCATCGGGATCTTCAATCGCAGCCAGTACGAGGAAGTGCTGGTCGTGCGGGTGCACCCGAAAATCCTCGAATACCAGAGGCTGCCCGGCGCGATCGACCTGGAGACGATATGGGACGAGCGTCTGACGTCGATCCGGCAGCAGGAAGAACACCTCGCGCGCAACGGCACCGTCATCCTGAAGTTCTTCCTGAACGTCTCGAAGGACGAACAGAAGCGCCGCTTCCTGAGCCGCCTGGACGAGGCCCGCAAGAACTGGAAGTTCGAGGCGAAAGACGTCGTCGAACGGCGCCACTGGGACGACTATATGGCGGCCTACGAAGCCGCTCTCAGTGCGACGTCGCGCCCGTGGGCGCCGTGGTACGCCATTCCGGCCGACGACAAGCCCTACATGCAGGCCCGCGTCGCCGACATCATCATCGATACGCTGCAGAGCATCGGCTTGCGCTATCCCGAGCCGAGCGAGGCCGAGCGGGCCGAGTTCGCGGCGGCGCGCGCCGAGCTGAGTAACGGCGAAAAGTGAACTGCGTCACACGCCGACACTGTGCGCTGGTCGGCATAATCGGCGCCTCATAACCGTAACAATGGCCGGATGCAGGATGCACTGGCTATCAATTCGGATTACAAGGTCTCGTTGCTGAACAGCCTCGAGCTGTTCAAGGGCGTGCGGCCCGACGAGGTCCAGACCCTCCTGCAGCACTGCGACCGGCGTGACCTCGCAGCCGGCGAGTTGCTGCTGACGCCGCTGAAAAAGAACGAGCACGTGTTCATCGTGCTGTCCGGCAGTCTGAACGTGCACGTCGGATCGCCGGACGCGCCGATACTGGTCACGATGGAAACCGGCGCCTGCGTCGGCGAGATGTCGATCATCGAGGACCGCGATCCGTCGGCGTACGTCATCGGCGCCGAGGACACGCACCTGCTCGTCATCCACCAGTCGCTGCTGTGGGCCATGGTCGATGCATCGCATGCTTTTGCGAAGAACCTGCTGGTCGTCCTGTCCGAGCGCGTCCGCAGCCACAACCGGGTCATCGCGGAAAATTATGGCGAACTTCGCAAGTTCGAAAGACACGCCACGACCGACGCGCTGACGAGCCTCGCCAACCGGCACGCCATGGAGGACACGTTCCCGAAGGAGATCCAGCGCTGTGTCGACCAGGGCAAGCCCGTCGCGCTGATGATGATCGACGTCGACAATTTCAAGCAGTTCAACGACATGCTCGGCCACATCGCCGGCGACCGCGCGCTGTCGGCGGTGTCGAAAATCCTGCGCAAGCAGTTCCGGCCCCGCGATCACCTGGTGCGCTACGGCGGCGACGAGTTCGCCGTCCTGCTGCCCGACGTCCCGATAGAGCAGGCCCTGGTCATCGGCGAGCGGGTGCGCCGGGCCGTCAGCGGCGAGACGCGCGACAGCAGCGATTCCCTGATCCAGATCCCGGTGAAGATTTCCCTCGGCATTGCGGCACTGAAGCCGCAGGGCACGCTCGACGGGCTGATTCGCGATGCCGACGCTGCCCTCTACCGCGCCAAGGACGCGGGCCGCGACACTGTCTCGACCTGAGCGTCAGGTTGTTACGACCACGTTGTCGATCAGGCGGGCACGACCGAGCTTGCCCGCGGCTAGCACCACGATCTCGTCGCAGTCGCGGTCGGGAATCTCTAGGTTCTGCGCCCGGCGGATCGAGAAATAGTCGACGTCGAAGCCGCCTTCTGTGAGCCGTCCGATGGCCTCGGCTTCGAGCTCTTCGTAATCCCGCCGCCCGTTTTGCAGCGCCTCGCCGACCGACATCAGCGTGTCATGCAGCAATGGAGCGATAGCGCGCTCGTCCGCGGACAGGTAGCTGTTGCGCGAACTCATCGCGAGTCCGTCGTCCTCGCGCACCGTCTCGCCGGAGATGATGCTGATCGGGAGGTTCATGTCCTCGACCATGCGGCGCACGACGAGCTGCTGCTGGTAGTCTTTCTGGCCGAACACGGCGACGTCCGGCTGCACGATCGCGAACAGCCGCGCGACGACCGTCGTGACGCCGTCGAAATGCCCCGGGCGCGACGCGCCGCAGAAGTTGGCGGTCAGCCCGGGAACCGAGACCGTGGTCGCCGCCTCGGGGCCGAACGGGTAAACCGTCTCGACGCTCGGCGCAAAGATCAGGTCGGCTGCCGACATCTTCAGCCGCCGCGCATCGCGCTCCAGCGTGCGCGGGTATTCGTCGTAGTCTTCGCCCTCCCCGAACTGCGTCGGGTTGACAAAAATGCTCACGACGACGCGCTCGGCATGCTCGCGCGCAAGTTCCACGAGGGCAAGATGGCCCGCATGCAGGCTGCCCATGGTAGGGACGAGCGCAACGTGCTCGCCCTGGTGACGCCACTCGCCGATTTGTTCGGCGAGTTCCTGTTTGGTATTGACTATGCGCACGTGTCGATCGGACCTGTCAGGAGAAACAATGTTGCGGCTCGGGGTAGGTCTTGTCTTTCACCGCCCGGACGTATGCCTGCACGGCCGCGAGCGGTGAATCGCGCCCGGCCTGGAAGTTCTTGACGAAACGCGGCGTCCGACCGCGGGTGATATCCAGGATGTCGTAGAGCACGAGAATCTGCCCGTCGACGTCCGGACCCGCGCCGATCCCGATCACGGGCACGTCCAGCGCACGCGTGATCGTCTTCCCGGCTTCGTTGGGAACGCACTCAAGCAGTACGATGTCCGCGCCGGCGTCCTGCAGGCGGCGCGCCGCGTCCAGCATTTGCTTCGCCTTGTCCGGCTCCCTGCCCTGCACCTTGAAGCCACCGATTTTGTGCACCGATTGCGGCTTCAATCCGAGGTGCGCGCAGACAGGGATATCGTGCCGCGCCAGGTGCTCGACGATCTGCACCTGGTCGTCGCCGCCCTCGAGCTTGACCATCATCGCCCCGCCTTCCTGCATAAGGCGCACCGAGTTATCGAGCGCCTGGCCAGGTTCGGTATAGCTCATGAACGGCATGTCGGCGACGAGAAATGCGCGTCGCAGGCCGCGCGCCACCGTGCGGCAGTGGTAAATGATGTCGTCCACCTTGACCGGCACGGTCGTGTCGTGCCCCTGGATGACCATGCCGAGCGAATCGCCGACGAGCACGAGGTCGGTGCCGGCCGCGTCCTCGAGCGCTGCGAAACTCGCGTCGTAGGCCGTCAGGCAGGCGATCGGCTCGCCATTCTGCTTCATCTCGCGCAGCGTCGAGACATTGACCGGTGGCTCGGGCATGTCGCGTTGTTCGAGCTGGGTGTACATCGGGATTTCCTGTCAGGCGAGAGCCGCCGCCACGGGGTTGAAAAAATGCCGCCCGCCCGTCGTGCGTTCTATCTGCTGAAACAGCTGTTCGTAGTCGGCGTCATTATTGACCGGATCGATCTGTGACGCATTAACTATCAACAGCGGACCCTCGTCGTACTCGTGAAAGAATCGCGCATAGGCCTCGGTAAGCTGCTCGAGGTAGCTGCGGTCGACAAAGCGATCGTAGCTGGCGTTACGCCTCGCCAGCCGCTGCAGCAGCGCGTCGACCGATGCCTGCAGGTAGATGACGAGATCGGGCACGGGCGGCTCGACCTTGAGATTGGCCACGATCTGGTCATACAGCTTGAGTTCCTCGGCATCGAGATTGAGCTCGGCAAACAAGCGGTCGCGCGTGAACAGGTAGTCGGAGATGCGCACGCGGGAGAAAAGGTCCGACTGGCGCATCTCCTCGATCTGCCGCGCACGTGCAAACAAAAAAAACATCTGCGCCGGCAGCGCGGCGGCACGGCCGTCACGGTAGAAACGTTCCAGGAACGGATTTTCCGCGACCTCCTCCAGCACGAGGTCCCCGCCGAGGCTGTCGGCGAGGCGGCGCGCCAGGGCCGTCTTGCCGACGCCGATCGGACCCTCGATGGCGATGTAACGCGTGTCTTTCATGGGATGCGGGATATGCTCGGCTCATCCATGCTGACCGGGATGCTGGCGGCCCGGCCCAGGCCAGGAATCGCGAGATCCGGCGCGATCTCTGCAAGGGGCAACAATACAAAATTTCGCTCCCCGATGCCCGGGTGGGGAATGCGCAGGCCCGGCTCGTCGATCGTCGTTGCCGAGTAGACCAGTAAATCAAGGTCGATCACCCGGGGACCCCACCGCGTCTCGCCACGTTCGCGCCCCTGGCGGGCTTCAATGGCCTGCAACTCGGCGAGGAAGTCGCGCGGCGCCAGGGTCGTCAGCATCGACGCGGCCGCGTTGACGAAGTCGGGCTGTTCGATACCCCCGAACGGCGCCGACCGGTACAGGGAGGAAACAGCAACCACCCTGCACCCGGAGATGCCCGCCAGGCGCTCGGCCGCCTGCTCCACCTGGCGCACCGGCTTTTGCAGGTTGCTGCCGATACCCACGTAGGCCGGGTACCAGTGCCGTCGCAAGATCATGGTTTCCTGGACGCACTGCGGCGGCGACGCCGCCGCGGACGACGCTTCTGCCCGCCGCCGGCCTGCCTGACTTCGAAGCTGTTCGCCCGTTCGGACGCTGACTGCGTTTGCACGTCGGTCCAGAACTTCGCGGTATCCCGGTTGCCGAGTCCGACCTCCGCGAGCAGCAGCATGAAGTCGTAGGCAGCACGAAAGCGCCGGTGTTCGAGCAGCTTCATTGCGCGCTTGCCGCGCTTGAACTCGAAGCGCGGCTGCAGAGACAGCATTTCCCGCATCGGCACGGTGAAGCGCTTGGGAATGGAGATGCGGCGCTGTTGCTGCGCGACGATTTCGTGGGCCGCGAGCGCCAGCGACTGCGACTCCGACATCTTCTCCTCCGAACGGTGAATTGCTGCGAGTTTCGTGACAGGGAGCCACAGGAATACGCCGAGCAGGAACATCGGCGTGACCGACAGTCCTTGCTGAACCCTGCGATCCGTGTTTTGCAGCGCCGCGCGCGTGAAGCGCATGAAGTCGGCATCGCGAGACAGTTCTTCGTCGGTCGCCGGGAACATCTCGCGGAACAGGCCGTGATCGCGCAGCAGGTCGAACGTGCGTTCTGCACTGCCGGCCTGGAACAGTTTGAGGAACTCGTCGAACAAGCGTGCCGCCGGCACGTTCGTCAGGAGGTGCGCGTGGTGGTCGATGGCGCGCATGACGTCGTCGTCGATTTCAAAGCCGAGCTTGGCGGCGAAACGCACCGCGCGCAGCATGCGAACCGGGTCCTCGCGCATGCGCACTTCCGGGTCGCCGATCAGGACGATGCGCTTCTCGTGCACATGCTCGAAGCCGCCGGTGTAGTCCCAGATGCTGAAGTCCGCAATGTTGTAATACAGCGCATTGCACGTGAAGTCGCGTCGCCATACGTCTTCGTCGATCGTGCCGTAGACGTTGTCGCGAATAATGCGACCCTCGTCGTCGCTGTGATGATCGTCGTCATCGTGATTGGCCGCGGCGCGAAACGTCGCCACCTCGATGATCTCGCGGCCGAAGCGCACGTGGGCGAGACGAAAGCGCCGCCCGATCAGCCGGCAATTGCCGAACAGGGCCTTGACCTCTTCGGGCGTCGCGTTCGTCGCCACGTCGAAGTCCTTCGGATGCAACTCGAGCATCGCATCGCGCACGCAACCGCCGACGAGGAAGGCCTGGTAACCCGCCTTGTGCAACCGGTACAGAACCTTGAGGGCGCTCTTTGAAAACTCGGCCCGGGTGACGTTGTGGTCGGACCGCGGGATGATTCTTGGTTTTCGGGACCCGTTCATCGGGTTCTTTTTCAATGATTAATCCGTCCGGCAATCAACAATGGCGCCGTATGATAGCAGCGCATGGAGCCGCCGCGAAAACCCCGAGAAAACCGGCCGGACCCCTTCCATCCTGGGAAAGCAGTCTTATAATAGCGCCCCCGGCCCGCAAGGACCGGCCATCACGCTCCCTTCGTCTAGCGGTTAGGACTCCGCCCTCTCACGGCGGCAACAGGGGTTCGAGTCCCCTAGGGAGTACCAAATTGCAAAGAGGGGGCCCCAGCGGCCCCCTTTTCCTGCTGTTCCGCTGCGCGTCGCCCGACGCGTTCGCGCTAGTCGCCGTGCAGTTCCACCAGCCCGTTGCGGATGGCGAAGCGAACCAGTCCCGGCACGTTACGAATATTCAGCCGGTCCATGAGCTGTGCACGGTGCGTCTCGACCGTCTTGGCGCTGAGTGCCAGCCGGTCGGCGATCTCCCGCGTGCTGCAACCCTCGGCGACGAGCTTCAGGATCTCGCGCTGCCGTTCCGTCAGAACGTCGAGCGGGCCCGATGACACTTCCATGTCGCGCAACGAGTCGACGACCTTGCCCGCGATCGACGGGTGGATATAGCTGGCGCCGTCCCGAACGGAACGCAAAGCCTGCAGCAACTCCTCGGCCGATGCATTCTTGTGGATATACCCGCAGGCGCCGGCACGCAGGGACGCGACGACGCGCTCCTGCGCCGTGTGCATGCTCAGCACGACGCACTTGAGGTCCGGCTTGCGCCTGATCGCCTTGCGAATCAACGTGATGCCGTCCATGTCGGGCATGGACAGGTCGGTAATCAGGAGGTCCGCATCCAGCTCGCTGACGAGGCGCAGGGCTTCCCGGGCCTCGGCCGTCTCGCCGACGATCTCGATCTCGGCCTCGTTGGCCAGGCTTTGGAGCATCTGTCGTACCCCGGCGCGGACGAGGTTGTGGTCGTCGACGAGCAGTAATCGCTGGGGACGCGCTTTTTCGGGCATGGCGCCAATATGCCACAAATTCGCGAAGCACATAAACGGGGGTTTTTACCAAGGCATTTCAGTACTTTCCCGATACCGCGGCACCGCGATGTGAGGCCCAATGGCATGCAATGGGTTCCCCTGCCCGGCCGCCGCAGAAAAACCGGCCGATGCAGGGAATTCCCGCGGTTTTTCAGGACGTTATGTTGCATCCGCACGCACATCAGGCCAATCAGCCCGGCACCTCGTTGCCTGTCATCGTCTTTATCGCGGGATGGTGGCTGCTCGACGCTCTGATGGTCATGGCCACCAGCGACGCCGACCTGGCGGCGGCGCTGCTCCCCGAGGGCTGGCCCGCCGTCAAACGGGCGCTGGTTGCGGTACTCGTCGGCTGGCTCGGCAGCAACCTGCTGCGGAATCTGCACGGCCCCGCCCGGGATGCCGCCGACCCGGCGGCCTGGCCGGACGTGCCCGAACTCCAGGACGCCAGCTGCGCCCTGCAGGACCGGGAGGAATACTTCAGGGCCGTCGTGGACAACTCGCTCGACCTCGTCACGATTATCGACCAGCAAGGGACAATCCTGTTCTGCTCGCCGTCCTCCATGCGGGTACTGGGATTCGACCGCCGGGAACTGCTCGGCAAGTGCATTTTCGATCTCGTCTACCCGGAGGATGAGGAAGCAGCCCGCCTGGTCGTTGCCACCGGCTTCGACAACCCCGGCAGCCGCAACAGTCTTACGCTGCGCTTCATGAATCGCGACCGCGAGATCCTGCAGATCGAGTCGATCGGCCAGTCTTTCATCAACAGCAGCGGCGTACGGCAAGCCGTCATCAATTCTCGGGACATCACGGAGAGACAGCGGACGAGCGACCAGTTGCAGCATGCCCAGAAACTCCAGTCGCTGGGCCAACTGACGGGCGGTATCGCTCACGACTTCAACAACCTCCTGACCGTCATTGTCGGCAACCTGCAACTGATCGAGCATGCCTGTGCAGGCACGGAACAGGCTTCGCAGGCGCAGGGCGCACTGCAGGCTGCATTCCGAGGTGCCGAGCTGACGCGCAGGATGCTCTCTTACGCACGCCGCCAGCCGCTCGACCCGTGCTCCGTCGACGTGCGCGGGCTGCTCGGCAACATGGACACGTTCCTGCGCCGAAGTCTCGGCTCATTGATGCAAATTCGCATTACCTGCGACGAGGACGCTTGGCTCGCGCACGTGGACCCGACGCAGCTCGAGAGCGTGATACTGAATCTGGCCATCAATGCGCGCGATGCCTCGGACAGCCAGGGCACGATCGACATTCGCGTCGAAAATTGCCAAGTCACTCGCGGCATGCTGCCCGATGATTGCAGCGCACGGCCGGGCGACTTCCTGCACATCACCATCGCCGATGACGGCGCGGGCATGGAAGCCGACACGTTGCGACGCGCCATCGAGCCGTTTTTTACGACCAAGCCGGAAGGTCTCGGCTCCGGGCTCGGCCTCAGCATGGTGTACGGCTTCATGCAGCAGTCGGGCGGGTTTCTCCGCGTCGATTCCCTGGCGGACGTCGGCACGACCGTGCACCTTTTCATTCCGCGGGCCTACGGCCCCGCATGCACGGCCGATGGCCGGTACGACGAGGCGATTCCGCGCGGTTGCGAAACGGTGCTGGTCGTCGACGATACCGACGATGTGGTCCGTGCCGCAGCGTCCATGCTCGAGAGTCTCGGCTACGAGGTCATCACCGCCGGAAGCGGCGGCGAGGCGCTGCGCATCCTCGAAGGAACCTCGGTACACCTGCTGTTCACCGATGTCCGCATGCCCGGAATGAGCGGCGTGGATCTGGCCCGGCAGGTGCAACGGCTCTACCCCGCGACACAAACGGTCGTCACGTCGGGGTTCAGCGACGAATGGAACCCCCAGTCGCCCGGCGCAGTACCGCAATTCCCGTTCCTGCCGAAGCCTTACACCCAGCAGGCTCTCGCCGCCTGCGTGCGAAAAACTCTGGATAGACAACCATGACCGAATCACAGCGAAAGATACTGGTAATCGACGATGATGCCGAGGTGCGCAAGTTCCTGGCCGCCTCGACGCGACATCTCGGCTTCGACGTTGCGACGGCGGGCGACCGGGCCGGCGTCGAGCACAAGCTCGATACCTTCGAGCCGGACATCGTGCTACTGGATCTGCAGATGCCGGACGTCGACGGCATCCAGATGCTGAAAGTCCTCCGCAATCACAAGTGCACCGCAGACGTCATTCTCGTCAGCGGTGTCGACCAGCGAACGCTCGAGACAGCCCGCGACATCGGCAGGATACTCGGGCTCTCGATGCTCGGTGAACTGCAGAAGCCGATTCTGATCAGCCAGTTGCGCAAGGCGCTCGAGGTTCCTCCGGACCGCGATCCGACGATCAATGCCGCGGCGATCGAAAAGGCGATCTCGAAGGGCCAGATCCGCCCGGCGTACCAGCCGCAAGCCGTCAAGGACCGCAGCGGCAACTGGAGCATTGGCGCCGTTGAAGTTCTGGCGCGCTGGCACCGCTCGACCGATGAAGTCATCATGCCGGGCCAGTTCATCAGCCTCGCCGAGCGCAGCGGCCTGCTGCCGTCCCTGACCGATTCCATCCTGACCCGGACCCTGGCGCAGCTCAGCGACTGGGACACGCAGGGAGTA
>JBFGYM010000050.1:0-12451 GCA_041587435.1 Woeseiaceae bacterium
CAGCGGCCGCGAGCTCACGTGGTCGAACCTGCTGCTGCAGACCGACGGCCGCCATGAGATCAAGCTGCTGCTGGCCGTCGGCGCGGGCGTGACCGAAGGCGAATTCGTCAACCGCGCGCTGGCAATGAACGGCCTGACCGGCTCGGTGATGTCGGCGGAGGCGCAGGCGAAAGTGCGGATCATTCCGGACCCGACCTTCGACTGCACCGACGTGACAGGCAAGGTGTTCAATGATGGCAACCGCAACGGCTACCAGGACGGCGACGAGGGCGGCCTGCCCGGCGTGCGCATCGTCACCGCGCGCGGACTTGCCGCGACGACGGACAAGCACGGCCGCTACCACATTACTTGCGCGATCGTGCCGAACGAAAGCCGCGGCTCGAACTTCGTCCTGAAGATCGACGACCGCACGCTGCCGAGCGGCTTCCGCCCGTCGACAAGGCCCGTGCAGGTGCAAAGGGCGACGCGCGGCAAGGCGCTCAAGGTCAACTTCGGCGCGTCGATCCACCGCGTCGTCGGCCTCGACATTGCCGATGCGGTCTTCGAGCCGGAATCGGCCGCCATGCGCCAGCAGTGGGAGCCGCGCCTGGGCCTGCTGCTCGACGAGCTGAAAAAAGCGCCCGCGGTGCTGCGCCTGTCCTACGTCGCCGACCTCGAGCCGGAGTCGCTCGTCAACGAGCGCCTCGACGATCTCAAGAAACGCATCATGGACAGCTGGCGCTCGTCCGGCGCCGATTACGAACTCGTCGTCGAGCCGGAGATTCACTGGCGGCTCGGCGGGCCCGCCAGGCAGCCGCGAGGAGGTGAGCAATGAACACCTTCCGGAACCTGCTGGCCCTGGTGGTTCTCGCGGCACCGTTCGCCGCGCCGGCCAGCGACGTCGACGAAGCCCCGGTCCGCGAGGCCGTCGAGCGGCACCTGTCCCTCGACGCGCCGTTCATGCAATGGGTCCAGAACCCCGACCGCGTCGACGTCGAGTTCAGTGACACGATCGAGATGCGCGAGGGCCTGACGGACGGCCTCGAGACGATCAAGCTGACCGGGCTCGTGGCGCCGATCTATTTCGAGTCGGGCGTAGCGAAGATCCCGGAAGCGACGGTCGAGTCGCTGGGCAAGATTCTCGCCAGCATGCGCGACCGCATGAACCTGCGGCTGCACCTCGTGGGCCACGCTGACAGCCAGCGGCTCTCGCCGAGGCTTGCGCAAATCTACGTCGACAACATGGGCCTGTCGCGCGAACGCGCGGGCGAGGTCGCCGAGTACATGCAGACGGCGCTGGCCCTGCCGGCCGAGGGCGTGTCGTATTCGTGGCAGGGCGATACCCAGCCCGCGGCCTCGAACGACAACGCGGCGGGGCGCGCACTCAACCGCCGCGTCGAAGTCGAGGTGTGGTACGACGAAGTTCGGCAGAAGGCGACGCTCGAGGAAGTGCTCGTCGAGCACGAAGTACAGACCGTCAAGGTCTGCCGCATGGAGACCGTGTGCAAGCTGCGCTACGTCGAAGGACACGCGAAGCGCGCGCGCGTGCAGAACCTCGTGGCGCCGCTCAATTTCGCGGCGGAAGGCATCGAAGTCAGCGAGCGCTTCATCGACCAGGTGCGCGAGAGCCTCGACAACCTCGCCGACAAGGACAACGTCGTCGTCAGGTTCATCGGCTACACGGACGACACGCCGCTGGCCGGCCGCGTGGAGCGTATCTACGGCGACCATGTCGGCCTGTCGAAAGCGCGGGCAAGGCGCACCGCACTGGCCGTCCAGGACGCGCTCGACCTGCCGACCGACATCCTCGAAAGCGACGGCCGCGGTGCGGAGAAGCCGATCGCGTCGAACGCGACCGCCCAGGGACGCGCCGTGAATCGCCGCGTCGAGGTCGAGTTCTGGTACGACGATCCGCTGCAGGAGCTGCCCGACGAGCCACAGCTCTGCCCGGGCGATGCCGGCGCCGAAATGGTGACGCGCGTCTACGATCCGCCCTGGGGAAAGATCGACGTCATCGACTTCGCCAACGGACGGCCCGTGGTCAACGACAATCATCTCGGCCAGTTCCGCCGCGGCCTCGACGACGTGGCCGGCAAGACGAATCCGCGGTTGCGCTTCGTCGGCTTCACGCGCAACGAACGCCTCGAACGGCGCACGGCCGCCGTGTACGGCGACGACATCGGCTTGTCGGCATCGCGCGCGCGACGCACGATGGACCAGGTTGCGGGGACCATGGGTCTCGCGCCGACGGAAACCGAGTTCGAGGGACGCGGTTACGTGCACTCCGATGACGTCGTCAATGCCGGCTTCATCCAGGGGGAGACCTCGCACGTTGCCGTGCAGGTCGTGTATGACGAGCTCGCGATCCTCGACGACTACGAGGGCGTCGACATCACGCGCATGACGCGCGAACTCGAGCCGCAGAACCCGCTCGGCCTGAACCTGATGCGCATCACGGTCGACGGCGAGCCGGTCGACGACCCGAACCGCAGCTCGTCGGACATCCAGCGCTGCACGGACGTCGCGCTGGCCGGTGCGGAGATTCGCTTCGGTTACGACAACCTGCGCTCGAGTCCGCGCCTCAGCGTCACGGCACAGCCGTCGAAGATCGACGTCGCGCAGGACGACAGCGGGGCCTTGCGCGCATCGCCAGTGCGCTTCCGCATGTACACGAATTACTCGCATTTCATCGAGCGCGCCGAGATCCGCGTCTTCCGCACGGGCCAGTCGCTCGAGTCGATGCCGCTCGAAACGATCGAACTCGACGAGGAAGGCAACGCGGCGTGGCTGCCGCGCCACTACGATTTCCGCGCGCCGGGCGACGAACTCGCGTACGTGCTGCGCGTCTATGGCGGCAACGGCAACTTCGACGAGACGAAACCGCAGCCGCTGTGGGTCGTCTACGGCGACTCGCTGCCCGAGACGGACGACGAGGGTGAAGCGCCGGACCCGACCCTGCTTGCGGCCTACGGCGAGAATACGCTGGGCCTGCACAACATCGGGCTCAGCAGCGGCACGATCAGCGTGCGCGGCGACAACGTGCCGGCCGGCCACGAGGTCTGGGTCGCCGGGCGGCCGGTCCCGGTCGACGACCGCGGCAGCTTCGTCGCCGAGGAAATCCTGCCGCAGGGCGCGCACACGGTCGAGGTCGCGGTGCTGGACACGGAAGGCGCCGGCGAGCTTTACCTGCGCGACCTCGAATTCGAGGACAACGACTGGTTCTACGTCGGCATGGCCGACGTGACGGTGTCGGCGAACGAGGCCAGCGGCCCGATCGACCTGCTGCAGGGCGAGAATGCGCCGTATGACCGGGACTCGAACGTCGACGGCCGCCTCGCCTTTTTCGTCGACGGCAAGTTCGGTGATCACTGGCGCCTGACCGCGAGTGCGGACACGCGCGAGGGGCCGATCGACGAGATCTTCAGCAATTTCCTGAACAAGTCGCCGGACGCGCTGTTCCGCCGCCTCGACGACGACCAGTATTACCCGACGTTCGGCGACGACAGCACCGTCCGGGAAATGGCGCCGACGATGGGCAAGTTTTTCGTGCGCGCCAGCCAGGACGACAACTTCGGGCAATGGGGCAACTTCAAGATTGCCTACATGAACAACGAGCTCGCGCGGGTGGACCGCGGCCTGTACGGCGCGAATGTCCACTACGAATCCGAGGCGGCAACCGGTTTCGGCGACAAGCGCTTTGCCATCGACGCGTTCGCGGCCGAGCCCGGCACCGTCGGCACCTACGAAGAGTTCCGCGGCACCGGCGGCTCGCTGTACTTCCTGCAGCGCCAGGACCTGCTGCAGGGCTCCGAGCGCGTGCGCATCGAGGTGCGCGACAAGGCTTCCGGCATCGTGACCGGCGTCATCAACCTGACGCCCGGCATCGACTACGACATCGACTACCTGCAGGGGCGCATCCTGCTGACCGAGCCGCTGGCCTCGACGACGGACGACAACCTGCTGGTGCGCAGCGGCGCGCTGTCGGGTGACGAGTCGTGGCTCGTGGTGCGCTACGAGTACACGCCGGGCTTCGAGGACATCGACGCCGTGGCGTTCGGTGGCCAGGCGCACGTCTGGATCGCCGATTTCGCGAAAATCGGCGTAACCTCGAACGTCAATGAGCAAAACGGCGCGGACAGCAGCCTGCAGGCGGCCGACCTGACGCTGAAGTTCGCGCCCGACAGCTGGCTCAAGTTGCAGCAGGGCCGCAGCGAGGGCCTGGTGTCTCTGCCGGTGCGCTCGGCCGACGGCGGCTTCGAGTTCGCCTCGATGGACCCGTCGGCCTTCGAGAACACGGAGGCGGAGGCGAGCCGGGCCGATCTCAGCTTCCGGCTGCGGGACTTCATCGGCGTGTTCGACACGCGGCTGACGCTGTACACGCAGGACGTGGAAGCCGGGTACTCGGCGCCGGGCATGGCGGCGCTGACAGACACGAAAAATTACGGCGGGACGCTCAGCGTGCCGGTCGGCGACCGGTTCTCGTTCGGCGCGAAGCTCGACCGGCGCGAGCAGGAGCTCGGCCTCGACACCGAAGCGCAGGAGTTCAATGTCGGCTACCGGATCGGCGAGCGCTGGGATGTCAGTCTCGGTTACCGCAAGGACGAGCGCACCGACAACTCGGTGCTCGTGCCGCTGACGCAGAACGAGGGCGAGCGGACGGATGCCGTCGTGCAGGTCGGCTACGACTCGAAGTCCGACTGGAACCTTTACGGCTTCGTGCAGGACACGCTGTCGGTGACCGGATCGCGCCGCGAGAATGCGCGCGCGGGCGTCGGCGGCAGCTACCAGGTCACCGAGAAGCTGCAGGTCGACGCCGAGGTGTCGAACGGCGATCTCGGCGCGGGCGGACGGCTCGGGTCGAACTACCTGTACTCCGACCGCACGAGCCTGTATCTCGGCTACACGCTCGAGAACGAGCGCACCGACTTCGGCATGCACAGCGCACAGGGCAGCGAAGGCAACCTCGTGGCCGGCCTGAAGACACGTCTCGCGGACAGCGCCAGCGTGTTCCTCGAGGAGCGTTACCGCCACGGCGACAACAGCTACGGGCTGACGCACTCGGCCGGCATCAGTTTCGCGCCGAACGAACGCTGGACGATGGGCTTCAACACCGACATCGGCACGCTGCAGGACGTGAACACCGGTGCGGAGACCGACCGCACGGCGGCCGGCGTGCAGGTTTCGCTGCACAGCGGCGGCTGGCAACTGACGAGCGGTATCGAATTCCGCAGCGACGACGTCGAGCAACTCGACCTGTCGCGCAGCGAGCGCACGACGTGGCTGTACCGCAACAGCCTGAAGTTCCAGCTGAGTGCGTCCTCGCGGCTGTTCGGCAAGCTGAACCATGCTGCAAGCGAGAGCACGATGGGCGCATTCTTCGACGGCGGCTACACCGAGGCGGTGTTCGGTTATGCGCTGCGCCCGATCAGCAACGATCGCCTGAACGCGATGGCGAAGTACACGTATTTCTACAACGTGCCGACGACCGGGCAGGTGGGCGCACAGACCGGCTCAGCCCAGTTCATCCAGAAGAGCCAGATCGCGGCCGTCGACGTGACCTACGACGTTACGCCGCGGCTGACGCTCGGCGGCAAGTACGCCTACCGCCTCGGCCAGGTCAGTCTCGACCGCGAAGACCCGACGTTCTTCGACAACAACGCGAGCCTGTACGTGTTGCGCGGCGACTACCGCTTCCGCGACGACTGGGAGATTCTCGTCGAAGCGCGCCTGCTCGACATGCCGGACCTCGACGAGAGCAAGGCCGGCGCCCTGGCCGCCGTGTCGCGCTACTTCGGCGATCACGTCAAGCTCGGGCTCGGTTACAACTTCACGGACTTCTCGGACGACCTGACCGACCTGAGTTTCGACAACCAGGGACTGTTCCTGAACCTCACGGGGTCGCTCTGACCGCCTGATTCGTCAGCCCGCCTCGCTGACCGAACGCGTGCGGACGAGGTAGTGCGCGAGCGCGGGTAGCAGCGTCAGCGCGCCGAGCATGTTCCACAGGAACATGAACGTCAGCATCAGCCCCATGTCGGCCTGGAACTTGATCGGCGAGAAGATCCAGGTACCGACGCCGATTGCGAGCGTGATACCCGTGAAGCCGACGGCCATGCCGGTCGTCTGCAGGGTCTTCCCGTACGACGTGAAGACGTCGAGGCCGCGCCTCAGGTAAGTGTCCATCTTGCTGTAGATGTAGATGCCGTAGTCGACGCCGATGCCGACGCCGAGGGCGATGACCGGCAGGGTCGCGACCTTCACGCCGATTCCGAGCGACGCCATGAGCGCCTGGGCGAGGACCGACGTCAGCGCGAGCGGCACGATGATACAGACGACGGCGCGCCAGGAGCGGAACGTCAGGAAGACGAGGAACGCCACGACACCGTAGACGAGCGCGAGCATCTGGTACTGCGCCGTGCTGACGACGATGTTGGTGGCCGACTCGATGCCGGAGTTACCGGCCGCGAGGACGAAGCGGATCGAGTCGGTGTTGTACTCGGCCGCGAACGACTCGACGTCCTCGACGACGGCATTCAGCGTATCGGCCTTGTGGTCGTTCAGGAAGATCAGCACGGGCACCATGCTGCAGTCGGTATTGATCAGGCTGCTCGGCACGTGCTGCAGCGAGTTGTTCAGGATGTAGCGGTTGCGGCTCAGCGTGTGCCATTTCGGGTTGCCCTCGTTCATCGCCATCGTCACGCGTTTCGATACGTCGATCAGCGATACGACCGACTGCACGCCCGGCGTATTGCTCATCGTCGCCTGGAAGCGATCGATCGCCGCTACGGTCTCGTGGTCGCCGCAGGCCTGCGGCGCCGTCTCGACCATCGTGACGAAGACGTCCGTGCTCGTGGAGTAGTTCTCGGTTAGAAACGCGTTGTCGAGGTTGTAGCGTGAGTCGGAGCGAAGCTCGGGCGCACCCGGGTCCAGGTCGCCGATCCGCAGGTCGCGCGCGCCGTAGAAGCCGGCCGCAAACAGTGCGATCGCAACGATGATGGTCACGGGCGCGACCGGCGGTTTCGCAAACTGCACGACTCGCGGCCACAGCCAGTGCTTTTTCTCCTGCCTGCGCTTGATGTACCTGATGACGGCGTTCGAGAGGCCCGTGTAGGACAGCAGCACCGGCATCAAGAGCAGGTTGGTGAAAATGAGCACGGCGACGCCGACGCTGGCCGTCAGGGCGAGTTCCTGGATGACCGGGATCTTGATGACCATCAGCGTCAGGAAGCCGATGCCGTCCGACACCAGCGCGATGAAGCCCGCGATATACAGTGCGCGGAATGCGCGCCGGGCCGACCAGTAGGCGCCGACGCCGAAGAAGAAGCGGGCCGCGACGTTGTTGATTATCTGCACGCCGTGACTGATGCCGATCGCGAACACGAGGAACGGCACGAGCATCGAGTACGGATCGAGGCCGTAGCCCATGAATCGAATCAGGCCGAGCTGCCAGATGACTGCGATCGTCGAACAGAAAAGCGGTACCAGCGTGGCATACCAGCAGCGCGAGTAGACCAGCAGCAGGACTTTCGTGATCAGCCAGGCCGCGGCAAAGAACAGCGCGACCTGCACGGCGCCCTCGATCAGGTCGCCAACGATCTTGGCAAATCCCGTCACGCGGATCTTGATCGTGTCGGTTTCGTACTTGCTTCGGACCAACTCCTCGATGCTGTTCGAGAAGTCGCGGTAGTCGAGCCGCTCGCCCGTGTCGGGATTGGTGTCAGTCAGCGGCGCGATGATCGTCGCCGACCTGAAGTTGTTGGCGACGAGGCGGCCGACCTGGCCCGAGCGCAGCACGTTGGCCTTGAGTTCCTCGAGCTTCTCGGGGGAGCCGTCGTAGCCGTTCGGGATGACGGTCCCGCCGCGGAAGCCTTCCTCGGTGACCTCGCTCCAGCGGACGTTCGGCGTCCAGATCGACTGCAGTCCCGCGCGGTCGACGCCCGGGATGTAGAACACCTCGTCGTTGACCCTTTGCAGTACGTCCTGAAATTCCTTGTCGAAGATGTCGCCTTCGGTCGTCTGCACGATGATGCGGATCGAGTTGCCGAGGCTCTTCAGGTCGTCGCGATTCTTGAGGTAGTTCTGGATGTACGGGTGCGAGGTCGGAATCATCTTCTCGAAGCTCGCGTCGGGCCGAAGCTTCGATGCATGGAAACCGAAGAACAGCGTCGCCAGCGCAAACAGCACGATCACGACGACGCGGTTTCCGAACAGCAGCCGTTCCGCGAGCGGCGCGCGGCCGCCGTTCAGGCCGGTCGGATCCCGGGTGACTTCAGTCATTGTCGTCTCCCGCGGCGATTACGGAAACGCCGCCGAAACCGACCAGCAGCAGGCGGCTGTCGGTGCCGATGAGGACGCCGCTGTAAACGCGGTTGCCTGTCGTCGGCACGACGCGGAAGCTCGCGCCGTCATCGTCGCTGTGCAACACGGCGCCTGCGGCCCCCGCGAGCACGACGGTGCCGTCGGCCGCGGCCGCACCGCACATCAGCGTACGGCTGTCGTGCGTCTCGACGTCGGCCCAGCTCGCGCCCTCGTCGGTCGAGCGGAACACGTTGCCGCGCAGGCCGAAGACGAGCAGGCTGCCGTCGCTCGCCGCGACGTTGCCGAAGAACGAGCCCGGGTAGGGCGAAGCGATGCGTTGCCACGTGGCGCCGTCGTCCAGCGAGCGCAGCAGCGTCCCGGCCTCGCCGGCGACGAGCAGCGTGCCGGCCCGTGAACGCGCGATGCCGTAGAGGTGGTACTTGTCGGGATTGGCGAGCCGGTTGCTGTGGGATGCCCAGGTCTCGCCGCCGTCGTCGGTGCGCAGGAACACGTTGTAGGCGCCGAGTACGTAGCCGACATCGCCGTCGAACCAGGTCTTGAGCAGCGGCGTGGTCATGCCCTCGTCGACGGCCAGCAGCGCCTCGTCGAGCGCGAACTGCGCCTCGTCGAGCGCCCAGGCGAGGTCCTCCTGCTTTTCGGGTGGCGCCTCGTCGAGGGCAGCGTTCAGGGCTTCGACCTGCAACTCGATCGCGCCGACCGAGAGCTGGGCAACGTCGGCGCCGCTCAGGGCGACAGTCCAGGTCTCGCCGTTGTCCACGGAGCGCAACAGGTAACCGTCGTGCGCGGTGGCAAAGACGTTGCCGTCGCCCGCGAACGCGATCGACGTGATCGCGAGGGATACGGGCACCTCGGCCTGCGACCAGGTCCGGCCGTCGTCGTCGGACCAGAGGATGTGGCCGAGTTCGCCGACGACGACCAGGCGGTCGCCGTTGCGGGCGATCTCGAGCAGCAGGCCCTCTGCGGCACGGTCCGATGGCAGCGCGGGCAGCAGCGGGAAGTCGACCGGCTGTGCGCCGGCCGTGAGCCAGCTCCAGGCGAGCGCAAGGACCGCCGCGCGTGCGGCGGTCCCCGTTATGGGCCGTCGGCTAGCGGACACCCGCACGACGCAGGGCTGCCGGCGTGAATTCACGCTCGGAGACCTCGTAGTCCCACTGGTACTGGTAGCCGTCGAGCTCGTTCTCGAGGCCCTGCGGCAGGTGCCGGCCCGAGATCAGGTCGTGCGACGTCTCGAGCGCATACCACGGCACTTTGACCTGGTAGTGCGACATGTTGTGCGCTTCCTTGACGCGCCACAGTTCGCCACGGCCGTCGTAGAGGTCCGCAACGGTGATCTGCCAGGTGTCCTCGTCGACGTGGAAGGTGCGGCGCGCATAGATGTGCCGCTGGCCGTCCCTGAGCGTTGCCTCGACAACCCAGACGCGATGCAGTTCGTAGCGCAGGTATTCCGGGTTGAGGTGGCCCTTGAGCACGATGTCCTTGTACTTGAGTTTCTTGTTCGTCAGCTTGAACGCATTGTACGGGATGTAGAGCTCTTTCTTGCCAACGAGTTTCCATTCATAGCGGTCGGGCGCGCCGTTGAACATGTCGAGGTCGTCCGAGGTGCGCAGGCCGTCCGACGCTGTGCCCGGTCCGTCATAGGCGACGTCGGGGGCACGGCGCACGCGGCGCTGGCCGGCGTTGTAGACCCAGGCGGCGCGCGGCTCGGCAATCTGGTTGATGTTCTCGTGAACCAGCAGCACGTCGCCTTCGAGCCGTGCGGGTGCCTTGATGGCCTGCTTGAAGTAGAACAGGCGATTCTCGGGCGCGCCGGGCAGTTCATTGGCGAAGGTCAGCTGCTCGTCGAGGATGACGGGGCTGAACGCGCCGTTGGCCTGCACGGGAATCTGCGCGTAAACGCGCCGCACGCTGCCGCCGCGATAGCGCAGGACGTGATTCCAGATGACCTCGATTCCCGATTTCGGAATCGGGAAAGGCAGGTAGGATTCGACGTTCGCGAGGCCGTTGCCGCCGTCAGTTGTCGTCGCGGTCACGGCGTCCTTCTTGAACGCGGCGTACAGTTCCTCGGGATACGCGGCCGTGCGGCGGGTCGGGTAGACCGGCATGCGGAACGTCTCGGGGTAGCGTTTCAGCAACGCGATCTGGCCCGGCGACAGGTTCTCCTTGTACTGCTCGTAATTCGCGGCCGTGATCGTGAACAGCGGTTTGTCGTCCGGGAACGGATCGACGAGCGGCTGCCCCTCGACGTAGCCGGCCGGCAGCTTGGAAAGGCCTCCGGTCCAGGCCGGGATCGTGCCTGCCGCGTTTCCGGCACGTTCGGCGCCCACGGGTGTCAGCTGGTCGCCGCCGAGGCGGGCCGCTTCCGCCGGTGTCACACCGGCCAGCGCGCTCTGCGCCACGAGGCCGAGCGCTGCCGCCACCGTGATTTTCGTGATGGTTCTCATGGTTTATCCCCTCGTATTCGAATCAGAAGCTATAGGACATCGACACGGATGCAAAGTCGCGGTCCTTGTTCGTGTTGTAGTCGCCGCCCGAGAACGCCGTGTATCCGATCGTCAGCTCATACTGATTGAGGTACTCGGCGGTCAGCTCCACGGTCAGCGCCTTGGCGTCCTCGGTGAAATTGCTGTTCGGCGAATAACCGCTGACGTCGTGCGACCAGGCGAGACGCGGCGTCAGGTTGATGCCAGCGAACACGTCGTTGTACGTGAGCGCCGCGCGCACGCGGTAGCCCCACGACGAGTCGGTCACGTAGCCTTCGGTCGAGCAGTTCCTCGCGTTGGTGTTGGGTGGTGCGACGCTGGCCAGCGCGTTGCCGGCCTGGCAGGTGATGAACTCACCCGGAGGCAGCGGCGGTGACGGCAGCGGGATCGGGTCGAAGTAGCCCATGCCGAAGATCGGCGAGCGGCCGTAACGTTGCACCGACTGCTCGGGCAGGTCGCCGACCCAGTTGGCGCCGATCTCGGCGGCAAACGACAGCCGGCTTGCGCCCAGCACCTGGTCGAAGAAGCGGATGAACGTCACCTGCGCCTGCGTGACCGGCAGGCGGTCGAAGCCGGAGATGGGCGATCCCCATCCATTCACCGCTACGTCTGCCAGGATGATCGGCGTCACGGTCGACCAGGGCGCCAGCCCGACTGCGCCCTGCAGGATCTCGGTCGTGTTGATCTGCACCGGGAAGTCGGGCCGGTAGCTCACCTCACCCGACACGGCGAAGCCCGCGAGGTTGGTGGCGAAGCTGATGCCGAACAGCTCGATGTCCTCGGGGAACTCGGCGAAATACTGCGGGTTGCCGCCGCCGAGCAGGGCGCCGAGATCCTGGCCGTTGCTCAGCGGGATGAACGGTGGCAGCGGATCCGGGAAACCGGGCGGTATCGCACTCGACGGCACGCCGGGGTTCGCGGAGGTGAAACCGCCGAGGTACGGAATGCGGCTGTGGTAGTTGATGTAGTAAAGGCCGAACTCGGAACCGGCGAGTTGCTCGGCGAAGTAGCGCAGCGCGATGCCGTACTGGCCGCTGTCGCTCGGCTCGATGTCCGGACGCCGCGTGATGTAGAGGCCGACATTGCCGAGCATCTGCACCTGGTCGCTGAGCGCATTGGTCAGCGTGACGACATTACAGCCGGTGGAGGCCACGTCGGCGGGCGAAAAGTAGGTGCCGCAGCCGTCGATGACCGTCTTCTCCCACTCGAGCTGGTAGAAGAGGTCCAGGCTCAGCGCGTCGGTCAGTCCGGCCGACAGCGTGAACATCGAGACCGGCAGCAGGCCCTCCTTGATTTCGGCGCCGGGGCGGCGGAACGCGGAGACGTCGACCGGGTTGATCGAGTTGATGCCGTTCTGGATGAACGTGCTCTCGCCCCAGCTCGCAACCTGGCGGCCCAGCCGGAGGTCGAGCGGCGCGCCGCTCTCGCCGAGGTAGAAGGTGCCGTACACGAACGCGTCGAGCAGCTCGATGCCGGATGCCTGGGCGAAGTCGTCGAAACCCTCGTCTTCGAGCTTGCGATTGGCCTCGTAAAAGTTGGCGGAGTTGCCGTGCGGCCGGCGGCCGTTGGCGAGTTCCTGGTCGTACCAGTACTTGCCGCGCAGCAGCAGGCCGAAGTCGCCTTTCTTCAGCTCGAGGTCGTGCACGCCCTTGAAGATCAGCGAGTAGACCTGG
>JBFGYM010000051.1:0-12423 GCA_041587435.1 Woeseiaceae bacterium
GATGGAGGCCTTTGGCGATGCAATGAACGCCGGGATCGTGTTGTCCGTCGTCGGCGACGGCATCCCGATGATCTACAACGGCCAGGAAGCGGGCAACGAAAAGCAACTGGCGTTTTTCGAAAAAGACCCGATAGCGTGGCGCGAACATCCCACCGGCGAGCTGTACAAGAAGCTGTTCGCCCTGAAGAAGGCCAATACGGCGCTCTGGAACGGCCAGTGGGGTGCGACCATGATCCGGATCTGGAACAGCGCACCCGAACACGTCCTGAGCTTTGTGCGCGAGAACGAGCAGGACAAGGTCCTTGCGCTCCTGAACTTCTCCGACGACAGTCAGGGCGTGGCGTTCTCGGACGGACCTTACGGCGGGGAATACCGCGATTTCTTCAGCGGCGAATCTGTCTCGGTCAGCGACGATACGGAGTTCAACCTGCCTCCCTGGGGCTACCGGGTACTCGTGCGGGACTCCCGCTAGAAGCTGCCGGCGCGGGGTGGGCCGAAAGAAAAAATAGTTATAAAACAACGATCTGAGAGCCTTGCGCGCCTGCCACAGGAGGCCTAGGTAGTAACACGAATACTGCCCTGCAGCGCGAAAGGCGATCATTCCTGTGGCGCAACCAGAAGTCGCCAATGGCAATTCGGGAGGGCCAATCGTTCATGCGCTCGTGCTCACGCATCTTTCTCGCCGTCGCACTTTTCCTGTTCTCGGTATCGGTTCACGCGGGCAGCTTCAAGAAAGGCTGGGACGCCTACAATTCCGCCGACTACGCGACGGCCCTGTCCGAGTGGCAGGCGCTGGCCGATGCAGGGGACGCCGAGGCGGCCTATGGCATGGGCCTCCTGTACGGCAACGGCTTCGGTGTCGACATGGATGACGCGCTGGCGCTCAAGTACTACGGCATCGCGGCCGAACAGGGGCACCGCGACGCGGCCTTCAACCTTGCCGTCATGCACCAGAACGGCTGGGGCGTGCCGCAGGACGAGCTGCTGGCCAACGAGTGGTATCGCAAAGCGGCCGACAAGGGCCACGCCGAAGCCCAGATGGCGCTCGGGCGTTACTTCGCCATGGACTTTCTCGACGCCTACGACCCGGTCGAGGCGTACAAGTGGTTCAGCCTGGCCGAGAAGCTCGGCGACTACGGCGCCAAGGACAAACGTGAATTCATCGCGACGCGCATGACGCCGGAACAGATCGCCGAAGGCGACGCGCTCGTCTCGGCGTGGCAGGACGGACACCAGAGCCTGTTCGCGGATTACTAGCTTCTTCTCTGCTCTCTCCGAGAGTGCCCTGGGCCCGGCCGCCGATGGCCGGGCCCGATTTTTTCTTACGTTGCGTGCCGCTCGGCGAGTTCGGTCTCGAATCGCCGGATCGTCTTCATATTGATGCGGTAGAAGAAAATGGAGATCGCGCCGAGCAGCGCGAGAATGGCCGGCATGACACTGAACAGGAAGCGGATGCCGGCCAGCGACGTCTCCGTCTGAACCTCGTTCGCGACGAAGCCGAACAACGCCAGGATGATGCCCGACAGCCCGGCGCCGACCGCCAGCCCCAGTTTCTGCGCAAACTGCAGGCTGGAAAAGACCAGTGCCGTCGTCCTGCGGCCCGTCTTCCACTCGCCGTAATCGGCCGTATCTGCGTACATGGACCACACGAGCGCGGGCGTCGGGCCGATGACCAGGGTGCCGAAGCAGTTGACCGCTACCATCATCCAGTACTGGTCGGGCGGAATCACGTAAAACACGGCCATCGCGATTGCGTTGAGTACCGTCAGTGCGATCAGGAGGCTGCGCTTCTCGAAGTAGTCGCACAGGGTCTTCGTGAACGAGATGCCGATCAGCATCGTGAGAAGGCCGAGCGACATGAAGACGGCGGTCTTGTCGAATATCAGGAACAGTCGCGTGCCATCGTCGCCAACGTAGTACTTGAAGTAGTACAACAGGGAGGCATTGCGGATGGCGACGTTCATGAGTGTGAAGACCGCGGCGACGAACAACACCATCCAGGGGCTGTTTCGCATCACGGCCTTGAGATCGAGCCGGAGGTTGGTTTCTTCCTGGATCGGGGCGACGCGCTCCCTCGTCGTCGCAAACGTAACCCAGAACAACAGGATGGAGGCTACTGCAAAGATGGCCATCGTGAGCTGGAATCCGAGGGCTTCGTTGCCGCCGCCGAGCATGTTTTTCAGGGGCGTGACGAACGTGGCAATGACCCACCCGGCGATGAAGGCGCAGATGAACCGGTAGCTGGCAACCTTGGTCCGTTCGACGGACACGGGCGAGATAACGCCCATCAGCGCCGAATAAGGCACGTTGATCGCCGTGTAGGCGAGCATCATCAACGAGTACGTGGCGTAGGCATAGATGAGTTTGCCGGTGTCCCCGAGCGCCGGGTTGGCAAACATCAGGTACCCGCAAACACCGTAGGGGATGGCGGCCCACAGCAGGTAAGGCCGGAACTTGCCCCAGCGTGAGTTCGTGCGATCGGCGATTACGCCCATGATCGGGTCGCTCACCGCGTCGACGATCTTGGTGACGAGGAACATCGTGCCGACCGCCGCGGCCGACAGCCCGAACACATCCGTGTAGTAATACAGCAGGAAGATGTTGAAGACCTGGAAGAAGAAGTTCGACGCGGTGTCGCCGAGGCCGTAGCCGAGTTTTTCGACGAACCTCAACGGTTCGGCCGCGACTGCCATGTGATTCGTGGTCGTACCGCTGCTCATGCAATGCTCCTGTCGCGCCTAGACGGCGCCCCGGCGGGCTTCGAGTTCCATTCGCACTTCGTGCGCCTTTTCTTCGGTGATTGTATAGCTTGCAATGGACCAGATGGCGATGCCCGAAGCGATGCAGGGAATGAGCGCGTCGCAGATGCGCATCATCGTGATAGCTTCGGCCGACTGGTTGCCGCCGAGTTCGACGTTGAAACCGGTCCAGACGAGCAGCAGGCCGCCGCCGAAGATGGCGACGGATTGCCCGAGCTTGACGACCCACCAGAAGATGGACCCGTACATGCCTTCACGGCGTTCGCGCGTATTGAGTTCGTCCATGTCGACGACGTCACAGATCATCGACGGCATCAGGGTGAAGAGGCCGGCGAGACCGAATGCCATCAACGGCGCCGGAACCAGCACGAGCCACGGGTTGTCGGGCGTGTAGCAGAACCACTTCAGCGCATACCCGACCATGGAAACCCCGGTCGAGACGTAGAATGCCTTGCGCTTGCCGACCTTGGTCGCGAGCCAGGTGACGAACGCGATCACCATGAGCGCCGCGATTGCCTGGATCAGGCCGGAGTGACCGACGAACACGGCTCCGGCTTCCTGGTCGCCGCCGAAAACGTAGTAGATGATGACGTAGGGCTGGAACGAGGCGATCAGGATGAACCCGTTGAAGACGAGGAATGTCGCGAGGCACAGCTTGAGGAACGGCTTGAACTTCAGCGATGTGCCGAAGCCACGCAGGAAGTCCATGACGATGCTGCCAATGCCGCCGCCCTCGTCCGACACGTCGTCGCCGGCGACATTCTTGAACCGTTCGCGGAGGAAGACGGCCGGCAATATACCCAGCCCGATGACGACGACCGCGATGATCAAGGCGAGGTACCCGGCGCCCGTGACGACGTCGCCGAATACCGGCAGGTACATGATCGCGAGAAAATAGGGCGAGATCATATAGGCGGTGTTGCCGATGAAGTTCTGCACGCCCATCAGCCGCGTGCGCTCGTGATAGTCCGGCGTCATTTCGTAGCCGAGCGCGACCCACGGGGTCGCCAGGATCGTGTAGGCCAGGTAGAAGATCAGGGAGCCGCCGAGGAAATACCAGAAGTACCAGGCCTCGCTCTTGCCGGCCGGAAGCTGCCACAGAATCGCGAACACGATGCCGGCGGCGATGGCGCCGCAGAAGATGTACGGCCGGCGGCGACCCCACCGGGACCGCGTGTTGTCAGAGATGTAACCCATGAGCGGGTCGGTGATCGCGTCGGTCAGGCGAGGCAGGGCGCCGAGCAGGCCGACGAGCGCGGGGTTCATGCCGAGACCGAGGTTGAGCACGATGACCATGCCGCCGATGGCGGCAGCCAGGAGATTGTTGACGAACGCCCCAAACCCGTAGACTACCTTCAGGACGAACGGGATACGGTCCCTCGCTGCGGTCTCGTAGTGAATGTGATCGTTCATGGCGTATCCCCGATTTCATTGTTATTACGCCGGACGCGAAACCATCGTGTAACAAATTGACAGCGCTGTCAAATGTTGCTAAAAGCCCGACAGCAAAGGGTCGATTCTATGGACATGAACATCGCGCATCGACGGGATGCGACGGCCGGAGCCGCCGAGCGGGCCGAGGCGTTGATTCGTCAAATGACGCTGGCCGAGAAGATCGGCCAGATGTGCCAGCTCGAGGCCGGACACGGGTACGCGCCCGACTACCTCGGCAAACGCGTGCGCGCGGGGCTCGTCGGCTCGATCCTCAACAACGTCGACGTCGATGCCATCAACGCGCTGCAGCGCATCGCCGTCGAGGAAAGCCGGCTCGGCATCCCGCTGCTCGTCGGGCGTGACGTCATACACGGTTTCAAGACCGTCTTCCCGATCCCGCTCGGGCAGGCGGCGACCTGGAATCCCGAGGTCGTGCGCGAGGGCGCACGCATCGCGGCGCTCGAAGCCGCGCGCAGCGGCGTCAACTGGACGTTCGCGCCGATGATCGACATCTCGCGAGACCCGCGCTGGGGGCGTATCGCCGAGAGTTTCGGTGAATGCGTTCTGCTGACGAGCCGTCTCGGCGTTGCCATGGTCGAGGGCTTCCAGGGCGAGCACCTCGCGGACACCGGCTCGATCGCGGCCTGCGCCAAGCACTTCGCCGGCTACGGCGCCGTCGAGAGCGGCCGCGATTACGCGACCACGAACATTCCCGACACCAAGCTGCGCAACGTCTACTTCCGGCCTTTCCATGCGGCCGCCGATGCGGGCGTATGCAGTTTCATGACTTCGTTTTCCGACCTGAACGGCGTACCGGCGACCGGCAACCATTACATTCTTTCCGACGTGTTGCGCGGCGAGTGGGGATTCGACGGTTTCGTCGTCAGCGACTGGGACTCGATTCGTCAGCTGAAGATTCACGGGCTGACCGAAGACGACCGCGGCTCTGCCTTCGAGGCCGTGACGGCAGGCGTCGACATGGAGATGGCGGGCGACGCCTATGGCAATCACCTGCACGAACTGGTCGAAGCCGGACATGTCAGCGAAACGCAGATCGATGCGGCCGTATTGCGCATTCTCCGCACCAAGTTCGAACTTGGCCTGTTCGATTCGCCTTACACGAACCCCGACGACCTGCCGCCGATCGCCAGTGAGCGGGCGCTCGCGGCAACGCGCCGGGCCGCGCTGCAGAGCGTCGTGCTGCTGCAGAATCACGGCGATGTCCTGCCGCTGTCGACGCACCGGCTGGGTTCGGTGACGATCATCGGTCCGCTTGCCGACGCGCCGTACGAGCAACTCGGAACGTGGATTTTCGACGGCGACGAGAAGCTCAGCGTGACGCCGCTGCAGGCGATCCGCAAACTCGTCGGCGGTGACGTCGAGGTGCGCTACGTGCGTGCCATGGAGAATTCGCGCAGCCGGGTCAATCCCGAGTTTGATGTGGCGGTCGAGGCGGCAACAAGCGCCGACTCCGTGTTGCTGTTCCTCGGCGAGGAGTCGATTCTCTCGGGCGAAGCGCATTCGCGATCTGACATCAACCTGCCCGGGGACCAGGTGGAGCTGGTGCGGCGCGTACGCAAGAGTGGCAAGCCGGTGATCGCCGTGATCCTCGCGGGACGTCCGCTGACACTGAGCAACATCGTCGATGAGGTCGACGCGATTCTCTATGCGTGGCACCCGGGCACGCTGGGCGGCCCGGCCATCGCGGACCTCGTCTTCGGGCGTGAGTCGCCGTCCGGCAAGTTGCCGGTCACGTTCCCGCGCGTGGTCGGCCAGATCCCTATCTACTATAGCCAGAAGAACGGCGGCAAGCCGCCGTCTCACGACAACGTCGTGCATATCGATGATATCGACACGTTCGCGCCGCAGACGTCACTCGGCATGAGTGCGTTTCACCTCGACACCTGTTTTACGCCGCTGTTTCCGTTCGGCCACGGCTTGTCCTACACGGAATTTGCCTACAGCGACATGGTCGTGAGTGCGGCGGAGATACCGATGGGCGGCAAGGTCGCGATCAGCGCGACACTGACCAACCGGGGCGATCGAGAAGCGGAGGAAGTCGTGCAGCTTTACACGCGCGACCTCGTGGCCAGTATCACGCGTCCAGTCAGGGAGCTGAAAGGATTCCGGCGCCTGCGACTGGCGCCCGGCGAGAGCGAGGTCGTGACGTTTGAACTGTCGACGAATGACCTCGCGTTCTTCGGTCGCGATGGCAGGCGCACGGTAGAACCCGGGCTGTTTCACGTCTGGATCGGTGGCAGTTCCGCTACGGAACTGCGATCTGAGTTCAGGATTACAGGAGCCTAGGCAATCCACCCGTTTCCCGGAGAGTTCGTATGAAAAACACGATGGTTCTTGTTGCGGCGCTGGTCTCGCTTGCGGCCTGCACGTCGCCGGCGAACACGGATGGGCAGTCCCAGGAGAACAGCGTTTTTATGCAGGAAGAAAGCGACTTGATGCTCGGCGAGGTCATGGCACTGGCCTACTCCGGTTTTCGCGACGGGCAGCACCCCGATCGCGGCATGGGTGCCCGAAACCCGACGCCCGAGCAGATCCTCGAGGATCTACGGCTTCTCGAAGCGCACGGCTACCGCCTGATTCGCGTTTACGACACGGGCGAGAACACGCGCGCAACACTGGAACTGATCGAGCAGCACGGGCTGCCGATCAAGGTGCTTCTCGGAATATGGCTGCGCGCCGAAGTCAGCAACCATGAAGGTTGTGCGTGGCTCGACGAACCGATACCCGAAGACGAACTTGCCCGGAACCGCATCGAGAACGCGAGCGAGATCGAGCGCGGCATCGAGTTGGCGAAACGCTTCGACGATATCGTCGTTGCGGTCAACGTGGGCAACGAAGCCCTGGTCGACTGGAACGATCACATGGTGCCGCTCGAGCAGGTCATTGCCTACGTGCGCCGGGTCAAAGCCGCGGTGCCGCAGCCGGTCACCGTGGCGGACAACTATGCCTGGTGGATCGAGGACGGCGCGCCGCTGGCAGCGGAGGTCGATTTCCTCGGCATCCATACCTACCCGGTGTGGGAGGAGAAGACCATCGACGAGGGCCTGTCGTTCACGATCGAGAACATCGAGGACGTGCACGCGGCGCTGCCGGGCAAGCCGATCGTGATCCTCGAAGCCGGATGGGCCACCACGGGCATGGAATTCCCGGAACAGGCCGGCGAGGAAAACCAGTTGCGCTATTACAACGAACTGGAGGCCTGGGCACGGAAAGCGAACGTCACGGTGTTCTTTTTCGAGGCTTTCGACGAGCCCTGGAAAGGCGACCCCGCCAACCCGGAAGGGGCGGAGAAGCACTGGGGATTGTTCCGTGTGGACCGGACGCCGAAGCTCGTCCTGCAGTAAAGACGGCCGGCCCTCCCGTCAATGAATCGCATTGCTCCTTCGTCGCTGCGCGGCTTGCGGACGTTTTGCTTTGCGGCACGCTACGAGAGTTTCAAGGCGGCCGCGGATGCGTTGTTCATCACGCCATCCGCCGTCAGTCAGCAGATCAAGAATCTCGAGCAGGAACTCGGGGTAAAGCTGTTCGAACGCGGTGCGCGCGACCTTGCGCTGACCGAGGACGGCGAGGCGTTGTTCGACGAACTGAATCCGCTGATCGACCGGATCGACGAAGTCGTCGCCGAATTCCGGGGAACCGGTCGCCGCAAGAAATCGCTGCGCATCTCGGTGCAGCCTTTCTTTGCCAGCGAGTATTTCATACCGCGCCTCGGCGGGTTCACCGACCTGCATCCGGAGTTCGACATCCAGGTGGACACGAGTGACGAGGCGGCCGAGAAAATGCCGGCCGACGCGGACCTCGCCATTCGGCTGTTCCGCAGGCCGCCGGCCGACACGCAGGCCGACCTGCTGTTTCCGCTGCGCATGGTGCCGGCCGGATCGCGCGAGTTTAAAAAGAAACTGAAACTGAAAGGCAATCGCATCGTCAGCAACTTCCCGCTGATCGTGCACGAGACCCGCCCACGGGCCTGGGCCGAGTGGTCGGATGTCTCCGGTATCGAGCTCCCCGACGATGTGCGCGTGACCCGGCTGGGCTCGATGATCGCCGTGGTGCGGGCCGCGGAGCAGGGTATCGGCGCCGCGCTCGTCCCCGTACCGATTGCCGATCAGTGGTTCCGGCAGCGCACGATCGTGCCCTTGTTCGACAAGGAACTCGTTGCGGACGCTTCTTACTACCTCGTGTCGCCGGAGGACAGGGCGCACGATCCCGCCGTGCGAACGCTGCGCGACTGGATCGTCGAGCGCTTCGCCGAGTAGGCCAAGTTTTTCTTAAGGCCGGCCTGATTATTTTTCGTTTGTGGCAGGGGCAGGGCGCCCCTATTGTGATGTCGTGCGCCGTGGTACTCGGTACCGGGGCGCACGTCATGGCACTTTGACAAAGGAGGTCAGACATGAAAATGCACAATGCTCCGCGAATCGACCCGTTTTCCTTCGCGCTGTGCGGAATGGCGGTCGTCGCCCCGTATGTCCCGCCTCATGTGGTCGCCAACGACCGCATCCGGCAGAAGCCCCAGGGCGGCGCGCCGGATCGCGAGGCCGGGGACGACCGGCCCGATTCGTCCGATTGGCGCGACCTGGGCGAGGTCGGCTGCTGATACAACTTGTTACGTATTTGCCGAAAGTTGACAGCGCTGTCATTTCTTGATACCTATTACCCTGTTCCGGGGCGCATGCAGGTGCGCCCCGGGTTCTACACAGATTCCATGGGGGAAAATCAAGAATGCGTTCAGCTCACCGGTTTCGCCTTGCTTTCGCACTGGCCACTGCGGCGCTCGTAGCGTCGTGCTCCAACGACGGCCGTCCCGTGCCGCTCTCCGACGTCAATATCGCACCCCCGATCACCGTTCCGCCGCAAAACAACGTCAATGCGACCAACCCGATTCTGACGATTGCGCTGAACAACGACGTTTCGCCGGGGGACCGGCTAAGCCTCGTGTGGAGCGACGAATTCGATGGTGCCAGCCTCGACCCGAACGTCTGGTTCTTCGAAACCGGCGACGGCAGCCAGTACGGTATCCCCGGATGGGGCAACAACGAAAAGCAGTACTACCTGCCCGACAACGCGCAGCTGGGCGGTGGCCTGCTGACGATCGAGGTTCGCGAGGAAGCGCTCGGACGTTTCGACTACACGTCCGCCCGCATCAACACGCGCGACCGATTCGCTTTCCGCTACGGGCGTATCGAGGCGCGCATGCGCCTGCCGGGCGGCCAGGGCATCTGGCCGGCGTTCTGGATGCTCGCCCAGGACAGCCCGTACGGCGGCTGGGCCGCGTCGGGTGAGATCGACATCATGGAAGCCGTCAACCTGGGCGGCACCGGCGGCAATACGGTCTTCGGCACGATCCACTACGGTGGCGAGTTCCCGAACAATCGCTTCACTGGTGAATCCTACGTCGTGCCGACTGATGCGACAGCCGATTTCCACGTATATGCGGTCGAGTGGGACGCCACAGAAATCCGCTGGTATGTCGACGACGTCATGTACGCGATGCAAAACTCGTGGTTTTCCTCGGGCGGCGATTTTCCGGCGCCTTTCGATAATCCGTTCTACATCATTTTCAACGTCGCGGTGGGCGGCAACCTGCCGGGCAATCCTGACGCGAGCACGGCGTTCCCCGTGACGATGGAGGTGGACTGGGTCCGCGTCTACTCAGGGGAACCCTAGGCACCGGTTACAGCAGGCGGTCAATTCCGCGTCTGGCAGACGACTGCCAACCGACGCACAACAGTTAACAAGAGAGTTCAAGACGATGAACCGAATCTCACCAACGCTCACCTCACGTTTCACGGCGCTCCTGCTGTCAGCCACGCTGCTCTCGGGTTGCTTCGGACAGGGCGAGGGCCAGCAACGGATCGAAGGGACGCTGGCGCCTCCGCCGCCGCCGATACCGCCCGGTTTCTGCGACCCGCTCTTCAACTTTGAAGACGTATGCGGTCCGTACACGTTCAACAATTTCGAAGGCGGCGACGCGGCGGTCGTGGACAACCCGGACATGAGCGGCTCGAACACGACCGACAGGGTCGCCCGCATGCTCAAGTTCCAGGTCATGGGTGGCGGTACGTTCGGCGGCACCAGCATGCCGCTCGACGCCAGCTTCGATTTCGCGAACGGCACGGCGTTCACGATGCAGGTGTGGGCGTCCCGCCAGGTGCCGGTCCTGTTCAAGTTCGAAGGGCTCGACCAGGAGCGCTCGCTCGATCACAGCGGCAGCAGCGGCTGGGAAGAGCTCTGCTACGACTTCACCGGAGCGACGGCCGGGCCGGACGCCACCGCGCTGACGATCATCTTTGACGTGACGGTGATGGGCGACGCCGCAGGCGATCCGAACAATTGGACCTTCTATTTCGACGAGATCAACCAGGTCGCAGACTGCGGCGGCGGCGGTGGTCCGCCTCCGGGCGGGTCCGCGCCGACGACCTCGGCGCCGACACCGACGCAGGACGCGGGCAGCGTGATCTCGCTGTACAGCGATGCGTATACCGACGAGGCCGTGGTCTGGCCGACGGACTGGTCGGTGCCGAATAACACGACCAGCGACATTACCGTCGATGGCGGCCTCGTCAAGGAGGCCCTGGACATCAGCTTCTTCGGCATCGAGTTCCAGGTGGACGGGTCGTCGATGACTCACCTGCACATGGACGTCTGGACGCCCGATGCGACGAGCCTGCTCCTGAAGCTCGTCGACTTCGGTGGCGACGGCTTCGGCGGCGGCAACGACACCGAGGGTGTGTTGACGTATGACGCGGCCTCGACGCCAGCGCTTGCGCAAGGCGCCTGGGTGAGCCTCGACATCCCGCTGCAGGCGTTTCTCGACAACGGGCTGGCGAGTCTCGCCGATCTCAACCAGATCGTCGTGGATCCGGGCCCTGACGGCACGGACCTGTTTTTCGACAACGTCTACTTCTACGACGACAACGCCGGAGGCGGCGGTGGCAATGCGCCAACGACGGCGGCGCCGACGCCGACGCAGTCTGCGGCGGACGTAATTTCGCTGTTCAGCGACGCCTACACCGACATCGCCGTGACCTGGCCGACGCCCTGGTCGGTGCCCAACGACACCACCAGCGACGTGACGATCGCAGGCGGCCTGGTCCGGGAGCACCTCAACGTGGGCTTCTTCGGCATCGAGTTCCAGGTGGACGGTACGTCGATGACGCACCTGCACATGGACGTCTGGACGCCCGATGCGACGAGCCTGCTCCTGAAACTCGTCGACTTCGGCGGTGACGGCTTCGGTGGCGGCAACGACACCGAGGGCGTATTGACGTATGACGCGGCCTCGACGCCGGCGCTGGGCCAGGGAACCTGGGTCAGCCTCGACATCCCGCTGCAGGCGTTTCTCGACAACGGGCTGGCGAGCCTTGCCGACCTCAACCAGATCGTCGTCGATCCGACGCCGGACGGCAGCGCGCTCTACTTCGACAACGTCTACTTCTACGACGCCAACGCCGGCGGAGGCGGTGGTTCTGCGCCGACGACATCCGCGCCGACGCCGACGCAGGACGCGGGAAGCGTGATTTCGCTGTACAGCGACGCGTACACCGACATTGCCGTCACCTGGCCGACGCCGTGGTCGGATCCGAACAACACGACGAGTGACGTCACCATCGATGGCGGCCTGGTCAAGGAACACCTGGCGATCAACTTCGTGGGTGTGGAGTTCCAGGTGGATGGGTCCGGCATGACGCACCTCCATCTCGACGTGTGGACCCCGGATGCCGACAGCCTGCTGGTCAGGCTGGTGGACTTCGGCGGCGACGGTTTCGGCGGAGCCAACGCCGATACCAGCGGCGACGTGATCCTCGACAACGCATCGACGCCCGCGCTTGCGCAGGGTAGCTGGGTGAGCGTCGACATTCCGCTGGCCGATTTCCAGGCGGCGGGTCTGGCGAGTCTCGCGGACCTCAACCAGATCGTGCTCGACCCGACAGCCGACGGCAGCACCGTGTACGTCGACAACGTCTACTTCTATGATGCCAATGCCGGCGGTGGCGGCGGCGCCTTTGTGAACGGCAACTTCGAAACCGGGGACTTCACCGGCTGGACGTTGGAACAGGTTCCGGCTGGTCGCGGATCCATTGCTCTCGATTCCAGCGGGCAGGGCGGCCGGGCAGGCACCGTGGCGAGGCTCGTTGCATCCGGAGATGCGTCTGGAACCAATGACGTCTTGCTTAGCCAGGTGGCCCTGGGCGCCGGTACGATCATGACC
>JBFGYM010000052.1:0-12364 GCA_041587435.1 Woeseiaceae bacterium
GAGCGAGCGGCGTATCAGGTCGAAGAGCTCGTCGCCGACAGCCACCGGGCCGGTCGCGGCGTCGCGGTTGATTTTCGAGATTTCGCTCTCATCTTTGTAGGTACTCATGAGGCGATCGATGCGCGACGCCTCGGCAAATACCTCTTCGAGCGCCCGGCGGCCGGCTTCGGGGTCGTCGCTCCAGAGGTGAACGCTCACCTCGGTGCCCATCATCGGGCGGGCATCGCCGACCCAGTCGCCATGGGCAATCTGGAAAGGCAACAGGACGAGCAGCGCCGCTAGTCTTGGCCCAAGCCCGGGGTTATGCTTGGTGAAACAACGAGTAAGCGAGGAGCGGGACAGTGACTTCATTCCTTATTTTCTTGGGCCTGGTCGCGGCCATTGTGTTCTGGGCGATCGGCATTTACAACCGACTGATCAACGAGCGCAACCGCGTCCGCAACGGCTTTGCCCAGATCGACGTGCAGCTCACGCGGCGGCATGACCTGATCCCGAACCTCGTCGAAGCCGTCAAGGGCTACATGAAACACGAGCGCGAGACGCTCGAGAGTGTCGTCAAGGCGCGCAACGCCGCGGTATCCGCACTCGAAGCAGCCAAGGTCGACCCGGCCAACGCGGCGGCGATCAAGGAACTCGGCGCGTCGGAAGGCGCTCTGGGCGCCGTGCTCAGCCGCCTGTTCGCCCTGTCCGAAGCCTACCCGGATCTCAAGGCCAACCAGAACATGATGCAGTTCCAGGAGGAACTGGCCAGCACGGAGAACAAGGTCGCATTCTCCCGCCAGGCGTTCAACGATGCGGTGATGGGCTACAACAACACGGTCGAGAACTTCCCCAACAACATCATCGCCAACACGTTCAAGTTCGAGCTTGCAAGCTTCCTCGAGATCGAAGCCGAGGAAATGCGCGAGGCACCCGAAGTTTCGTTCACCTGATTCCCGCTCGCGGCGCTGACCCGTGAATTTCTTCGCCGCGCAGGACAAGGCACGTCAGGCGTCGCGTCGCCTGGTCGTTGCCTACATCATCGCGACGGCGCTGATCGTCGCGGGCGTGACGTTCATCGTCGGCTTCGCGCTGTACAGTTTCACCGACGCCGGTTACGGCTACGCACCCGGGGAATTCGTGCGGGCCTATGCGGGAGTCCTGGTCGGCACGGCGCTGCTGACGACCCTGTTCATCGTCGGTGCCAGCATTTTCAAGACGTCCGTCCTGTCCTCGGGCGGCGGCGCTGTCGCGCGACAGGTTGGCGGCACGCTCGTGCCGGCCGATGTGCAGGACCCGCTGCGGCGGCGCCTGCGCAATGTCGTCGAGGAGATGGCCATTGCGTCGGGCGTGCCCGTGCCCGAGATCTATGTTCTCGAGGAAGAAAGCGGCATCAATGCATTCGCCGCCGGCTACACGCCCAGCGACGCCGCGGTCGCCGTTACCCGCGGGGCGCTCGAACTGCTCGATCGCGACGAATTACAGGGCGTCATCGCGCACGAGTTCAGCCATATCCTCAACGGCGACATGCGGCTCAACATCCGCCTGATGGGCGTGTTGTTCGGCATCATGGTGCTGGCCCTGATCGGGCGCCTGATCGTGCGCGGCGGGCATCACGCCAGCATTGTATCCAGCCGGCGGGACCGCAGTGCCCCCGTGATCCTGATCATCGGGCTGGGTCTCGCGATCCTCGGCAGCATCGGGATGTTCATTGCCCGCGTGATCAAAGCCAGCGTGTCGCGGCAGCGCGAGTACCTTGCCGACGCATCGGCCGTGCAATTCACGCGGCAGAGTTCCGGCATCGCCAATGCGCTCAAGAAAATCGGCGGCTACAGCCACGGCTCGACGATCAAATCCGCCGACCCCGAAGAAGTCAGCCACATGCTGTTCGGCTCGGGCAGCAAGCTGAGCGGCCTGTTTGCCACGCATCCGCCGCTCGTCGATCGCATCCAGGCGCTCGACCCGGGGTTCAGGGAGACCGACTTTCCGCGCGTCGAGCGAGCGCCTTTTCGCGGCGACGACCGCGAACGCCCTGCCGGGATGTCCGAATTTGCCGGCAACGTCACCACGGCCATTGCGACGGGCGGCGCGCAGGTGCTGGCCGAGTCCATCGCGGAGACCGTGGGCGAGCCGGAGATCGAGCACGTCGAATACGCGCAGCACCTGCGGCAGTCGATCCCGGCCGCGCTGTACGACGCCGCCCACTCGTCCGAATTTGCGTACCTGCTGACGATCGCACTGATCCTCGACCGCTCCGGACGGATCGTCGACCGGCAAGTGTCGCTCGCCCGCGAACAGCTCGGCGCCGAACGCGCAACCCTGTTGCGCCGCTACTACGACGAACTCGCGCAGACCGGCGCCGAGTTCCGGCTGCCGCTGCTCGAGATCGCCTTTCCCGCGCTCAAGCTGCGGCCGTCGCCGGAACTGAGCTACCTGGTGTCGCTGACGACGCGCATGATCGAGATCGACGGCCGGATCGACCTGTACGAGTACTGCTTCCATCGCATCCTGATGAGCAATCTCGGCCAGGCCGTCGACCCGACCGGCCGTCGCCGCGCGCGTCGCGCAAGCCGCTCCGAGATGCGCTCCGCGGCGCTCGACCTGCTGCGTATCCTGGCCGATTACGGCCACGAAGACGACGACGCCGGCCGCCGTGCGGCGTACGCGGCCGGCATCGCCACGCTGGGCGACTGGGCGCAAGACTCCCGATACGGTTCCGAGCGCGACTACACGGTATCGGTCCTCGACCACAGCCTTGACGTGCTTCTCGGACTCAACAGTAAAGGCAAGGAATCGCTGCTGCGCGCAATCAGCGCAACGGCTGCTTTTGACGGCAAGCTTGCCGTCACGGAGGCCGAACTGATCCGCGCCGTGTGCGCGACGCTCGACTACCCGCTGCCGCCGATACTCGTGCATCGGGCCCGTTCATAACGCGTTCAGCAATTTGGCGTATCATCGAACGATAGAGCGAAACTTTTGTCGGAACCCTTCATGAACAGCAAACGACTTTTGGCCGCCGTAACCGTGCTGGCCCTCTTCATCACCTCGTCCGCCCTTGCCGCCTCGCGCGAGGAGAAACGCGTCGCCGACGCGGCTGACGTCATTGACCAGCTGTCTCGCATCCCGGAGAAGGCCATTCCGCCGAACCTCCTGTCGCGGGCCTACGCCGTCGCCGTGATCCCGAACGTCGTGCGCGCCGCATTCGGTCTCGGGGCGCGCCGCGGCAAAGGCGTACTCGTCGTCAGGCAGGGTGACAACTCGTGGAGCAACCCGGCCTTCATCACGCTGACGAGCGGCAGCTTCGGCTGGCAGATCGGCGCCGATTCGACCGACGTGATACTCGTCTTCAAGACGCGCAAGAGCGTCGACGGCATTGCGAACGGCAAGCTGACGCTCGGCGCGAATGCGTCGGTGGCGGCCGGCCCGGTCGGCCGCGTCGGCAGTGTTGCGACCGACATCGAGTTCAAGGCCGAGGTGTATTCCTATTCACGCAGCCGCGGCCTGTTCGCCGGCGTGGCGCTCGAGGGCGCCGGCGTCACGATGGACCGCAAAGCCAATGCTGCGTTTTACGGCTCCACGGGTATGACGCCGGAGAAGATCTTCGCCAGTTCGCCGAACATCGCGCCCGACATCGCGAACACCTTTGTCCAGATCCTGACCGCGCAGACGGCGCGGCTGCCGACGTCGCCGGGCATGCGGGCCGGCACCGACCCGTCGCCTGGTGCGGTCGAACAGGAACCGAGCGTCAAGACCTACGGCCTGCCGGAGCCGAGCGAAGACGAAACCGAGTACGATCCCAGCTACTAGAACAAGGGCGCAGCCGAATTGAGCGAGCTGATTGCGAGGGTTCAGCAATTCGCTGAATTGATCGGACCCAATCTCTACCTGCAGGCCGCCATCATTGCGGCGGTGTTCATCCTGCTCGGCAAGATCGCCGACTGGATCATCTCGGGCGTCGTCGGCCGTATTGCGAGGCGTTCCACGAACGATTTCGACGACAGCCTGATCGAACTCGTGCACCGCCCGATCTTCATGTCGTTCATCCTGATCGGGCTCGGGCTCGCGACGCTGCGCATGCAGTTGCCCGAGACGCCTACCGAGGTGACGGTCAACCTGCTCGAGACCATCGCCATCTTCGTCTGGTACGGCGCGATCGGCCAGTTAAACAACCTCGTCGCGCAAACGCTGCGCCGCTCGTCGCAAAACCCGCTCGCGCAGAGCGGCATGTTGTCGCTGTTGCACAATGTCGTCAAAGTGCTGCTCGTCGCGCTCGCCGTGTACTTCGTCTTTCTTGCCTGGAACATCGACGTCACGGCCTGGCTGGCCTCGGCCGGTATCGTCGGCCTCGCCCTGAGCTTCGCGGCCAAGGACACGCTGTCAAACCTGTTTGCCGGCGTGTCGATCGCGATGGACGCGCCCTACAAGACCGGCGACTACATCATTCTCGACTCGGGACAACGCGGCATCGTGACGGAAATCGGCCTGCGCAGCACGCGCATCCTGACGCGCGACGACGTCGAGATCACCGTACCGAACGGCATCATCGGCAACAGCACGATCGTCAACGAAGCCGGCGGGCCGCCGTCGCAGCACCGTATTCGCATCGCGGTCGGTACGGCCTACGGCAGCGACGTAGACCATGTCCTCGAAACGCTCGAGGCCGTCGCGCACGACAATCCGGCCATCCTCGACGACCCGGCGCCGCGCGCCCGTTTTCGGCTGTTCGGAGATTCGAGCCTGGATTTCGAGCTGCTGGGCTGGATCGCGAACCCGGCCGACCGGGGCCGCGTGCAGCACGAACTCAACTGCGCCGTCTACAAGGCGTTTATCCGGGAAAATATCGAGATACCGTTTCCGCAGCGCGACCTTCACGTGCGGACGATGCCGACGGCGGACTAGTTGCCGTCGCCGCTGCGGCGGCGCAGCTCCTCGCGGATGTCCTGCAGGTCGGCTGCCGGCTCTTCATCGGCAGGTTCGATCTTGGCGACCGGGGCATTGCTTCCCGGAACCGTCGTCGGCGAGCCGCCGGAAGATGCCGGGGGCGTCGACCCATCGTTGGCTTTCGGCACCACGGCGAGTGGCACGTTGCCCTCGGGAAGCCGGTCGTTCGGGTCGCCGCCGTCGGCGGGCAGCGCGCCGAACTGGGCGAGGTACTCGGCCTCCCTGCGCAGGCGTTCGGCTTCCTCGGCACGGCGCCGTGCTTCGGCCTGCGCCGCCTGCGTGCGTCGCAATGCCTGGCGCTTGCTCTCCGAGCGAGCCTCGAGTTCCTTGCGGCGCGCCTCTTCCTCTTTGGCCTGTATCTGCCGCACGGCCGAACGCGCGTTACGGCACTCGGCGCCGTAGCGGTATTCGTAGGTATCGCGCGAGCAGCGCACCATGGCGGCCTCGAGCAGGATCGGGTTGTCGATGAACTCCGACACCGAGCGCGCAGGCGGCGGCTCGGACTCGCAGGCGGCGAGAACCGAGGTCCCGATCAGCAACAGTGTCAAAGGTTTGTTCATCTGGCGTCCGGCCGGCCCGAAAAATTGATTAAATGGTAGAAAATTCAGCGTCCTGCAGCGCAGATGATAGCAAAGGTCAAATCCGCCAATCGGGCGGAGTTCGCAGTTTTGCCATGAACCCCGGGAATTTCGCGTTATAGTGCCCCCTGCTTTGCACGAGGACACACGCCCTTGTCGGGACCCGGCCAGTTTTCACTTCTGTCCCAGCGGCGCTTCGCGCCCTTCTTCGCAACCCAGTTCCTCGGCGCCTTCAACGACAACGTCTTTCGCCAGGGACTCGTCATCCTGATCACTTTCCAGGGCGTCGTCGTCGCCGGCATGGGCCACAGCCAGCTCGCCAACGTCGCAGCCGGGCTGTTCATCCTGCCGTTCCTGCTGTTTTCCGCCACGGCGGGCCAGATCGCCGACAAGTTCGAAAAATCGATGCTGATCCGCCGCGTCAAGCTGGCCGAAATCGCGTTGATGTCGCTCGCGTGCCTGGCCCTCCTGTCACAGAGCTACACGTTCCTGCTCGTCGTGTTGTTCCTGATGGGTTGCCAGTCGACGATGTTCGGGCCGGTCAAGTATGCCTACCTGCCACAGCACCTGGGCGACGACGAACTCATCGGCGGCAACGCCCTCGTCGAGTCCGGCACGTTCGTCGCGATCATCCTCGGGCTCATCGTGGGCGGCATCGCGGTAGCCGGTGACGTCGCGACCCTGCTGGATACCGACAAGCGGGCGATTCTCGGCGGCACCCTCGTCGTGGTTGCGGTGCTGGGATACCTGACCAGCCGCGAAGTGCCACAGACGCGCGCCGTCGATCCCGACCTCGCGATCAACTGGAACGTCTGGAAAGAGACGTGGCATATCGTGCAGTTCGCGCGCGAGGAACGCAGCGTGTTCCTCTCGATCCTCGGCATCTCGTGGTTCTGGTTCTTCGGTTCGGTGATGACGATCCAGGTGCCGGCCTACACGCTCGACGTCCTCAACGGCAGCGAGACGGTCGCCACGTTCGTGCTCGCCGCTTTCCTGATCGGTGTCGGTATCGGCTCGCTGCTCTGCGAACGCCTGTCCGGTCATCGCATTGAACTCGGTCTCGTGCCATTCGGTTCGATCGGGCTGACGCTGTTCACGATCGACCTGTATTTCGCGCAGCCGCATTTCAACGGCACGCCGGTCACGACGATCGCCGAGTTTCTTTCGCGGCCGGGCGGCCTTCGTGTCTGGCTCGACCTGGTCCTGATCGGCGCGTTCGGCGGCTTTTACAGCGTTCCGCTGTACACGCTGATTCAGAAGCGCTCGGAGCGCAGCCACCTGTCGCGCATCATTGCGGCCAACAACATCATCAATTCCATTCTCATGGTCGGTGCCGCGATCCTGTCGATGGTCCTGCTGCAGTCCGGCTTCTCGATCCCGCAACTGTTTCTCGTCGTCGCCGCGCTGAATGCAGTCGTCGCGATCTACATCTATTCCTTGCTGCCCGAGTTCCTGATGCGATTTCTCGCGTGGCTGATCATCACGGTTTTTTACCGCGTGCGCCCGACAGGCCTCGAGAATATTCCACAAAGCGGACCCGCGGTCGTCGTCTGCAATCACGTCAGCTATTTCGATCCGATCATCCTGAGCGGATCGATTCGGCGGCCGATGCGCTTCGTGATGTGGTACAAGATTTTCCAGATGCCGTTACTCAACTTCATCTTCCGGACGATGAAGGCGATTCCGATCGCCGGGGCGCGGGAAGACGCCGGCGTCATGGACGAAGCATTCGAACAGGTGGATGCGGAACTGGCCGCGGGCAACATCGTGTGCATATTTCCCGAGGGGGCCATCACGCGCGACGGCGAGGTCGCGCGCTTCCGGCCCGGCATCGAGAAGATCATCGCGCGGCGCCCGGTGCCTGTCATCCCGGTCGCGCTCGGGCGGCTGTGGGGCAGCTGGTTCAGCCGGCGGCGCGACGGCGCCCTGCGCAAGTTGCCGGGCCGGCTGTTTGCGCGCGTCCCGGTGACCGTCGGCCAGCCCGTGCCGCCCGCTGACGCCACGGCCGCCAGGCTCGAACTGCTCGTCCGCACGCTGCGCGGCGACGCGCGCTAGTCGCTCGTCGGCGTGCCGGACAGGTCGACACCGAGGCGACGGCGCCAGTCCTCGAGCAGCGTCTCGCGATTGCCGAACAGCCCGGGCAGGGACGAGCCGGGGAAGGCCAGCTCCGTCATCTCGACGAACCCGTCGCGCGCCGCGGGCAGATAGGCCCGGTTAGCGGTATCCGATCCGGGCGGGCCGAACACGATGCCGGCGCCGTTCAGCGGTTTCGGCGACAGCACGCTGTCCACCCAGTGCAGTCCGTCGACGGACAGGCTGACGCGGTGCGTCCAGCGTGCGGTGCGGAAGTAGGCCCTTGCGCTGCTGCTGCCGAACGCCACTTCCTCGACCGGCCCCGGGAACGCGACGGTCTGTGCGCCGATGCGGCTCTCCTCGAGAATGAACTGGCTGGCCAGCCCCTGGTCGTCGACGAGCACGAGCTGCGTGCCGCGAGGCGATACGGCGAGTTGCCGGATCGCCCGGCTGCCCTGCCACAGCTGCCGCATCGACCAGTTGCTGTCCGCGTCATGCGTCACCTGTCGCAGCACGCCGTTTTCGCTCCCGACGTAGACGCGCTCATCGGCGCCGAACGCCAGGGCGCGGTGCAAGTCGCCGAACTCGAATATCGCAAGTGCCGTGCCGTCGGTCACGTCCAGGACTTCGAGACTCGTCCCCTTGAGCACCGCGAGAAAATCGCTGGCCGGCGAAAACGCCATCTGGCGGATGGCATCGCCTTCGATCTGCGACGTGAAGGGTCTCGGCTGTCCGCTGTCGACCTCCCAGATGCGCACGGAATTGTCGGCAGCGGCGCTGGCTACCAGCGAACCGGACACGTCGACCGCCAGTCTGAGCACCTCCGACGAGTGGCCGATGAAACTGACGTCCTCGCTGATTGCGCGCACGTCCTCGACACCGGCATCGACGGGCACGACGTGAACGTGACCCGACGGATCACCGATCACGATGCCGCGATTGCCGGGCAGACCGACGAGGACCCGGTCGGCGGACGGCTGCCACAAGGGGTGGTCGCTGCTGCTCACCGTGGCCGCCTCGCCGGCGGCCGGCACCTCGGGGGCCCGCCAGAACCTGGACAGGCCGCGCGGATTGCCGGTGAATACCACAGATTCGTCTTCACCAAAGGCGACGATCGTGCTGGCGCCGGCGGCGGCGCGCAGTCCGAGCGGGGGTCCGATAAGCAGTCCGTCGGCAGCGCGGTACATCTGGTAGCCGGTCTCGGCCCGGCCGGCAAGAACGGCGGAGCCCGACGGCGCGAACACCAGGTGCCATTCTCCGTCGGCATATTCCTCGAGCAGCGGGCTTTGCGGCCTGGCGACGTGCCAGAGTGACACGCCGGAGCGGCCGTGAACGACCCCGAGAACGTCCCCGCCCGCCGACAGGCGAATCGCGCTTGGTTGCACGGGCAGGTCGATCTGCGCCAGCAGCACGCCACTTTTCACATCCCAGACGCGCACCGCACGATCGTAGTCGGCGACGGCCACGCGCTTGCCGGTCGGGTCGGCCGCGATCAGCGCGGGCACACCGGCCACGACGAGATCGGCCGTCACGGCGCCGCGCTCGATGGACCAGAATTCGAGACGCGTCTCGACGTCACCGCGTTGCTCGACGAACAACGCCGCTCCGTCCGCCGTCAGCCTCGCGCTTGCGCCGGCTGCGCCGATCGGCAGTGAGCGCAGGCGATCGCCCGTCGCCGTGTCCCAGATGTTGACGCTGTCCTGGGTCGCCGTCACGAGGCGGCGGGCGCCCGCATCGAGTCCGATCAGCGTCTCGTTTTCGTTGACGGCGATGGCGCGAACGGGCTCTGCGAAAGCGAGGTCCCAGATGCGTGCGCTGTCGCTCTGCAAGGCGCGCGCGACCGCGTAGCGACCGCTCCTGTCGAACCAGACGTTGTCGGTCTCGCGTTCGGTTGGGTCGGGAATGTTCAGGCCGCGCTGGAATTCCTCCACCACGCCCTGTGAATTGAGTTTCAGGTTCCAGCCCACGAGCTGGCCGGCGACGCCGAGCGCCTCGTCGCGTACGCTGATCGACCACGTTCCGCCCAGTGACTCGCCCAGCAGATCGCGTAGCTGCGCCGCAGGAACACGGATATCCTCGTTGCTGGACGCTCGTTCGAGCCCGGTTTCGATTTCGACGGCGCGGCCGGAAGGCGCAATGATCTTGATGCGCAGGTCGGCAAGGCGCGCATGGCTGAGGTTGAGCGTCAGTCCGATGCGGTTGACGGTGCCCCCGCGGTCGACGACGACCCGCCGCAGCAGCGGCACGACTTCGAGGCCGGTGACGGACCAGCTGTCGCGACGCTGAACCGCCTGGGTGGCATAGGACCATTGCGAGATGCGCGCTCCCTCGGCCGAGGTCAGCAGCATGCTCGCCGGATCGAAGACCGTGGTCGAGCCAGCCTGGGGCGGCAGGCTGCCGAGCAGCAGGGGGTAATCGTCCGACACCAGTGCGGCAGCGCGCTGCCTGCGGTGGGGCGTGGACAAGACCAGTGACTCCAGCGTGGCCAGCAGCGCGACGTCGCGCCGTTCGTCGCGCAGGGCGGCGCTCGCCTGCCGGTCCCAGAACCCGGCCTGCAACTCGTCGGACAGGCGCCCGGGCTCGGGCAATTCCGCGGCGAGGTCCGCAACCTGCCGGATTTGCTCGACGTCGGCGGCGAGCAACGCGCGCCGTTCCACGAAGCGCCGGAAGAGGTTGTCCGCCGTGTCCGCATGACCCGGGAACGAACGCAGGTTTTCATACGCCGAGACCGCGACGGGCAGTTCCACGGTCGGCGACGTCAGCACGTCCATGTAGAGGCGCGGCAGCCATTGCGTGTACCAGAACGGCAGCAGGACGAACAACACGAGGATACCGATGACCAGCGCCGGCACGCGCAGCCGCGTGGGCAGGTTCTCGTTGGCCCAGCGAGCCGTGAACACGGACTCGTAGAGCCGGTTGCGGACCCGGAGGTTGCCGTCGTGATCGATCTCGACCAGTCCGATGGCCATCAGGCGCCGCTGCAGCGACGAGCCGAGATCGCCCGGTACCTCGATCCCTTTGCGGACGCGACCGAATAGATTCAGCAACGCCTCCTTGCGCGCCTCGTCGTTGACGATCGCGCGATGCATGTGGCTCATGTGCGGCTCGCTGTGCAGCGCAGCGCGCCCCGCAAGCTGCGTCGTCGCGATGGCATCGACATGCTCGGCGACGTCGCCTTCCATCGTATCCCGTGCAACCTGGCGGGCGAGTTTCTGGCTCAGGTACGGCTGGCCGCGCGTCCAGTAGAAGATGCGATCCAGCGCGGCGGCCGCGGCGGCCGGTTCCAGGTTGAGCTCGGTCGCGAACAGGTCCAGTTGCTCGCGCGTGAAGTCCTCGAGGACGATCGGTTCAGTGACGTTGAACGGTGACAGCTCGGGCTCGCTGACGAGGCTGACGGGGTCGCATTCGCCGAGCAGCACGAACGTGAGGCGTGAAAAATCGGGGTCCGTGGTGCGCGTGTTGTGCGCGGCGCGTATGCTCGCCAGCAGCTGGTCAGCGTACGGCAGGTTCTCGATGCACTGGATCTGGTCGACGAACACGACGATGCGCTCGGCGACGAACTGCAGGATGATCTCGGAATAGAACTCGAGCAGGCGCTGGCGGTTGCTCAGGATCGACTTGTCGTGCCACCAGGTCTGCAGATCGTAGCGAATCCGCAGCTGGCGCAGCATTCGATACGCGACGTTGTAATACCAGCGTCCCGGGTCGGTGCCGCCGTCGCGGACGCCGATCTGCTCGAGGTCGAGAATTGCCACTTTTATGCCGTTGGCTTCGAGCCGCGCCGCCGTGGCGGCAATCAGGCTCGACTTGCCGCTCCGGCCCGGCGCGAGAACGTGCGCGAAGCGCCCGTTCACGACCGTCTCGTACAGCAGGTCGTCGGCGCGACGCCGGACGTAGCCGGCACGAACGGCGTGCAACGGCGCGCCGACGCTGAAGAACTCGCCGGTCGAGTCCGTCTGGGTGCGTTCCTCGGGCGGCGCGTTGTTGCTCGACTCTTCGCTCATGCGATCCCTGCTTTGCAACGGCGGGACATTCTCGCATTATTCACAGGCAAATGGACCGGGAAAAGGTACTGAAACGTGACCTGTTCGGCGAAGTCGCGTTGCGACGCGACGACGACGGGCCCGTCATCGTCCGCGACACGGCGCGTGCGCGCTGGTGGCTGCGCTGGCTGGCACGGCGGCTCCTGCGGCGCGAAGCAGTGGCCCTGGCTGCGCTGGACGGCCTCGACGGCGTGCCGCAGTTGCTGGATGTCGGGCGCGACCGGCTCGAACGCACCTACATCGACGGGGACCCCCTGCACCGCGCACGGCCGACGGACGCCGCCTGGTTCGGCTCGGCTGCGCGCCTGTTGCGCCGCATACACCGCGCCGGCGTTTGCCACAACGACCTGGCCAAGGAACCCAACCTGCTTGTGCGCCGCGACGGCTCGGCCGCCGTCATCGACTTCCAGCTGGCGACCTTCAGTCGACGTCGCGGACGACTGTTCCGCCTGGCCGGGCACGAGGACCTGCGCCACCTGCTCAAGCACAAGCGCAGTTACCGCGCCGACCTGTTGACAGGCCGCGAGCGCGGCATCCTCGCCCGCCCGTCGCTGCCGTCGCGGCTTTTCATGGGCACGGTCAAGCCCGTCTACCTGTTCGTTACGCGCCGGATTCTCGGCTGGCGCGACCGTGAGGGCGCCCAGGATCGCGGCGCGCAGGGATGATGTCGGGCGCGCCGAATCCGGTATACTCGCGCAGCATTTCCCGCCCCCCGGAAGAGGATCCCGAGTGGATTATTGCCACCCGCAC
>JBFGYM010000053.1:0-12362 GCA_041587435.1 Woeseiaceae bacterium
ACAACGGTGTCGCGGCCCGACACAGCGCCGCGCCGGCGCAGCCGCAGCAGGTAGCCGACGAGCCAGATCAGAAGCGCGGCAAAGACGAGCGCGATCCCGATGACGAACGCGTAGGAAATGCCGAAACCCGGAACGTCGGTGTCGAACATGATGATGGCACCGAACACGAAGGCGACAATGCCGCCGAGGCCGAGCGCGCCGAAACTGGGTGCGTAGGCTTCGGCGACCATCAGTCCCACGCCGATGATGATCAGTCCGAGGCCGGCGTAGTTCACAGGGATGACCTGCAACGCGTAGGCCGCCAGCAACAGGCAGATTGCGCCGACCACGCCCGGTACGATGGCACCCGGGTTCCAGCCTTCGTACATGAGTCCATAGAGGCCGATCAGCCCGAGGATCAGGACGATTTCGGGATTCGAGATGACGGTCAGCAGGCGAATGCGCCAGTCGGGCTCGAAGACGTCGATCTCTACGCTTCCTGTCGCCAGCGTCCGCGTCTGGCCGGCCACGACGACCTCCCGGCCGTCGAGTTGAGCCAGCAGGTCGGCACGGTCCTCGGCGATCAGGTCGATGACGTTCTGTTCGAGCGCTTCGCTGGCGGTCAGTGTCGCCGCCTCGGTCACGGCCTTCTCGGCCCAGTCGGCATTGCGGCCGTGGCGCTCCGCGAGTCCGCGAATGTAGGAGACCGCGTCGTTGAGCACTTTAAGGTCGGCAGCGGGCGGTGCCCCGTTTTCCTCGCCGTCATCCTTGTCCTCGCCGCTGACGAGCGGTACCGGGGTGGCAGCGCCGATGTGCGTCGTCGGTGTCATCGCGGCGATGTGCGCCGCGAGCAGGATGTAGGTCCCCGCGCTGTCCGCGCGCGCACCGGCCGGCGTGACGTAGACCGCGATCGGCACGGAGGAGGCGAGCATGTCCTGGACGATGCCGCGCATGGGCTTGACGAGCCCGCCGGGCGTATCGATGTTGATGATGATGAGTTCGGCGCCCGTTTCGGTGGCGTGCTCGATGCCGCTGCGCACGTAGTCGGCCGTGGCGACGCCGATGCCGCCCTTGATTTCGAGCTCGACGACGGTCGCGGCGCTTGCGGGCAGCGCCGCCATCCACAGCAGGACAAGCGGAAGGAGGGCCGGGAAAACGTGAGTCCTGCCCGGGATTCGGTCGCAGACTTTCATGCCGTTATCATACCAGCCCCGGGGCGGGCCGCCGATGTGTGAACTACGGATGCCGGGCCTGGCGGGCACGACCATGGCCACCGGTCCCATGGCTTGTGCGATCGCAAGTCTTCCCCTTTCCGGAGGATTGCCGTACGTTGTTGTCGCCCCGACGACGGCGCGAGCGCGACAACGGTAACATGCACATACGATTCATCACGACAGGCGGGACGATCGACAAGATCTACTTCGACGAGCTGAGCCAGTTCGAAGTCGGTGAAACGCAGTTGGAGCACATGCTGCGCGAGGGTCTCGTGCAGTTCGACTACGACATCGTGCAGCTCATGAAAAAGGACAGCCTGGACATGCGCGATGCCGATCGCCGGCTGATACGCGACTACATCGCCGCCGACGACATGCGTCATTACGTCGTGACGCACGGCACCGACACGATGCCCGAGACGGCTGAGGCGCTGCGCGGGCTCGAAGGCAAGACGATCGTGTTGACGGGTGCGCTGACGCCGGCGCGCTTTCGCACCACGGACGCGATGTTCAACGTCGGCATGGCCGTCGCGGCGGTACAAACCCTGCCGCCGGGCGCCTACATCGCGATGAGCGGCCAGGTCTTCGAGGCCGGCACGGTGCGCAAAAACCGCAAGGAAAACCGCTTCGAATTAAGGTGAGTTTAGGTGACAGTCACCTTAATTCGACGTGCAACCAAGAAGGCAGCTGATCCCTAATGCAGGAATTAAGGTGACTGTCACCTAAACTGTATCCCTAATGCAGGAATTAAGGTGACTGTCACCTTAATTCGAAGTTGATGCCTTGCGCGAGCGGCAGGTCCTTGCCCCAGTTGATCGTGTTCGTCTGGCGCCGCATGTAGGCTTTCCAGGAGTCCGAGCCGGCCTCGCGGCCGCCGCCGGTCTCCTTCTCGCCGCCGAAGGCCCCGCCGATCTCGGCCCCCGAGGTGCCGATGTTGACGTTGGCGATGCCGCAGTCGGAACCGCCGTGCGACAGGAAGTATTCGGCGTTCTGCACGTTGTCCGTGAAAATCGCCGACGACAGGCCCTGGACGACGCCGTTCTGCATCGCAATGGCTTCATCGAGCGTGTCGTACGGGATCAGGTAGAGGATCGGGCCGAAGGTCTCGGTCTGCACGATGTCGGAATCGTTCTCGGCCACGGCGATCGCCGGCGTAATGAAATGACCGGGCCGGTCGAGTCGTTCGCCACCGCACAGCAATTCTCCGCCGGATGCCTTGACGGCCGCGCAGGCGTCGATGACGCGCTGCAGCGAAGGCTCGTCGATGACAGGACCCATCAGCGTGTCCGGGTCGAGCGGGTCGCCGATGCGGACCTGGCCGTAGGCGTTCACAAGAGCCTCTTTCAATTCCTCGAATCGCGAACGGTGCACGATCACGCGGCGCGTGGACGTGCAGCGCTGGCCGGCCGTGCCGACGGCGCCGAAGACAATGGACGGCACAGCGAGATCCAGGTTCGCAAACTCGTCGACGATGATGGCATTGTTGCCACCGAGTTCGAGCAGGGACTTGCCCATGCGGGCCGCGACACGCTCCCCGACCTTCTTGCCAACCGCACAAGAGCCAGTGAATGACAGCAGGTTGACGCGTTTGTCTTCGACAAACGTCTGCGCCAGCTTATTCGAGCCGTCGTTGATCAGGAAGAACACGGGCGGCATCTCCATGTCTGCAAGCGCCTCGTTGATGATCTTCTGCACGGCGACGCCGCACAGCGGCGTCTTCGGCGACGGCTTCCAGATGTTGACGTTGCCGCACACGGCGGCAATACAGGCGTTCCAGGAGTACACGGCCACCGGGAAGTTGAAGGCACTGATCGTGCCGACGACGCCGAGCGGATGCCACTGCTCGTACATGCGGTGCTGCGGACGCTCGGAATGCATTGTCTTGCCGTACATCATGCGCGACAGCCCGACCGAGAAGTCGGCGATGTCGATCATCTCCTGCACTTCACCGTCGCCCTCCGCCTTGATCTTGCCCATTTCGAGCGTCACGAGGCTGCCGAGCGGATCCTTGTACTTGCGCAGTGCCTGCGCGATACGCCGCACTGCCTCGCCGCGCACGGGACCCGGCACAGTGCGCCAGGTGCGGAACGATTCCTGCGCCGCCTCGAGAACCTTGTCGTATTCCGCCGGCGTCGTCTGCCGAACGCTGGCGATCAGCTCGTTGGTCGTCGGGTTGAAAGACTCGACAAGCGGCGCGCTGTCATCGGCCAGCGACTTGTCGCCGAGCCAGGTGCCGTCGTTGACCGCATCGAGACAGAGTTGCTTCAGTATGTCCTGCATGTCTTATTCTCCAGCTGCGCGCTGATGTCCGGTCTTGCCGCGCGCGACGAGTTCGGCCGAGGTAAGGCTGCTGCCGCCGTGGGCATAGAACTGCCCGAAGCGATTGTCCAGAATGTCCGCGAGCCGGAATTCTTCCTGCGCCACGAATCCGCCGCGCTGTTCCGGATTTTCCAGCACGAGGTCTACTATGGCGCAGACGCCGGCGGCCGTCGTGACCTGGATGGCCGACCACAGGCGACCGGCAACGACCTGCGGGTACACCTTGTTGACGTAGTTCTCTTCCCGGAATTCCCCGTCCTGGTCGCCGGTAACGGCGGCATAGATGATGACGACGTCCTGCAGCGTCTGCGGCACCGCGTTTTCGAGAATGCGTTTCAGCGTGGGGCGATCGTGGTTCAGTTTCAAACCGTTCATCAGCAGGCGCATCTGGTCGCAATGGCCCGGGTAGCGGATCGTCTTGTAATTCATTGCAGAGACGCGTGTGCCATAGGTTTCGGCCAGCGAACCCAGGCCGCCCGAGGTGTTGAACGCCTCGTACTTGGTGCCGTCGATCTCGATGCTTTCAAGACCCTCGAGCGGCAGGACATCGACCTCCTTGCCGTCGACGATGCTCTTGCACAGATTGCCGTACTCGTTGATGACGCCGTCGGTCGACCAGGTCAGCGAGTACTTGAGCACGTTGTTCGGATGCTGCGGCAGCGCGCCGACGCGCAGCTTGACCGATTTCAGCGAGTCGAAGTGCCTGATCAGTTCATTGGCCGCGATGCTGATGAACCCCGGCGCCAGGCCGCACTGCGGGGCGAAAACTTTGTCGGACCCCTCCGCCAGCTTGCGGACTTCCTCGGTCACGGACACGTCCTCGGTCAGGTCGAAGTAGTGCAGGCCCTCCTCGCGGGCGACCTCGGCCACCGTACGGTTGCAGAAGTACGGCAGCCCGGAAATAACGGCCTCCGGCTTGTGCTTGCGCACGTGCTCGGTCAACGCGCGCTTGTCCGATGCATCGAGATCGAATGCCTCGAGGTGGTCGAGCCCGTGGGCACGCATGACCTTGGCGGCGGCGCCCTCGACCGAGTCCGCCAATTGCACGCGGTAGTCGCCGCTTTCGGCCAGCAGGCCGGAAATCAGGGCACCGATCTTGCCGGCGCCGAGTACGAGTACGTCCTTCATTTCTCTGTCCCCTGCGGCGTTTGCACGCCGAAAAACGCGCCCCGCGAGGGGCGGCCGCGCGCATTGTGCCAATCTCCCATGGGGCTTTCCAGACTGGCCGAAACGCGATTTTCAAGTCATTGATTACATGAGAAACTTTTGAGGCGGGGAGGGCGTCGTGGCATAGTCCGCGCTTTTCCCAGCGGAAAACCCGAGAGACACGTGAGCAGAACCGTTCCCGCCACCGACTGGCACCCCGCGAGCTGGCAGAGCTTCCCGGCCGCGCAGCAGGCGTCGTACCCGGACAAGGCCGCACTCGACCGCGTCGTCGCGGAGCTGAGCCGGCTGCCGCCGATCACGACGTCGTGGGAGGTCGATGCGCTCAAGGATCACATCGCGCTGGCGCAGCGCGGCGACGCATTCGTGTTGCAGGGCGGCGACTGTGCCGAGACCTTCGACGAGTGCACCTCCGAAAACATCGTCGACAAGCTCAAGATCCTGCTGCAGATGAGTCTCGTGATGATCTACGGGCTCAAGAAGCCCGTGGTGCGCGTCGGCCGCATGGCGGGCCAGTACGCCAAGCCGCGCTCGGCCGACACCGAAACGCGCGACGGCAAGACGCTGCCGAGTTTCCGCGGCGACCTCGTCAACCGGTCCGGCTTCACGGCCGACGAGCGCATTCCCGATCCGCAGATGATTCTGCGCGGCTACGAACGCGCGGCGCTGACGCTCAACTTCGTGCGCTCGCTGATCGACGGCGGCTTCGCCGACCTGCATCACCCCGAATACTGGGATCTTGCCTGGGTGAAACACTCGCAGGCCGCGGACGAGTACCACCAGATCGTGGCGTCGATTTCCAACTCGCTCGATTTCCTCGAGAAAGTCTCGGGCCGGGAATTCCACCAGACACAGCGCGCCGACATCTATGCCGCGCACGAGGGGCTGCACCTGCACTACGAGCAGGCGCAGACGCGCTTCCTCGATCGCCGCGAGCGCTGGTACAACCTGACGACGCATTTCCCGTGGATCGGCATGCGCACGGCCGAGATCGGCGGCGCGCACGTCGAGTATTTCCGCGGCATCGCCAACCCGATCGGCATCAAGGTCGGCCCGGGTATGACGCGCGAGTGGATCCAGGACCTCGTGCGCGTTCTGAACCCCAACAATGAGCCGGGCCGTCTCACGCTGATTCACCGCTACGGCGCCAAGTCGATCGACGAGCAGTTGCCCGGCCTGATCTCGGCCGTCAAGGAGACGGGCTCGCCGGTGCTCTGGGTCTGTGACCCGATGCACGGCAATACCGAAAGCACGGCAGACGGCGTCAAGACGCGCCGCTTCGACAACGTCGTCGCCGAACTCGAGTCCGCGTTCCGCGTGCACGAGCGCATGGGGACCTATCTCGGCGGCGTGCACCTCGAGTTGACCGGCGAAAACGTCACCGAGTGCACGGGCGGGGCGCGCGGGCTGACCGATGCGGACCTCGCGCGCGCCTACAAGTCGACCGTCGATCCGCGCCTCAATTACGAGCAGGCGATGGAAGTCGCGATGCGCATCGCCGGCCTATAGCGCCCGCTTCCAGTCCCCCGGCGCCAGTCCGTCCACGGTCCATTCGCCGATCGCGTAGCGGACCAGCCGCAGCGTGGGCAGCCCGACGGCAGCCGTCATGCGGCGCACCTGGCGGTTGCGGCCCTCGGTCAATACGATCTCGAGCCACGCGTCCGGCACGCTCTTGCGGTAGCGGATCGGTGGCGTGCGCGCCCACAGGCCGTCGGGCTCGTCGATGCGCCGCGCCGAGACTGCCCTGGCCAGCCCGTCCTTGAGATCCACGCCGGCCGTGAGCTTCTCGAACTGCTGCGCGGTCGGCTCGCCCTCGACCTGCGCCCAGTAGACCTTGGGCGTGCCCGAGGCTGGCTGGCTGATACGGGCCTGCAGCGCGCCGTCGTCGGTCAGCAGGACGAGGCCCTCGCTGTCGAAGTCGAGGCGCCCTGCCGGGTAGACGTCCGGGACGTCGACGAAGTCGGCGAGGGTGGGGCGGCCTTCTGCGTCCCGAAACTGGCAGAGGACGCGAAACGGCTTGTTGAGCAGGATCAGCACTTTGTTGTCATTCCCGGCAGTCTGTACAATGCTCGCCTTTTTCGGCGGCGCCGGACGGCGCCACTCCAGGCACCGCACCGAGATATCCATGCAATACGATCATATCAATGTGCCCGCCGACGGCGAGGCCATTACCGTCAACGCGGACAATACGCTCAACGTTCCCGACATGCCGATCATCCCGTACATCGAGGGGGACGGTATCGGCGTCGACGTCACGCCCGTGATGCTCAATGTCGTCGAAGCGGCCATCGAGCTCGCCTACCACGACGATCGCCACATCCGCTGGATGCCGGTCCTCGCAGGACAGCGTGCCACCGACGTGTACGGCGACAACGTCTGGATGCCCGACGAAACGCTGGATGCGCTGCAGCGTTTCGTCGTCTCCATCAAGGGCCCCCTCGCGACGCCGACCGGCGGAGGCATCCGTTCGCTGAACGTGGCGATCCGCCAGTCACTCGATCTGTATGCCTGCGTGCGGCCGATCCGTTACTTCCCCGGCGTCGAAACGCCGATGAAGGACTCCGATCTCGTCGACATGACGATTTTTCGCGAGAACACCGAGGACATCTACGCCGGCATCGAGTACCCGACCGGCTCGCAGGAGGTGCAGAAACTGATCCACTTCCTGCAGAAGGAGCTCGGCGTCACCGAGATCCGCTTCCCGGCGAGTTCGGGCATCGGCATCAAGCCCGTGTCGCGCGAAGGCTCGGAGCGCCTGATCCGCAAGGCGGTCCAGCACTGCATCGAACGCGACCAGGCGTCGGTGACCCTCGTGCACAAGGGCAACATCATGAAGTACACCGAGGGCGCCTTCTGCAAGTGGGGTTACGAGCTTGCGCGCGAGGAGTTCGGTGCAACGGAGATCGACGGCGGGCCCTGGCAGGCGTTCAAGAACCCGGTTACCGGTCGCGAGATCGTCATCAAGGACGTCATTGCTGACAACTTCCTGCAGCAGATCCTGCTGCGGCCCGAAGATTTCGACGTCATCGCGACGCTGAACCTCAACGGGGACTACATTTCCGACGCGCTCGCGGCCCAGGTCGGCGGCATCGGTATTGCCCCCGGCGGCAACATCGGCGACGGCCTGGCGGTGTTCGAGGCGACACACGGTACGGCGCCGGGGTTTGCCGGCAAGAACCGCGTCAACCCGGGCTCGCTGATCCTGTCGGCCGAGATGATGCTGCGCTACATCGGCTGGACCGAAGCCGCGGACCTGATCATCAAGGGCGTAGCCGGCACCATCGCCAACGGCGAACTGACGTTCGACCTCGCGCGACTGCGCACCGCGATCCGCAAGCCCAAGCGCAAGGCGAAGACGCACGACAAGGCCGAGGTCGAGAAAGAACTCGAGGAGTTGATCCCGGGTGCGCGTCTCGTCGGCACGCGCGGCTTCGGACGCGCCGTGATTCGCCACATGTCGGACACGTAGGCGGCCCCGTGGGAGGCACCCGGCCGGCAACGCGCCGATGACGATTTTCGATCGCGACTGCCGGGCGTGCCCGCGTCTTGCGGCGTTCCTCGATGACGTCAACGTGCGCTACCCGGATTACTACTGCCGGCCCGTGCCGCCGTTCGGCGCGCCCGACGCCCGTTTCCTGATCGTCGGCCTGGCGCCCGGCATGCACGGCGCGAACCGGACAGGCCGGCCGTTTACGGGCGATCACGCCGGCATCCTGCTCTACCGGATGCTGCACAAGTACGGTTTCGGCACGCGCGCGCAGTCGGAGTCGGCCGATGACGGCCTGGCACTCCTCGATTGCCGCATCACGAATGCGGTCAAGTGCCTGCCGCCCGACAACAAGCCGGTCGGTGCCGAGATCAACACGTGCAACGCATTCCTGGCCAACGAACTGCACACGCTGCCGCACGGTTCCGTCGTCATGGCGCTCGGCGGCATTGCGCACCGCGCGATCATCAAGGCCGTGGGACTGCGCCAGGCCGATTACAAGTTCGGTCATGCGGCGCTGCACGACCTCGGTGCATTTCACGTGCTCGATTCCTACCATTGCAGCCGTTACAACACCAATACGGGCCGCCTTACCGAGGCGATGTTCGACGCGGTATTTGCAGAGGCGCGGGCGCTGCTGGATAAATAGCCCGGTGAACCAGCCGTTCGAAGTCAAATCGTTTCTCCGCGGCCTGACCCACCGGCCGGGCGTGTATCGCATGCTCGATGCGAAGCACAGGATCATCTACGTCGGCAAGGCGCGTGACCTCAAGAAGCGTGTGTCGAGCTATTTCCATCGCTCACAAGCGGCGCCCAAGACGGCCGCCATGATGGAGCAGGTGGCCCGCGTCGAGGTCACGGTCGTCAACACCGAGGCCGAGGCGCTGGTGCTCGAATACAACCTCATCAAGCAGCACAAGCCGCGCTTCAACGTGCTGCTGCGCGACGACAAGAGTTACCCGTACATTTACGCCTCGACCGATCATCCGTTCCCGCGCCTGCGCTTTCACCGCGGCGCGCGCAAGGGCAAGGGTCGCTACTTCGGTCCTTACCCGAGCACGCGGGCCGTACGGCAGACGCTGATCGAGCTGCAGAAGCTGTTCCTGATCCGCAACTGCTCGGACAGCTTCTTCAGCAATCGCACGCGGCCCTGCCTGCAGTACCAGATCAAGCGCTGTACCGCGCCCTGCGTCGGGATCGTCGATGAGGCGCAGTACCGACGGGACATCGATGCGGCCATCCAGTTTCTCGAAGGCCGCAACCAGTCCGTCGTGGACTCGTTCGTGACCCGCATGGAGCAGGCGTCCGAAGCGCGTGATTACGAGCAGGCCGCGCGCTACCGCGACCAGATCACCAGGCTCAAGGCGGTAGAGGCGAAGCAACTCGTGAAGCGCGGAGACCGCAAGGATCTCGACGTGCTCGGCTTCGCCTCGAACGGCGCGATCCACTGCGTCACGGTCGTGTTCATCCGCAACGGCTCGGTGATCGGCAGCCGCGATCATTTCCCGAAGCTCCCCGGCGAGACCGACAAAGCCAGGTTGTTGAACGGCTTCGTTGCACAGTATTACCTCGGCCGCGATGCACCCGCGGAAATCGTGCTGGACGCAGCGATCGAGGATGCAGCGCTGCTCGAAGCCGAACTCGGCAGGCGCAGCGGTCACCGGGTCTCGATCCGGCACCGGGTGCGCGGCGACCGGGCGCGCTGGCTCGACATGGCGCGCACCAATGCCGAGCAGGGCCTGAACCTCCGTGTGGCCAGCAACGCCACGATCCGGCGCCAGTTCGCCGCGCTCGGCGAGGCCTTGTCGCTCGAGGAATCCCCGGAACGCATCGAGTGCTTCGACGTCAGCCATACCGGCGGCGAGGCGACGGTCGCCTCATGCGTGGTGTTCAACACCGCTGGCGCCGTCAAGAGCGACTACCGCCGCTTCAACCTGAGCCCCGGGGCGGCCGGTGACGACTACGGCGCGATGGCCGAAGCGCTGCGGCGGCGCTACGAACGCGTCCGGAAGGGCGAAGTGGCCACGCCGGACGTCCTGTTCGTCGACGGCGGCAAGGGCCAGCTGGCCGAGGCAATAAAGGTGCTCGAGGCGCTCGAGCTGGACTGGCTGACCGTCGTTGCGGTGGCCAAGGGCAGGGCACGGCGACCGGGTGCAGAGCGGCTGTTCGTGCCCGGCGCCGACAAGCCCGTGGCTCTGCCTCCCGATTCCCCGGCCTTGTTGCTCATTCAGCAGGTCCGCGACGAGGCGCATCGCTTTGCGATCACCGGTCACCGGCAACAACGTGCGAAGGCCCGCAAGCAGTCGCCGCTCGAGCAGATTCCCGGGCTTGGCCCGAAGAAACGCCGCGAACTGCTGCGCCAGTTCGGCGGCCTGCAGGGCGTCGTCGGCGCCGGCGTCGACGATCTTCTGAAGGTGCGCGGCATCGGGCGCGCGCTGGCCGAAACGATATACAATGAGCTCCACCCGGATCACCAATAACAACAAGCGTGCGTTCTTGAAACTCAACCTGGCCAACATCCTGACCCTGCTGCGCATCGCGGCCATCCCGGTCGTCGTGATCTGCTTCTACAGCCCGCTGGACTATGCCCGGCCGATCGCGGCGGTCCTTTTTGGCCTGGCGGCGGTGACCGACATGATCGACGGCTGGGTGGCGCGGCGCTTCGGCCAGACGTCCCGCTTCGGCGAGTTCCTCGACCCCGTGGCCGACAAACTGATGGTCGCCATCGTCCTCGTGATGCTGGTACAGGCGCAGTCGCACTGGTACGAGGACGTCATCGCGATGATCATCATCGGCCGGGAGATCACGATCTCGGCCTTGCGCGAGTGGATGGCCACGATCGGCGAGCGGGCCAACGTCAAGGTCGACATCACGGGCAAGGTCAAGACGACGCTGCAGATGTTCGGCATCGCTTTCATGGTCTGGAAGAACCCGCTGTACGGCATCCCGATCTACACGATCGGCTTCATCCTGCTGGTGCTGGCCGCCGTCATGACGATCTGGTCGATGATCGTGTACCTGCGGGCCGCGTGGCCCTACATCCTGGCGGACGACGGGCCCTCCGGGGGCTGAAAAAGGCCCGATTACGCCTTGACAGGGGGCCGCAAGGGGCTACAATCTCGGCCCTCCGCGGGAATAGCTCAGCTGGTAGAGCGCAACCTTGCCAAGGTTGAGGTCGCGAGTTCGAACCTCGTTTCCCGCTCCAACATACCTTTGATTTCAAAGGGAAAATAGCCCCGCAGGCCGGGGCTATTTTTTTGTCGGCATGCCGTCCGTGCGCTACTGGCCGAAATAGAACTGGAAGGCCGCACCGATCGACCACAGTGAGTCGATGTCGGAGTCGTACCAGTCGAAGTCGGCACGAATCGTGAACTTGTCGCTCGTATTGAAACGAATGCCGGCACCGACCAGGAATCCGTCGTCGTCATCGTCGACAGTGAGACCGAACGCGGTGACTTCCTGTTCGCCGCTGTAATAGCCGAGTTTGCCGAAGAGCTGCGCCGAATCGCTGACGGGCATGAGTCCGATAGCCGAGAACGTGAAGGCGGACAGCTCCGTCTCGACAGTCGTGCCGAATACCTGGTCTTCAGCCTCGCCGGTCTTGATGTACGAGCCTTCGAGCGCGAAGTTCTCGTTGAAGTCATAGCCGGCAAAAATCTTCCAGCCGAACGGGGTGTCCTCGAAACTCTCGCCCTGGTCCTCGTCCTTTATCTTGACGATGCCGGCACCGGCGCCTGCATAGAAACCTTCCGCGAGCACGGAAGACGCGGCGAATAGCAGCGCAAGCACGACAAATGTAATCTTCTTGATCATTACGTCATCTCCGTTATCTGCATCGGCCGGATCGCCTGAGCGCCGGGCGTTGCCGGCCGAGGGGACCATAATCCAGGTTCCGGGCAATAGTCACCGTGTGATGTACCTACGTGCTTCGTGGTCGGTGGTCTCGGAGGCGCGCTGCAGCCGAAAGAACCTGTTGCGTCGCGCGGGCCGGCCGTCGTGGGTGTGATGCTCGATGGACGCAGGTTGTCGCTGGATGCCCCATGCTCGCGCGGCAAGGATCTGTGCGAACTACCTGATGTTGCCGCCCGTGGCGATTGCTGGCAATCAGTGCATACCGCAAGTGGCGCGCGGCCGTCCCTGGCCGCGGCCACCTGAGGCAAACCCGGCTGCGCTAGGGAAGCTTGCCGAGTGCGTGTTCG
>JBFGYM010000054.1:0-12344 GCA_041587435.1 Woeseiaceae bacterium
ATCCGCGCTCGCGGCCGTTGTCGCCGTGCAGCTCTTCGACCTGCCTTACGCGTTCAACCCGCTCATCTGGATCGCCGGCGTGGGCGCCGGCGTCGTCGTCGTCTGCGTCAGCGGCTTCTTCGCGGCGCGCGGCGCCGTCAATGCGGCGCCGGTGGATGTGTTGCGCGGGATGCCGGTGTGAGCGAGCAGAAGCTGTCCTGCGGCGTCGTCGTCGCACGCAAGTCGGACAATGGCTGGCTCGCGCTGATGCTGCGCGCATACCATCACTGGGATTTTCCCAAGGGCCTTCGCGAAAGCGGCGAGGATCCCCTGCAGGCCGCGATTCGCGAAGTCGCCGAGGAGACCGGCATCACGGACCTGGCGTTCGAGTGGGGCGATCGCTTCTTCGAAACCGGACCCTACAGTCGCGGCAAGATCGCGCGCTATTTCATCGCGACGACGGGCCAGGAGCGGGTTGTCATGGGCTTGTCGCCCGAGACCGGGCAGCCCGAACACCACGAGTGGCGCTGGGTGAGTTTCGACGAGGCTTACGACATCGGCTCGCCGCGCGTGCGCCAGATCGTGCAGTGGGCCCGCCAGATCATCGGCACCTGATCGGGCGGCTTGTCACCCGCCGGAGCGCGTGCAGAAACGAAAACTGGCCGTTCGATCGCAAGATCGATCTCGGCTAGACGACGCGATTCCTGTCCCGGCCCTCGAGAAACGCCCGCACGTTCGCCGTCAGCTCGTCGACGGCATTCTGGCGCGCGTCGCGCGTCGCCCACGCGATATGCGGGGTGACCATCAGGTTGTCGCCCCGGTAATCGAGCAACGGGTCGCCGTCGACCGGCGGTTCCTTGGGGAGCACATCGATGGCGGCCCCGGCGATATCGCCATTTCGCAGCGCCTCGGCAAGCGCGCCTGAATCGACGAGCGCACCGCGGGCGGTATTGATCAGAATGGCCGTCTGCTTCATCGCGCGAAATTGCTCCGCACCGAACAGGCCGCGAGTCGAATCCGTCAGCGGGCAATGCAGGCTGACGACGTCCGAGCGCGACAGCAGTTCGTCAAGACCGACCCTGCCCGCGGGAACCGCGTGTGTGCCGGGACGGGCCGCAATAAGTACGCGCATGCCAAAGGCGTCCGCGAGTCGCGCCACGCCGCGCCCCAGTTCGCCGTACCCGACGATACCGAGAGTCATCGACGACAACTGGCTGACCGGCCGGTGCAACAGGCAGAAAACGCCGGCTTGCTGCCAGGCGCGGGCGCGGACGTCCGCGCCATAGTTGCACAGGTTGTGACTCAGGTTGAGGATGCAGCCGAATACGTGCTCGACGACCGAGTCCGTGCAGTAAGCGCGGATGTTGGCGACGGCGACGCCGTGCTTCTCGGCGGCCGCAAGATCGATGACGTCGGTTCCCGTTGCCGTGAGACCGATAAACCGCAACGCGGGGGCATTCTCGAACATCGCCTCGGAGATAATGGCCTTGTTGCCCAGCACAATCTGCGCGTCGGCGATCCGCTCGGCGACCTCGTCACGGGTCGACTCGTCGTAGAACTCGAGTCCGGGCAACAGCCTGCGCAACTCGGTCGTGTCCAGGTCCGGACCCATCGTGGCCCAGTCGAGCATGACGGCTTTCATGTGGATATTGGAACCGCACTGTCGCAAAGTAGGGGAACATGACCGAAGCTTTCTGGAAACGCAAATCGCTGCGCGAGATGACCCGCGAGGAGTGGGAATCGCTGTGCGACGGCTGCGCCGTCTGCTGCCTGCACAAAGTCCAGGATGAGGACACGGACGAGGTGTTCTACACGGACATTGCGTGCCGGCTGCTCGACGTCGACACCTGTCGTTGCAGGAACTACGAAGAACGCGCTCGCGAAGTCGCCGACTGCCTGGTCCTGAGCGCCGACAACCCCGAGCCTTTCGGCTGGCTGCCGGCATCCTGCGCGTATCGCCGGCTGGCCAGGGGACAAGACCTGCCAACATGGCACCCGCTGGTGACGGGTGACCCGGACAGCGTCCACGCAGCCGGTATCTCGGTCAGGCGCTTCGCCGTGTCCGCGAACGACAGACAGGAGTGCAGCGTCGTGCTGGACCTCGGCGCGAACGAGGGCCCGGCATGAGTGAATATCCGACCGTGCCGCTGGACCAGTACCGAGAGTACCCGATCGCCGAGATGCGCGAGCGCCTTGCCGAGTTCTACACCGACCTGAACCGGCGCCGCACGGTCCGCGACTTTTCATCGCGCCCGGTGCCGAGGGACATTATCGAAACGGCGCTGCGGACGGCAAACACGGCGCCGAGCGGCGCAAACCTGCAGCCCTGGCATTTTGTCGTTATTTCGGGCGCCGACACGAAGAAGAGAATCCGGCAGGCGGCGGAAGCGGAAGAGCGGGAATTTTACGCGCACCGTGCGTCGGAAGAGTGGCTGGCCGCGCTGGCGCCGCTGGGCACGGACGAACGCAAGCCGTTCCTCGAAACCGCGCCATACCTGATCGCCGTCTTCCTGCAGAAATTCGGGACCCTGCCGGACGGCCGCAAGGTCAAGCACTATTACCCGACGGAGTCGACCGGCCTCGCGACCGGGCTCTTGATTGCCGCGCTGCACCGCGCCGGGCTGGCAACGCTCACCCACACGCCGAGCCCGATGAAGTTCCTCAACGAGATCCTGGGCCGGCCGAAGAGCGAGCGGCCGTTCCTGCTGCTCGTCGTCGGCTACCCGGCCGACAACGCGCGCGTCCCCGATGTCGGGCGCAAGGCGCTCGACGAATTCACGACCTGGGTTGAGCGGTAGCGACGGGTCAGCGTCACTGGTTGTCGAGGTCATTGCGCGCCCAGGCGCTCTGCAGTTCGGGGCGCTCCCGCGCCGCCTTCGCGATCGCATGCAGCTTCGGTGCGTTCGTCTCGAACCAGGGCGGATTCGGTCGCCAGTTGGTCATGACGGCGAAGTAGATATCCAGCGCGGAAAAACGCTCCCCGAGAAACCACGGTTGCCCCGCGACGTCCTCGAGCTGCGAATAGAGTTTGCAGGCATAGGCGTCCACCGCGCGACGGAACGGTTTCTGCGCGTCGGCGGACTCGACGAACCGGGACGGTTCATCGGCGTACGTGTACGTCGGGTACACATTGGCGACGATGAAGACCAGCCAGCGCAGGAACGCGGCCCGCCGGTCGCTGCGTGGCGCCGGAACCAGTGAGTCGTTGCCCGACAGTTCGGCGAGATAAAGCGTGATCGCCGCGCTCTCGGTCATGACCGCGCCGTCGGGCAGGACCAGTGTGGGCACCTGTGCCAGCGGGTTCACGGCGACCAGCCTGTCGCGTGCCTCGGGATTCTTGAACAGGTTGCCGACGCGCTCGAATTCGTAATCGATCCCGTACCAGGCGAGCTGCAGCTCTACGATCGCCGATCCCCAGCCCGGTTCACCGTACAGCGTCATCGACCCCATTGGCGCTACCCCGTGTTCTGCAATGCTTGCGCTATGCCGTTGACGGTCGCGAGCAGCGCCTCGAACAGGTCCGGGTCCTCGCGGCCGGACGCGCGCCAGCGCTGCAGCAGGTCGACCTGCATCTGGCTGATCGGGTCGACGTAGGGATTACGCAGCATGATGGCCCTTTGCAGGGTGACGTCGCCCTCGAGAATCGATTTGTGCTCGGAGTAATTGAGAATCGTATCGCGCACGAGTTCGAACTCGCCCCGGATCTTCGTGAAGAACGGCTCGTGCAGGTCACCCGAGAGCTCCGAGTACATCTCGGCGATGCCGAGATCCGACTTTGCCAGCACCATCTCGACGTCGGCCACCATCGAACGCATGAAGAACCATTCGCGGAACATGTTGCTGAAAGCGTCTTCCCCGAATTTCTCGATGGCCTTGCGCAGCCCGGTGCCGACGCCGTACCAGCCCGGCAGAATGAAGCGCGCCTGCGTCCAGGCGAACACCCACGGAATGGCCCGCAGGTCGCCGATACCCGACTGGTTGCGCCGCGCCGACGGACGCGACCCGATGCGCATGCGCTCGATCACGTCGATGGGCGTCGCCGTGCGGAAGTAATCATAGAACTCGGGGGTTTCGTAGACGAGTTTGCGATAGGCCTTGCGGCTCTCGCCGGCGATCACATCCATGATGTCGTGCCACTCGGGCATGTCGTTGCCGCGGTGCCGCGGCATGGCGGTCGCGAGCGCAACCGAGCCCGTGATCTGCTCGAGCGTGCGCAGGGCAATGCCGCGCAAACCGTACTTCTCGTTGATGATCTCGCCCTGCTCGGTGACGCGCAGGCGGCCGTTGACGGTGCCCGGCGGCGCACCGAGAACGCTGACGTGAGTCTTGCTGCCGCCGCGGCTGATCGTGCCGCCGCGCCCGTGGAACAGCGTAAGCTCGATGTCTTCGCTGTCCATGGCGCCGACGAGCAGCTCCTGTGCGTTCTGGATCGCCCAGCGCGACGACGCGAGCCCGCCGTCCTTGTTGCTGTCGGAGTAGCCGATCATGACCATCTGCCGGTTCTTGCGGCGTGCGAGGTGGCTCCTGTAGAGGTCCGAGTCGAGGAGCTTCTCGAGGATCCCCGGCCCTGCGTGCAGATCGTCCACGGTCTCGAGCAGCGGCGCCACGTCGAGCGGCACGTCGCCGCCGCGATTCTGCAGTTCGCCCCATTGCGCGAGCAGAAGCACGGACAGAATGTCGTCGGCGCCCTCCGTCATGCTGACGATAAACGAGCCGATCGCCCGTTTGCCGTACTTGCGGCGGCAGAAGGCGATCGCCTGGAACACGGCGATCGTCTTGCGCGCCTGGGTGCTCAGCGTCATCGGCGCGGTCTCGCGCGACTCGATGGCCTCGATGATGCGGGCGGTCCGTTCGTCGGCGGACCGCTCCATCCAGCCGTCTTCGCCGAGGCACTCGCCGACGACCTTGCGATGTACTTCGGCATCCTGGCGCACGTCGAGCGTCACCATGTGGAAGCCGAACGTGCGTATCCGGCGCAGCAGCCGTTTGACGACGAACAGCCCGGCGTGCTGTCCCTTGTTGAACGCCAGGCTCTCTGCGATGAGTTCGACATCGGTGATGAGCTGGTCGACCTTCTCGTACGGATAGATGTCGTCGTCGTAGGTCGACTGCAGCCTGGCCTGGACTAGCCGCAAAAAGACACGGTACGGCATGTCCCTGTGGCGCGCCGGCACGGCGTGATAGGCGTTCGGGAAGATCCCGCGGTATTCCTCGATCTTGTCGAGCATGCCCTGGCCGAACATGGCGCAGTCCGTCGACTGGCTGAGCTTGGCGCCGATCGCCGCGCACTCGTTGTAATACAGGTCGAGGATCAGCGAGCGCTGGCGCGCCAGTGTGGCACGAATCGTCTTTGCGTTGACGTTCGGGTTGCCGTCCATGTCCCCGCCGACCCACGATGCGAAATGTAGGATGTTCGGTATCTCGACGTGCTTGCCTTCCTCGCCGTAGATGCGATCGATCGCCGAACGGATGTCCTCGTAGAACGGCGGTATCGCGCGGTATAGCACGTCGGTGACGAAAAACAGGACGTGTTCGAGTTCGTCCGCAACCGTCATCTGTTCGGACGGGTGTTCTGCCGTCTGCCACCCGGTCGTCGCCAGCAGGCGGATGTTCTCGAGCGCCGTCGTCGTTTCCTGCGGCGTCATCGTCGGATTCAACATGTCAACCAGGTGCTTGACGATGTTTTGCTCCTTGCGGAGTATCGTGCGTCGCGTGGATTCGGTCGGGTGCGCCGTGAACACGGGCTCGATCGACATCGAGTTGAGCAACTTCTGCAGCGCCTCGACGTCGAGCCCCGCAGCCTTGAGCTTGATCAGCGAATCTTCGAGACCGCCGGGCTGGTAGATGGCGACGTCGCGCAGGTAGTCGCGCCGGCGGCGGATGCGGTGGACCTTTTCGGCCGTGTTGACCATCTGGAAGTAGGTCGAGAAGCCGCGCACGAGCTGCAGTGCGGTCGCCGGCTCGAGGTCCTTGAGCAGAGCCGAGAGTTCCTCACCCGGTTTCTCGTTGCCTTCGCGCCGGCGGATCGCGCGCAGCCGCGCATTCTCGACCATCTCGAACAGCTCGTCACCGTTCTGCTCGCGAATCAGTTCCCCGACCATCGCACCGAGGGTACGAACGTCATCGCGCAGCGACTGGTCCTTTTCCTCGAAAGTAATGTCCTGTCTTCGCGGCTGCTTGTGAACGCCGGTATTCATCGAATGCCGTCCAGATCGTGTCGGCTAGTCACGGAAATTTTCGTATTGCAACGGAAGCCCAATGTCTTTGTCCCTGAGCATCGCGATGACGGCCTGCAGGTCGTCGCGTTTCTTGCCGCTGACGCGCAGCTTATCGCCCTGGACCGCCGCCTGCACCTTCAATTTCATGTTCTTGATGTCCTTGACCAGCTTGCGTGCGCGGTCGCTGTCGATGCCGCGGCGCATGATCACTTTCTGCCGCGCTACGCTGCCCGAGAGCTCCGGTTCCTGCTCCTCGAGGCAGCCGATGTCCACTCCGCGTTTCGCGAGCTTCTGGTGCAGGATGTCCAGCATCTGCCTGAGCTGAAAATCCGATTGTGTCGTCAGTGAAATGACGTCGCCCTCGAGCTCGAATTTCGAGCCGGTTCCCTTGAAGTCGAAGCGCGTGGTGACTTCACGATTGGCCTGGTCTACGCCGTTGCGCGCTTCGTGCGAATCGAAATCACTGACCACGTCGAAAGAAGGCATGTCGGCTTCCCCGCTGCACGGACGTGCAAAGTTACACCCGGCACGCGGTGCGTGCCAGTCCCGGCACGAATCGGGCCGTATTGGGAAATTTTGTCGACAGTCGCGCGATCGCGCGCCCTCGACAATGCACCCATGTACTTTGTTGTGGACCTGGACAGGGAGGTCTCGGGGCAACAGTCGGCACACGTCTGGCAGCGGCTGTGGGAGCTGCGCCATGTGGTCCCGGTCGCCGCCATCCTGCCGGCCGTCGTGTCGTCGGCGTGTGCGCTGCTGCCCGACGAGGCGGCTGACGGGCTGCTCGTCGCGAGCCTGACGCAAGTCCCCCGCGGATCGGCATGGGCGCAACTCGTCGTCGACCTCCGCGACCATTCCGATCGCAACGGCGTTCTGCGCCTCTGCCGGCTGGAAGCCGCGCTGCGTTGCAGTGTGGAAAAGGGCGAGCGGCTGCACGACGACGTGCCCTGGACGAGCGCGTCGCAACGCGTCGACAGTCGTGTCAACCGGCGTCTCTCTGTGTTCGTCCGCGGCTGGGGCGACCTCGTGGCACGCCGCCGCCAGGACCCGGGCGCACATGCGACGCTCGTCGAACTGCGCGGTCTTGCGGCGCACGTGGCAAAGGTCCTCGACGAGGCGTCGCGGCAAGTTGCGGCTAGCAGGGGTCATTGTCCCGCACTCGACGTAGCCGGGGCTCGCGTGCAGCGGCACAGCCGCGAAATGAAATCGCGCTGGCAGAGGGCCGTCGCCGACCATGCACTGCGGCATCGCAACCTGCTGACGTTGTCGCCGTGGGACGTGTTCGTGCGCGATCGGCCGGCCGATCTGCGGCATGCGAACCTGCTGCCGCTGCTGCGCGAGGCGCACTCGGTTTCGTTGTGGCGAGATGTTTCGATCGCGCACTGGAATGCCAGCGAATTCAAAGGGTTCCATGACCGCGTCGCGGCGATTTTGCGGCGGTCGGGGGGTCGGTCCCTGATTGCTAAACAGGTTTGACTGGGATACCGTCTACCGTCCAGCAGCGGAGCAGCAAGGGGATGCTTTGCAAGCCATAACGCCCGACGTCCACGGCATCGCCGTACTGCTTCTCACGGTCGTCGCGCTGTACCTGTTTACGCGCGACAACATCCCGCTGGAGTCGTCGTCACTGGCTATCCTCATTCTGCTGACAGCCGGTTTCCAGCTGTTTCCCTACGTCAAGGACGGCGAAGTTGCGCTCAGGGCCGTCGATTTTTTTGCGGGTTTCGGCAACGAAGCACTGATCGCGATCTGCGCGCTGATGATGGTCGGCAAGGCACTCGAAACCACGGGTGCGCTGCAGCCGCTGGCCAACGTCGTCGGCCGGGCCTGGGCGTCGCGGCCGGTGCTCGCCCTGATCGCGACGCTGGTCGCGGGCGCCATCCTCAGCGCGTTCATGAACAACACGCCGATTGTCGTGTTGCTCATGCCGATTCTCGTCGGCGCGTCACTGCGATCCAAGTTCCCGGTCTCCGGCGTCATGATGCCGATGGGCCTTGCGACGATCATCGGCGGCATGTCGACGACCATCGGCACGTCGACCAACCTGCTCGTCGTCGGCATCTCGCACGACATGGGCATGCACGAGTTCACGATGTTCGAGTGGGTGCTGCCCGTCGCCATCGTCGGCGGCATCGGGCTGGTCTTCCTATGGCTCGTCGCGCCGCGCATGTTGCCGGACCGGACGCCGCCGATGGCCGACACCACACCGCGCATCTTCAATGCGCAGCTGCACGTCAAGGAAGGCGGGTACGCCGCGGGCAAGTCATTGTCGGAGGTGCTTGCCAAGGCCGGCGGCAACCTGCGCATCGACAAGATCCAGCGCTCCGAATCACTCTTCCTCGCCAAGCTGCCGTCGGTCACGATCCAGCCCGGCGACAGGCTGTTCGTCAAGGACTCGCCGGAGAACCTCAAGCACTACGAGCAGCTGCTGGGCGCGACGCTGTTCAGCGAAAGCGACCTCGAACACCCGGTCGACGAGGACACCCCGCTCAAGGCGGAGGGCCAGCAGCTCGCGGAAGTCGTCGTCACGCGCGGCTCGCCGCTGCACCTGCGCAGCCTCGCCGCGGCACGCTTTACGAACAGCTACGGCCTGCTGCCGCTCGCGCTGCACCGGGCCCGCGCGCCGAGTTCGCAGGTGACCGGCGACCTCAACCTGATTCGCCTGCGTGCGGGTGACGTCCTGCTCGTCCAGGGCACGCGTGAAGGCATTGCGCAACTCAAGGAGTCGGGATCGATGCTCGTCCTCGACGGCACGACCGACCTGCCGCAGACGCACCATGCGAAACGTGCGCTCAGCATCATGGCGTTCGTCGTGGCCGCGGCAGCGTTCGGCGTGCTGCCGATATCGGTCAGCGCACTCGTGGGGCTGGGCCTGATGCTCGTGACCGGTTGCCTCAACTGGCGTGATGCGGCGACCGCCCTGTCGATACCCGTCGTGATGATCATCGTGACGGCACTGGCGCTCGGTAAAGCCCTGCTCGGTACCGGCATGGCCGATTTCATCGCCTTGTCGTTCGTCAGCGCAGCGTCGGGGTTGCCGACGCCGATGGTGCTGAGTGCATTCCTGCTGCTCATGACCGTCATGACCAACATCGTGTCGAACAACGCGGCGGCAGCGATCGGCACGCCGATCGCCGTGAGTATCGCGAGCCAGCTCGGGGTAAGCCCCGAGCCCTTCATCCTCGCCGTGCTGTTCGGCGCCAACATGAGTTTTGCGACACCGTACGGTTACCAGACCAACCTGCTCATCATGACGGCCGGCGGCTACAAGTTCGGTGACTTTCTGCGCGTGGGCATTCCGTTGACGATCATCATGTGGATAGGGTTCTCGATCATTTTGCCGCTGTTGTACGAGATCTGAGGCGGCCGCCGCATCCCGAGGCCATCGCGAGATCCCCTGCCGCCCACGAGGTCCGTTGCGGCCGCAACCATTGACTTGGGCAAGGCCCGGCGGCAATACTCCGACGCATGAACGCACGTTTCAGCAATGACTGGTGGTGGCTGTCCCGGAAAGAGAGGGCCGCCGGCTAGCGTTCAGCTGAAACGAAGACACCGAAGCCCGTCTCTGTCGCACACAAGACGGGCTTTTTTTATGGACCGGAGATGCAGGCACCCTTCGACATTGCCGCCGACCTCGACACCCCGGTGTCGGCGTACCTTAAGCTCGGCGAGCTGAAGCCGCGCTTCCTGCTCGAGTCGGTCGAGGGCGGCGAGCGTCTGGCACGCTATTCCTTTCTCGGCTTCGGCGATGCGGTCGAGGTCCGCCTGGACGGCGGCTCGCTGCGCATCAACGGCGACGAGCGCGCCCGGCCGAGCTGCCAGGCCGACTACCTCGATGCGCTGCGCGCGGCCCTCGCGGAGGCGCCGCAGCCTCAGCCGGCCGACGGTCTGCCGTTTGCGGGGGGGCTCGTCGGCGTGTCGGGCTACGACGTAGTGCGCCTGTTCGAAAAACTCCCGGCCGATACCGAAAAGCAAACCAACGTCCCCGACGCCGCCTTCGTCGCGCCGCAATCGTTGCTCGTTTTCGATCATGTGACGCGCCGTATCGCGCTGCTGCACGACGGACCCGAGGATGAACGCCGGGCGCTGCGGTCGGAGGTGATCGGCAGGCTGCGCGGCCCGGTGCCGGGCAACGGCCACAAGGTCACGATCTCTCCCGCCGCGGCGAGCCTTAGCGAGGCCGAGTTCACGGAGCGCGTCGAAGCCTGCAAGGAATACATTGCGGCCGGCGATATCTACCAGATCGTGCTGTCGGTCCTGTTCCGCGGCAAGACCGACGTCGCGCCGTTCGAGGTCTACCGCGCGCTGCGGCTCCTGAATCCGTCCCCTTACATGTTCTTCTTCGATTTCGGTGACGTGCAGGTCGCGGGCAGCTCGCCCGAGGCCCTCGTGCGCCTGCACGGCAAGACGGCGTCGCTCAGGCCGATCGCCGGCACGCTGCCGCGCGGGGCGACCGGCGAGGAGGACCTCGCCAACGAGCAAGCGCTGCTCGCGGATCCGAAGGAGGCGGCCGAGCACGTCATGCTGGTCGATCTCGCGCGCAACGACCTCGGGCGCGTTGCCAGCGCCGGCAGCGTGCACGTCGATCCGTACCGTGCGATCGAGCGCTATAGCCACGTCATGCACATCGTGAGCGGCGTCCAGGGCGAACTCGACCCGGTTTACGACCAGTTCGACCTGTTCGCGGCGAGCTTCCCCGCCGGGACCCTGGTCGGCGCACCGAAGGTCCGCGCCATGGAGATCATCGAGGAAATGGAGGCCGTCGGGCGCGGCCTGTACGCCGGGACGGCCGGCTATTTCGGCTTGCACGGCGACATGGACCAGGCGATCACGATCCGGACGCTCGTTTTCTCCGGCGATGAGTACAGTTTCCAGGCCGGTGCCGGTATCGTTGCCGACTCGGTTCCTGCCCGGGAGTACCAGGAAGTGCTGGCCAAGAGCGCCATATTGCGGCGTGCGCTCGAGATAGCGGCGGAGGGTTTGTGATGAACGACACCTTCGACCACGTGCGCATGCTGCTGATCGATAATTACGATTCGTTCACGTACAACCTCGTGCAGGCGTTCGCGGCGATGGGCGCGTCGGTCATGGTGTATCGCAACGACGCGATCTCGGTGGACGAAAGCGTCGCGCTGGAACCGACGCACCTCGTTATTTCTCCGGGGCCGGGGCGACCGGAGAACGCGGGCGTGTCGCTGGACATGATCGCCGCGTGGGCCGGCAAGCTGCCGATTCTCGGCGTCTGCCTCGGTCACCAGAGCATCGTGCAGCAGCACGGCGGCGAAATCGTGCGCGCCGGGCGCCTGATGCACGGCAAGACGTCGATGGTCGAACACGACGGCAGGACGATCTTCGCGGGGCTTTCCAGCCCGTTCGAGGTCGGACGTTACCATTCGCTGTGCGCCGAGGAGGCGTCGCTGCCCGACGCACTGGAAATCACGGCGAAGACGTCGCGCGGCGAGATCATGGGCGTGCGCCACAAGTCGTTGCCGATCGAGGGCGTGCAGTTTCACCCCGAGAGCGTGCTGACACCGGAAGGAAACACATTGATGGCCAATTTCATGCGCCTGGGGGCGTCGTGAGCGCATCGCGCAACCGGCTGCTCGACAAGCTGCTCGACGGCGAGTCGCTCGCCGAGGCGGAAGCCCATGACCTGATGCACGCCCTGGCCGGCGGCGAGCTGCCCGATGCCCTGGCCGGCGCGCTGCTGGCCGCGCTGCGCGCCAAGGGGGAAACGGCCGACGAGATACGCGGTTTCGCGACGGCCATGCGCGAGCTTGCCGTGCAGCCCGCGATCCCGGCAGGCGCGCCGACGGTCGACACGGTCGGCACCGGCGGCGACGGTTCGGGCAGCCTGAACCTGTCGACGGGCACCGGCCTGCTTGCGGCCGCGTGCGGCTCCCGAGTCGTCAAGCACGGCAATCGCTCCGTGTCGAGCCGCTCCGGCAGTGCGGACATGCTCGAGTGTCTCGGCATGCCGCTGCCGCTGCACGAAGAGGGTGCCATCAACTGCCTGCAGGCCACCGGCTTCACGTTCCTGTTCGCGCCGGCCTACCACCCGGCAATGAAGGCCGTCGTGCCGATCCGGGGCGCCCTCGGCGTACGCACGGTCTTCAACGTGCTCGGGCCGCTGACGAACCCGGCGGC
>JBFGYM010000055.1:0-12179 GCA_041587435.1 Woeseiaceae bacterium
CATGGCCGAGAACAAGACAAAGCCGACCAAGGCGAACGTCACCGGGTTCATCAACTCGATCGAGGACCGCGCAATGCGTGCCGATGCCCGCAAGGTGGCCGCCATGATGCGCAGGGCAACCGGCAAACGGGCGAAAATGTGGGGGCCGAGCATCGTCGGTTACGGCACCTATCACTACCGGTACGACAGCGGCCGCGAGGGTGATTTCATGATGACGGGCTTCTCGCCGCGCAAACAGGCGCTCACCGTCTATATACTGCCAGGGTTCGGCCGGTTCGATGCGCTCATGAAGAAGCTCGGTAAGTACAAGACCGGCAAGTCGTGTCTCTATATCAAGCGACTTTCAGACGTCGACGAGCAAGTACTCGAACGCCTGATCGACGAGTCGGTGCGCTATATGCGCGAGAATTACGAAACCTGGTGACGCGACGATGAACGAGGAAATCCTGAGTTCGCGGGTCGAAGGCACCAAGCTCGTCATCGAGACGGCCTCGGGGCCGAAGGTCTACGATTCGAAATTTCTCGTCGCAGCCCTGCTCGTGTACGTGGCGCGGGGCAGCGGCCGGATCGAGCCCGAGGAGTCGGCCAAGATCATCGAGCTGATCCAGGAACACTTTCACCTGCATGGCGCGGAGTCACTCGAACTGATTACCCACGCCATGGCCGAGATGGCGGACAACCCGGCGCTGGCAACGTTGCTGGCCGACCTCGCGCCGACCTTGTCGGACGGTGACAAGGAGGACATCGCGCTGATGGGGCTGAAGGTCGTGGCCGCGGACGGCCGCCGGGACGTCGCCGAGATGGAGCAGTTCAATCGTGCGATGCAGGCCGTCGACGTTCCGCCGGACATCGTCCACCGGGCTTTTGACCGTTACTTCTCCGAGACGATGCCCGGGGATTGACGATGCAGGCGACGATTCGAAATTTCCTGAAGCTGGAGTCGGCGGGCGGCATCGTCCTCATGATAGCTGCCGTTCTCGCGATGATCGCGGCCAATACGGGTGCGGCCGGTCTGTACGCCTATTTCATCGAGACGCCCGTCGAGGTCCGCGTCGGCGCCCTGCAAATCGCCAAGCCGTTGTTCCTCTGGGTGAACGACGGCCTGATGGCCATGTTCTTCTTCCTCGTCGGACTCGAACTCAAGCGCGAGTTTCTCGAGGGCGAGCTGTCCCGGCCTGCGAACGTCCTGCTCCCGGCGATCGGCGCGGTCGGCGGGATGGTCGTGCCCGTGGCGATCTTCGTGATGCTGAACCACGGCAATGCCGCCGCGATGCGCGGCTGGGCGATCCCTGCTGCGACCGACATCGCGTTTGCCCTCGGTATCCTGATGCTGCTGGGCACGCGGGTCCCCGTGTCACTGAAGGTGTTTCTCGTGACGCTGGCGATTTTCGACGATCTCGGCGCCATCGTGATCATCGCAATCTTCTATTCGGCCGATCTTTCCTTCGCGGCGCTGATGGTTGCGCTCGCGTGCGTCGCCGTGTTGGCCGTGATGAACCGTCGCGGCGTCATGAGCATCACCTCGTACGCGTTCGTCGGACTCGTCATGTGGATTGCCGTCCTCAAGTCGGGTGTGCACGCGACGCTGGCCGGCGTCGCGCTGGCGGCGTTCATCCCGATGCGCGACCCGAACGATATGCAGCACTCGCCGCTTCGCGAACTCGAGCACGACCTTCACCAGGTTGTTGCCTTCGGCGTCCTGCCGTTGTTCGCGTTCGTCAACGCCGGTATCGACCTCGGCGGCATCGGCTTCCGCGACCTGTTCCACCCGGTGCCGCTCGGCATCGCGGCCGGCCTGTTCGTCGGCAAGCAGCTCGGGATCTTTGCCCTGTGCGCCCTCGCCATCAAGCTCGGCCTGGCGCGACTGCCGGACGGCGCGGGCTGGGGCGGACTGTACGGGGCGTCGATACTGTGCGGCGTCGGCTTCACGATGAGCCTGTTCATCGGCTCGCTGGCGTTCGAGAACGCAGTCATGGACCAGAAGTTGGTCTTCGATGAGCGGCTCGGCATCATTCTCGGGTCGCTGTTGTCCGGCATCATGGGCTACTTGGTGCTGCGGCTGTCGTTGCGTGTACCTGACGAGTGACCCTGCCGCCGATCAGTGACGACGGCTGGCTGCTGAGCGACGCGACGGACGTCGACATCGACGAGGTCATGACCTGGTTCACGGACGCCGCTTCGGTGAACGCCTGGGGCGGGCCGATCTTTCGCTACCCGTTCACGCGCGAGACGTTTCGCGAGGACTGCCGACTCGACGAAACGCGATCCTATGCGCTGCGCAACGCCGACAGGCGGCTGGTGGCGTTCGGTCAGAGCTACGAGCGCGATGGGCGGGGCCACCTGGCGCGGCTCGTGTCCAACCCGGAAACGCGCCGTTGCGGCGCCGGTAAGCAATTGATTCGTATGATCATATCGGCGCTCGACGCAATTTACGGCTATGATGAGTATTCACTGTTCGTGTTTCGTGACAACCTGCCGGCGTACCGGTGCTACCGCTCGCTGGGATTCGAAGTCAGCGAATACCCCGAGCACGCGCCGATGCCCGAGAAGTGCTATTTCCTGACAAGAAAAAGAGGAGAGAGGAAACGATGACTGCTGAATTGATGGCGTTAACCTGGGTGGCCGCGCTGCAGGCCCTCATGTGGGTCCCCTACATTCTCAACACGATCATGGTCCGCGGCCTCGTCGACGCGGTCGGGTACCCGCAGGACCCGAAGCCACTGGCGCCGTGGGCGGAGCGCATGAAGAAGGCGCATTACAATGCCGTCGAGAACCTCGTGCTGTTTGCAACGCTGGTCCTGGTTGCGCATGCCGCCGGCGTGAGTAATGAAACGACCGTGCTCGTCTGCAAGGTCTATTTCTGGGCGCGCCTCGTGCACCTGCTGGCCTATACCTTCGCGATACCATGGGTGCGCACGCTGTCGTTCGCGGTCGGCTGGCTGTCGTGCGTCGCGCTGCTCGTGGAACTACTTTAGGAACGACTCGCGCAGCGTCTCGAGTTCACCCCAGCGCTCGATGCGCTGTTCCAGCAGCGTCTCGGCGTCGCCGAGTTCGCCCAGCTTCCGCTGGACGAGTTCGCTGTCCTGCGCATAGAAGTCCGGTGCTGCGATCGTCTCCTGGAGGGTCGCGATGGTCGCCTCGAGCCGTTCGATGTCTCCGGGCAGCGCGTCCAGCTCGCGCTGGTCCTTGTAGCTGAGCTTCGTCGGCTTGCGGCTCCGGCGGCGATCCGCGGCCTCCTGCTTCCTGCGCGCGTCCTCGAACGGGTTGTCGGTCACCGCGAGTGCGTGGCCGCGTCGCAGCCAGTCGCTGTAGCCACCGACGTACTCCTGCACCTTGCCGTCTTCCTCGAAGACGATCGTGCTCGTCACGACGTTATCGAGAAACTCACGGTCATGGCTGACGACGATCAAGGTGCCAGCGAATTCACACAGCTTCTGTTCGAGAACCTCCAGTGTCTCGATATCGAGGTCGTTGGTCGGCTCATCGAGAACGAGCAGATTGGCCGGGCGGGTAAAAAGTTTCGCGAGGATGACGCGGTTGCGTTCGCCGCCCGACAGCGCCTTGACGGGCATCATCGCGCGCTTCGGGCTGAACAAAAAACCCTTCAGGTAGCCGACCACGTGCCGGTCCTTGCCGTTGAGCCTGATGTAGGTGCGTCCTTCGCCGACGTTGTAGGCGACCGATTTCTCGAGGTCCAGCTCCTCGCGTAGCTGGTCGAAGTAGCCGACCTCGAGACCGGTGCCGAGCTTCACCGTGCCCTGTTGCGGCTGAAGTTCACCGAGCAGCAGTCTCAGCAGGGTCGTCTTGCCGACGCCGTTGTTGCCGATGAGGCCGATGCGATCGCCGCGCATGATCTTGATCGAGAAGTCGCTGATGACGGTGTCTTCCCCGTAGCTGTAGCTGACGTTGCGCGCGCGAATGACCTTGCGGCCTGACTGCTCCGCTTCCTCGATGTGGATGCGGGCCGTGCCGTCGCGCGCGATGCGCTCCTCGCGCTCCTCGCGCATCTTCATCAGGGCCCGGACGCGGCCTTCGTTGCGCGTGCGCCGGGCCTTGATTCCCTGGCGAATCCAGGCTTCCTCCTCGGCCAGTTTCTTGTCGAACTTCTGCTCGGCCGCGATCTCGTCCACGAGCGATTTCTCCTTGCGCCGCAGGAAGTTCGCGTAATCGCCGGGCCAGCTCGTGAGACTGCCGCGGTCGATTTCGACGATGCGCGTCGCCAGCCGTTGCAGGAACGCGCGGTCGTGCGTGATGAACATGACCGCGCCGGGATACCCGTAGACCCGGTCCTCGAGCCACCGGATCGTGGCGATGTCGAGGTGGTTGGTCGGCTCGTCGAGAAGCAACAGGTCGGGCTTCTGGACGAGGGCCCTGGCGAGTGCGACGCGCCGTCGCCAACCGCCGGACAGCTCGTTCATGCGCTTGTCCGCGGGCAGGTTCAGCTCGGTGATGGTCGTCTCCACGCGTTGCTCGAGGTGCCAGCCGTCGTGCGTGTCGATTTTCGCATGCAGGGCCTCGAGCTCGCGCAGCCCGTGCTTGTCGAGGTCCAGTCTGGAGCGGCGCGCATACTCTTCGAGGAGCGCTTCGATCTGCGTCAGCCCGGCGCGAATGACGTCCTTGACCGGAAGGTCCATCGCCTCCGGGAGTGTCTGCTCGAGCTGGCTGACGATCAGGTCCTGGGGCGCGATGATCTCGCCGCGGTCCGGCTCGATCTGGCCCGCGATCAGTCGGAACGTCGTGGACTTGCCGGCGCCGTTGCGCCCGATCAGGCAAACGCGTTCGCCGGCATCAATCGTCAGCTCGACATCGCGCAGTATCAGCTGGTCGCCGAATTCGAGGCTGACGTCATCGAAGCGCAGCAGTGACATGAAGCGGTTCCGCGTGGATTCGGCGTGTATCCTACCCGAATACCATCCTGCAAACAGGGGACGCCCATGAGCGAGGAACGCTTCGTCGATCTCGAATCGAGGCTGGCGCACCAGGACCAGATGCTGCAGCAACTCAACGACGTCGTGACCGAGCAGCAGGCGAGGCTCATGCAGCTCGAAGACCTGTGCCGCTCGCTGATCGATCGCGTCCGTTCGCTCGGCGAATCGGCAGCGGCGGGCAGCCCGGAAGACGAGCGGCCGCCCCATTATTAATACCTGATGCTTTCCTGACCCCCCACCCGTGCCCGCCGCGTTGACGTATAGTGTCGGGCACCGCGAGGCGTATCGCCGGAGAGTCATCATGACCAGGAAACTCAGGCTAGTTTTTTTGTCGCTCTTGTTTGCATCGGGTGCCGCGTCCTCCCAGGATTTCGTCCCGGACGAACTTGCGGGCTGGCAGCGGTGGGTCCTCGTCGGTAAGGAATACCGCGAGTGCCCGTTCCATTTTGACCGCGGCGCGACCGATCGCGCCGATTTCGTGTGCACCTGGCCCGGCGTGCTGCAGGTCGAGGTAACGGCCTCCGGTGGGCGATTCACGCAGCGCTGGAGCGTGTACGCAGAGGCGCAGTGGATTGCGTTGCCCGGCAGCGACGAGCACTGGCCTGACGGGGTCACTGCGAACGGGCGGGCGATCGAGGTGGTTGCGCGCGACAACCTGCCGGGCGTGCGTCTCGAGCCGGGCGAATACACGGTCACCGGTCGCTTCGCCTGGGACGAGCGCCCGGGTGTCCTTGCGGTGCCGCCACAGACCGGGCTGATCGCGCTGCTTGTCGACGGCCGCAGCATCTCTCACCCCGAGATGAACGGCAACGGTCTGTTCCTGGGCGAGCGACGCAGCGAAACCCGGGCCGCCGACGCCGTGCGCACGACGGTCTACCGGCTCGTCTCGGACGACGTGCCCGTGCGTCTTGTCACGCAGTTGCAGATCGACGTCTCGGGCAGCGTGCGCGAGGAAGTGTTCGGCCCGGTATTGCCGGACGGGTTCGTGCCCCTGCACCTGCAAAGCCAGCTCCCGGCAAGGCTCGAAGCCGACGGCAACCTGCGCCTTCAGGTCCGGCCGGGGCGCTGGATCGTGCACGTCAACGCACGCGGACCCGGCGTAATGAACGCGATTCCGGCGCGCGTCGGCGGCACGAACATGCCCGCCACCGAGATCTGGAGCTACCAGTCGAACGACCGATTGCGCGTGACGGCGCCCGAGGGGCTGCCGCCCGTCGACCCGGCCCAGGTCGAGGTGCCGGCGAACTGGCGTACTTACCCGGCGTTTCGGGTCGAGCAGGGTGCGGCCCTGTCGATCGACGAGCGCAGTCGCGGTGTCGTGTCGGCCAGCAACGAACTGACGCTCGATCGCACGATGTGGCTGGATTTCGACGGCGCCGGGTTCGTCGTCGAGGATTCGATCGGCGGTGAAATGCGAACGGGCTGGCGGCTGGACATGGCCGGGCCCTATGCGCTGCTGTCGGCGCGTGAGGCCGGCGACAGCCTGCTGATCACGTCCGGCGAGCGGGACGGACAGACCGGCATCGAGGTGCGCATGACCGACGTCGACGTCGATGCGCTGGGTCGCAGTGAAACGCGCGGCACGATGCCGGCCACCGGCTGGGATGCACGCTTTGCGAAAGTCGCTGCGCGGCTGAACCTGCCGCCGGGCCACAAGCTGCTCACGGCGCCGGGCGTGGACGACGCCTTCGGCAGCTGGGTGTCGCAATGGCAGCTGCTGGACTTCTTCCTGCTGTTGATCATCACGATCGCCGTGTGGCGGCTGTTTAACCCGACGGCGGGCGTCATCGCATTGCTTGCGCTGGTATTGAGTTTCCATGAACTCATGGCGCCGACATGGCTGTGGCTCAATCTGCTCGCGGCCGTGGCGCTGTTGCGGGTCGCGCCGGAAGGCCGCCTCTACCGCATCGTTCGCGGGTACCAGTTGCTGAGCGCCGCCGCGCTGGTTATCGCCCTCGTGCCGTTCGTCGCGAACCAGTTGCGTATCGCGATTTACCCGCAACTCGAGCCGCAGTACAACCAGTACGGCCTGTACGATTTCGTCGAAGCGGAGGACGCCATGTACCCGACGTCGCCGGCGACCGCCGAACCCGGCCGTGTCGCACGCAAGGCCGAATCGATGGTGCAGTCACTGCCGACCGAGGCCGACGCGCCCGCGGAGATCGTCGTAACGGGCAGCCGTGTCGCGCAGGCGTTTTCGCGATACGCGCCGAATGCGATCGTCCAGGCCGGCACCGGCATCCCGTCCTGGCGCTGGAACACCTACACGCTGCGCTGGAGCGGTCCCGTGGACGCGGAGCAGACCATGCGCCTCGTCATCATGCCGCGCTGGCTCGTCAGCGGGCTGCGCTTCGTCGAAGTTGCGCTGATGCTGTTGTTCGCGGCGATCATCGCGGCGGAAATGGCCGGGCGCCGCTGGACGCTGCCGGGCGGAATGGCGCTCGGGCGCGGCACGACCGCCGGCCTGCTGGCAGCCGTGCTGTGCGCCCCGTTGTTGCTCGCGAGCCCGTCGGTCGGCGCGCAGACGCCGGACCCGGCGCTCCTCGAGGAGCTCGAACGGCGCCTGCTCGAGCCGCCCGACTGCGTGCCGCGTTGCGCCGAGATTGCCGCAGCCGACATCGAGATCCGGGCCAACTCCATCGGCATGGGCTTGCGCGTGCATGCGATCGAGGACGTCGCAATTCCGCTGCCGGGATCGCTGCGCGGCTGGCGCCCGACGGCCGTCTCGGTCGACGGCGCCGAGAATGCGAGGATTATCCGGTTGCGCGACGGCACGTGGTGGCTGCGTGTTGCGCCCGGCCGCCACGACGTGACGTTGCGTGGCGCCATTCCTGAGACCGACAGCCTCGAAATACCGTTCCCGACGCCGGCGCGCGTGGTCACCGTGACCAGCGACGGCTGGGCGGTTGCGGGCGTCAAGGACCGGCGCCTCGTGTCGGGATCGCTGCAGCTGTCGCGATTGCAGTCGGACGGCCGCGGCGAGGAGGCCCGCTGGGAGGCGAGCCGTTTCCCGGCTTTCGCACAGGTCGAGCGGTTCATCGGCCTGGACCTCGACTGGCGGGCCGAGACGAGCGTGATTCGCGTGGCTCCCGACGTGGGCGCCATGACGCTCGAGGTGCCGCTGCTGGATGGCGAGACCATCGTCAGCGGCGACGTTCGTGTAGTCGACGGACGCGCCATCGTGAGCATGGGGCCGCAGCAGCGCGTCGTGCGCTGGGCGTCGAACCTGCCGCAGCAGTCGCCGCTGGTCCTGCGCGCGCCGCAGGATGCGCCCTGGAAAGAACGGTGGCGAGTCGGCGTGGGACGGATCTGGAATGCGACGTTTTCCGGCATCCCGGAAAGCAATACGGGCGAGCGCGTCGATGCCGTGCGTATCGCCGAGTTCGACCCGCGCGCGGGCGAGGCGCTCGAGATCGGCGTCCTGCGACCCGAGGCCAGTGCCGGTTCGACGCTGGCATTCGACTCGGTAACGCTGGATGTCGATTACGGCAATCGCAGCAGCGACGTGAACCTGAACCTGCGGTACCGCAGTACGCGAGGCGCCCAGCACGCCATCCGGCTGCCACAGGACGTCGAGGTGACGGCAGTGAGTATCGACGGGCGGCCGCAGACGCTGCGGGCCGACGGCGATACCATCACGGTACCGATCCTGCCGGGCGAGCACGTCATCAGTATCGCCTGGCGCACACCCGAATCCATGGGCTTTCGAACGACGACGCCCGTCGTGGACCTCGGCGCGCCGGCCAGCAACATCGAGATCTCGATGTCGCGCCCCGACGACCGCTGGCTGCTCGGCACGACGGGCCCGCAACTCGGTCCCGCCGTGCTCTACTGGCCCGAGCTGGCCGCGCTCGTGCTGTTTGCGCTGATTCTCGGGCGCATCGGCCTGTCGCCGCTGCGCACGCGCCACTGGCTGTTGCTCGGACTCGGCTTCAGTACCTTCAACTGGCCGGTCCTCGCGGTCGTCGCCGCCTGGCTGTTTGCCTGCGGGCTGCGCGACAGGCTCGGCGTCGCCGGACTCGACTGGTGGCGTTTCAACCTCGTGCAAGTCGTGATCGGCGGCCTCACGGTGATCACCTTGCTGTCGATCCTGACGAGCCTGCCGCAGGGGCTGCTCGGCACGCCCGACATGCACGTGACCGGACACAATTCGTGGGGGACGGAACTCGGCTGGTTCGCGGACCGCAGCGATGCGGCGCTGCCGACAGCGTCGGCGTTCACCGTTTCGCTCTGGATTTACAAGGCGCTGATCCTCGCGTGGGCGCTGTGGCTGAGCTTCGCGCTCGTGCGCTGGCTGCCCTGGGTCTGGGGGTGCTTCAGCCGTGACGGGTACTGGCGCAGCCGCCACGAAGCGAAGGAGACGGCGTGAGGGCCTTGTGGATCGCCGTCTTCCTCGGCGTGCTCGCCTGGTCGGGCATCGGCCCGAAGGATTACGTGATCTGGTGTCTCGAGGTGGCGCCGGCCGTCGCCGGCGGCATCATCCTCTGGGTGACCCGCGAGCGCTTCCCGCTGACGACGCTGACCTACGTCCTGGTCCTGGTGCACTGCGTCATCCTGATGATCGGCGGGCATTACACGTATGCCGAGGTCCCGGTGGGAGAGTGGTTTCGCCAAATCACCGACGGCACGCGCAACAACTACGACAAGCTCGGCCACTTCGCGCAGGGTTTCATACCGGCCATCATCGCGCGCGAACTGATGATCCGTCTTCGCGTGTTCAACTCGACGCGCTGGCGGGATTTTTTCATCGTCAGCTTCTGTCTCGGCCTGAGCGCGTTCTACGAGCTCATCGAATGGTGGGTCGCGCTGATCTCCGACGAAGCCGCCGACTCCTTCCTCGGCACGCAGGGTTACGTCTGGGACACGCAATCGGACATGGGCTGGGCCCTGTTCGGGGCCGTGCTCGCATTGCTGCTGCTCGGCAGGCTCCACGACAGGCAGCTCCGCGACCGCGGATTCGTCGGCACGGCCTGAGCGTCCATGCACCGGTACCTCGCAACGGCACTCCTGATGTGCTGCAGCGGCGTCGCTGCTGCCGGCGAGTGCGTCGTGTTGCTCCACGGCCTGGCGCGTTCGTCGATGTCGATGAATCGCATGGAGCGCGCGCTGCAGGCCGAGGGGTACTCGACGGTCAACGTCGACTACCCGTCGCGCGACCACACGGTGGAGGAGCTGGCCGAGATGGCGGTGCCGGAGGGTCTCGCCGGGTGCCGTGCGCTCGAGGGCGTCGAGCGCATCCACTTCGTGACGCACTCGCTCGGCGGCATCCTTCTGCGCCAGTATCTCAGCGAGCACGATATCGGCGAGCTCGGTCGCGTGGTCATGCTGGGGCCGCCCAACCAGGGCAGTGCCGCCGTCGACGAGCTGGCCGAGGTGCCGGGCTTCGACTGGCTGAACGGCCCGGCGGGGCGGCAACTCGGCAAGGGCGACGACAGTGTTCCGCTGCGGCTCGGGCCCGCGGATTTCGAACTCGGCGTGATCGCCGGCAATCGCACGATCGATCCGATCACATCCGCGGTGCTCGACGATCCCGATGACGGCCGCGTCTCGGTCGAGGACACGAAGCTCGAGGGGATGACGGATTTCGTCGTCGTCGAGCACTCGCACGCGTTCATGATGCGCATGCGCCGGACGATCGAGTTGACGGTCGGATTTCTGCGCTCGGGCACGTTTGCGGGAACGGAACAGTGAAAGCGGCGATCTACCGCGCTTTCGGGGAAGCCCTCAGCATCGAGGAACTGCCCGACCCCGAGCCGCCGGCCGGCGGCGTCGTCATCGCCGTCAGGGCAACCGGGCTGTGCCGCAGCGACTGGCACGGCTGGATGGGGCACGATCCCGATATCCGCCTGCCGCATGTGCCGGGCCATGAGCTTGCCGGGGTCGTCGCGGCGGTCGGCGGCGACGTCACCCACTGGCAGAAAGGAGATCGCGTCACGCTGCCTTTCGTCTGCGGCTGCGGCGCCTGCCGGCAATGCAGGTCCGGCAACCACCAGGTCTGTGACCACCAGTTTCAGCCGGGCTTTACGCACTGGGGGTCGTTCGCCGAGTACGTCGCCGTTGACTATGCGGACGTGAACCTGGTGCGGCTGCCGGACGAACTCGATTTCGTCACCGCGGCCAGCCTCGGCTGCCGCTTCGTCACGTCATTCCGCGCGGTGGTCGACCAGGCGCAGGTAACGGCCGGGCAGTGGGTCGCCGTCCACGGCTGCGGCGGCGTCGGCCTTTCCGCCGTCATGATCGCGAGCGCTTTGGACGCGCGCGTGGTCGCGGTGGACATCGACGACAGCAAACTGGATCTCGCCGGGCGCGTCGGCGCGCTGGCGCAGGTCAACGCGACCAGGGCGGCCTCCGTAGTCGACAGCATCAGGGACATCACGGGCGGCGGGGCGCACGTGTCCATTGACGCGCTCGGCAGCACCGTGACTTGCGCAAACTCGATCGGCTCGCTGCGCAAACGAGGCAAGCACATCCAGGTGGGACTGATGGCGGGTGCCGATCGCCGACCGGCACTGCCGATGGATCGTGTCATCGCGGAAGAACTGGAGATCCTCGGATCACACGGCATCCAGGCCCACCGTTACCCCGAGCTTCTCGCCATGATCCGGGCCGGTACGCTGAGGCCCGACCGGCTCATCGGCAAGACGATCAGCCTCGAGGACGCCCTGGTCGAGCTTCCGGAAATGAACAAATTCGCCGCCACCGGCGTCACGGTCATCGACCGTTTCTGACGTGGCGGACCGACCGGATTTCCGGCCAACGGGCCGCGGCTAAGGCTGCACGACCGGCGATTCGGCTGCGCGCTGCCTAGGTCGCTGCTTTCCTCGCGGCGCGGGCACGGCGGGGGAGCATGGCCTTCAGAAACTCGCCCGTGAACGAGCCCTTGGTCGCGGCGACGTCCTCGGGCGTGCCGGCGGCGATGATGCGGCCGCCGCCGTCGCCGCCCTCGGGACCGAGGTCGATGATCCAGTCGGCTGTTTTTATAACATCGAGGTTGTGCTCGATGACCACGACCGTGTTGCCGTGGTCGCGCAGGCGATGCAATACGCCGAGCAGTTGTTCGATGTCGTGGAAGTGCAGGCCCGTCGTCGGCTCGTCGAGGATGTAGAGCGTGGTGCCCGTGTCGCGCTTTGAGAGTTCCTTGGCCAGCTTGACGCGCTGCGCCTCGCCGCCCGACAGCGTCGTCGCTTTCTGGCCGAGCCGGATTTAGGTCAGGACGACGTGGGTCAGCGTCCGCAGCTTGCGGGCCACGAC
>JBFGYM010000056.1:0-12082 GCA_041587435.1 Woeseiaceae bacterium
CGCCCCCACCCCGTATTCAGCTACCCGAGCCAGCGTAGCGCGGTTCCGGTCGTATTGTCGCTGTAGGGAGAGTTGACGTTCAACGCCTTCATGCTGAGGCGCTTGAGGTTTTCGACGAGGCTGTTTTCGCCGGGTGCGCCGATTTCGGCCATGTCGTTGTCGCCGAGACCCGACCACAGGCCGTCCGAGCAGGCCAGCAGCACGTCGCCGGGCCGCAGCTTCTTCATGCCCGCGACGCTCATGTCCGGCACCGGCGCATCGCCGCCGATGCAGCATTCCACGAAATTGCGCATCGGGTGGTCCTGCGCCTCCTCTTCGGAGATGGCGCCCTCCTGGATCAGCACCTCGACGTGGCTGTGGTCGCGCGAGCGCGTCAGCACGCGGCCGTCACGCACCTGGTAGATGCGGCTGTCCCCGATGTGCGCCCAGAATGCGCCGCCTTCCTGCACAAGACACACGGCACAGGTCGCGCGCGGCCGGAAATCGACCGCGACGTCGGCGCCGAGCGCGACGACCTTGTCGTGCGCCGTCGACAACGCCATGTAGAGAAAGCCCTGCGGATCGAAGATCGGCTGCTTTGCCGCCATGAACAGGTCCTGCACGACCTTGAGCCCGGTCTCGGCCGCCCGCGCGCCGTCCGAGTGCCCGCCCATGCCGTCGAACACGAGCATCAGCGCCGCCTCCTCGGAAACGACGACCGCGGCGCGATCCTGGTTGTCCTGGCGGTCACCGAGTGCGGAAACTTTGGCGTATTCGATTTGCATGTAACGTCAGGTGGCTATCGGCTGCGGCGACAGCTTAGAATGTCGGACCTTCGAAAAACGTGACGCAGGCGGCAGATGTTACACAGTATGACAGGCTTCGCGCGAGAGACGGTCGAAACCGCGATCGGCACACTGACCTGGGAAATCCGCGCGGTCAACCACCGCTACCTCGACATCCAGTTCAAGTTGCCGGAGGACCTGCGTCCGAAGGAACAGGCATTCCGGCAACAGGCCGGCGGCTCCCTCGGTCGCGGCAAGGTCGAATGCGCGCTGTACTTCCGCCGTGCCTTCGACGAGGACACCGAGCTGCTGGTCGACACCGATTTCGTCGAGCTGATCGGCCACCGCATCTCCGACATCACGGCCAAGCTGCCGAACGTCGCCGCCGTCAACCCGATCGAGGTGCTGCGCTGGCCCGGTGTCGTCAAGCAGTCCGAGCTCGAGATCGAGCCGCTGTTCGCCGAGGCGAGTGCCTTGTTCGACAAGACGCTAGCGGCCATTCGTACGATGCGCGCGAGCGAAGGCGAACGCATCACCGCGATGCTCGAGACACGTTGTGCCGACATCGCGGCGATTGCTGCGACGGTGCGCAAGCGCATGCCGGACGTGCTGGCGGCGACACGAGCGAAACAGAAAGAACGCATCGATGCACTCGATGTGGAGGCTGACCCGGCACGGCTGGAGGTCGAACTCGCCCTGATCGCGACGAAACTCGACGTCGACGAAGAGCTCGACCGCCTCGAGAGCCATCTTGTCGAAATTCGCAAGGCGTTGTCATCGAAGAAACCGGTCGGGCGGCGGCTCGACTTCCTGATGCAGGAACTCAATCGCGAGGCCAACACACTGGCGTCCAAATCCGCGGACACCGAGACCACGAACGCGGCGGTCGGCCTGAAGGTCCTGGTCGAGCAGATGCGGGAGCAGATTCAGAACGTCGAGTGATGGAGGCACGCGCCGAAAAAGGAAGACTGTTCGTGTTTGCCGCGCCGTCGGGCGCCGGCAAGACGACACTCGTTCACGCGGTGGTGACCAGGCACCAGGAACGGCTGCGGTTCTCGATTTCCTACACGACGCGCAAGCCGCGCAGAAACGAGGCGGACGGCGTCGACTACCTGTTCGTCGACAAGGAGAAGTTTGCGCGCCTGCGCGAGGCCGGGGAGCTGCTCGAATACGCCGAGGTGTTCGACAACTACTACGCGACGAGCCGCAGCCAGGTCGAACGCCACCTGGCGGAGGGGCACGACGTGATCCTCGAGATCGACTGGCAGGGCGCCCGGCAGGTGCGCGCATCGATGCCCGAGTGCGTTACGATTTTCATCCTGCCGCCGTCCGTCGAAGAACTCGAGCGGCGACTGCGGGACCGCCGCACCGACGCGCCCGAGGTGATCGAGCGCCGCCTGCGCGACGCCCTGTCGGACATGGCGCACTGGGACGAGTTCGATTACGTCATCATCAACGACGACCTGAACCAGGCGATTGCCGACCTCGAGGCCGTGCTCGACGGCGACGGTGAGGCCCACGCCACGGCAAACGTCGCGCTGCGCCGCACGGTCGCCCGCATCGTCGGCTGACGTAATAACATTTCGTTATATACGCTCGCCCTGACGGGCGGTGACAGTCACCATAACCGTCCAGACCGCTCCTTGCGGCGTCCTGCAACGCCTGTGGAGTTATGGTGACTGTCACCCTAAGCAGCGGAAGAGAATTCATGGCACGCATAACCGTCGAGGACTGCCTCGAGAACATCGACAACATCTTCGAAATGGTGCTCGTCGCCGCCAAGCGCGCGCGCCGCATTGCGCACGGCGCCGACCCGATGGTGGAGCTCGAGAACGACAAGCCGACCGTGCTGGCGCTCAGGGAGATCGCCGAAGGGCTGGTTTCGCCCTCGATCCTCGAGGAAATCGAGCAGCCGGCGGCGGACGACCTGATGCAGCCCGAGGCGACCGACGACATCCTGCCGGTCCGCGGTATTTCGATCGGCGATTAGCCGCCGCCAGCGTTCCCCGTACCGCGTCGCCCCGTTAAGATGGGGCCATGAACTACGCGTCATCGATTCTTGCCCGCCTGCCCGGCGCATCGCGCCGGGATCACGGCTTGCGGCGGCTGGTCGAGACGCTCGAAACCTACCTGCCCGCCGACCAGGTCGCGACGGTCGTCAAGGCCTACGAATTCGGCGCAGCGGCGCACAAGGGCCAGACGCGCAAGTCCGGCGAACCCTACATCACTCATCCGGTTGCCGTGGCGCAGGAACTCGCGGAAATGCACCTCGATGCCGAGGCAATCTGTGCCGCGATCCTGCACGACGTCGTCGAGGACACGAAGGCCACGCTCGAACAGGTCAGTGAACAGTTCGGCGAAGACGTCGCGCTGATCGTCGACGGCGTCAGCAAACTCGACCAGATCCAGTTTCGCAGCCGCGCCGAGGCGCAGGCAGAGAGCTTCCGCAAGATGATGCTCGCGATGATCGAGGATATTCGCGTCATCCTCGTGAAGCTCGCGGACCGCCTGCACAACATGGCGACGCTCGACGCCATGCCGACGAAGAAACGCAAGCGTATCGCCCGTGAGACGCTCGACATCTATGCGCCGATTGCGAACCGCCTCGGCATCAACCGCCTCAAGGTGCAACTCGAGGACCTCGGCTTCATGCACCTGCATCCGTACCGCTACAAGGTTCTCGAGAACGCCCTGAGGAAGAGCAAGGGCAGCCAGAAACAGATCGTCAAGCGCATCTCCGACCAGTTCGCCAAAGCCATGGACGAAGACGGCATCGAGGGCGAGATCATCGGCCGCGAGAAGCACCTCTACAGCATCTACAAGAAGATGGCCGAGAAGAAGCGGGTGCTGTCGGACGTCGTCGACGTGTACGGCTTCCGCATCATCGTCGAGGACGTGAGCACCTGTTACCAGACGCTCGGCCTCGTGCACCAGCTCTACAAGCCGATGCCGGGACGCTTCAAGGACTACATCGCGATTCCACGCATCAACGGCTACCAGTCCCTGCACACGACCCTGTTCGGGCCGAAAGGCCTGCCGCTCGAGGTGCAGATTCGCACCCGCAACATGGACCGTGTCGCGGAGTCCGGCGTCGCGGCGCACTGGATCTACAAGGCGGACGAAAAATCCGACGGAACGCCACAGCGCCGCGCCCGCGAATGGCTCGCCAACCTCGCCGAGCTGCAGCGCTCCGGGACCTCCGAGGAGTTCCTCGAAAGCGTCAAGGTGGACCTGTTCCCCGACAAGATCTACGTGTTTACGCCGAAGGGCGACATCAAGCCGCTCCCCAAGGGCTCGACGACGGTCGACTTCGCCTACGCCGTGCACACCGACGTCGGCGACCGCACCGTCGCGGCGAAAATCAACCGGCAGCTCGTGCCGCTGCGGACGCCGTTGCAGAACGGGCAGACGGTCGAGATCATCACGGCGCGCGGCGCGAAGCCGAACCCGAACTGGCTGACGTTCGTGCGGTCGGCCAAGGCACGAACCGCGATTCGCCAGCACATGAAGAACATGCGCTCGACCGAGTCGGTCGATCTCGGCCGGCGCCTGCTCGACAAGTCGCTCAAGGACCTCGGCTCGTCGTTGCGCAAGATCGGCAAGGTCCGCATGGCGGAAGCGCTCAAAGAGCTCGGCCTCAACACCGCCGACCAGCTTTTCGAGCAGCTGGGCCTCGGCCAGCGCCTCGCACCGCTGACGGCGCGGCTGCTGCTCGGCCACAAGGACGGCGAGGCGCCGCCCGAGCAGGTTGCCAGCCTCGTGATTGCGGGCACCGAGGGCATGGTCGTGAGTTACGCCAAGTGCTGCTACCCGCTGCCCGGCGACGCCGTGATGGGTTACCTGACGGCCGGCCGCGGCGTCGTTATCCACCGCAATCAGTGCGGCAACCTGTCGAACTTCCGCAAGCAACCCGAGAAATGGATCGCCGTCAGCTGGGAAAAGAACATCGAGCGCGACTTTCACTGCCAGATCCAGTGCGAAACGCGTAATCGCACGGGCGTGCTGGCCGAAGTCGCCGCGACGATCGCCGACAACGGTTCGAACATCGAGCAGGTCGAAGTCATCTCGCGGCACGAGGACGTCTCCGTGCTGACGTTCCTGCTGCAGGTCCACGACCGCATCCATCTTGCAAAGATCATGCGCAGCGTCCGCAAGATGCCCAACGTCATGCGCGTGTCGCGCGATTGCGCCTGATCCGGAATCCCTTCAACACGGAAGCACCGATGTCCAAGCAGACCATACATTCCGACAATGCGCCGGCAGCAGTCGGCACCTATTCGCAGGCCGTCAGGGTCGGCCAGTTCGTGTTTCTCTCCGGCCAGATTCCACTCGTGCCGGCCACGATGGACATCGCCGCGGGCGACTTCCGTGCGCGCGCCCGGCAGGTCTTCGACAACCTCAAGGCCGTCGCCGCCGCCGCCGGGGGCACGCTCGACGATGCCGTCAAGCTGACGATCTACCTGACCGACCTCGACAATTTCGCAGCCGTCAACGAAGTCATGGCCGAGTACTGCAGCGAGCCCTATCCGGCACGAGCCGCCGTGCAGGTCGCGGCGCTGCCGAAGGGTGTCGACGTCGAAGCTGACGCGATCCTTGCTCTCTGACGACCTGACCAGCCTCAAAGGCGTCGGTCCGGCGCTCGCGGCAAAGCTCGGCAAGCTCGGTGTCCACCGCATCGAGGACCTGCTGTTCCTGCTGCCGCTGCGCTACGAAGACCGCACGCAGCTCGTGCGCATCGGGGCGCTCGCCGCCGGGGCGCGTTGCCTCGTCACGGGCGAGGTGTTGCTGTCGGAAGTCGCCTTCCGCGGGCGCCGCAACCTGCTCGTGCGCATCGGCGACGGCAGCGGGCAGCTGACGCTGCGTTTTTTCCATTTCTCGCGCCAGCAGCAGGCACAGTTCGCCGCCGGCGTGCACGTCACATGCTTCGGCGAGGTGCGGCGCGCGCCGTCCGGGTTCGAGATGATCCACCCCGAATACCGCGTGCTGCGCAAGGGCCAGGATGCAGCGATGAACGACTCGCTGACGCCGATCTACCCGGCGACCGAGGGCGTCCAGCAGGGCCGCCTGCGCTACCTGACGGACCAGGCGCTGCTGGCCATGGACCGGGAGCCGCCCGCCGAGTTGCTGCCCGCGACGATCACCGCCAAGCTCGGCATGCCGTCGCTGGCCGATGCCATTCGCTACCTGCACCGCCCGCCGCCCGACGCCGCCGTCGACGAGCTGACCCAGGGCCGCCACCCGTGCCAGCAGCGCCTCGCCTTCGAGGAACTGCTCGCACACTACCTGAGCCTGCGCCGCCTGCGCGCGCTCGCGGAGACCGAGGACGCCCGGCCGCTAACCGGCGGCCGCGGGCGCATCGATGCCTTCATCGCGAGCCTGCCGTTCGAGCTGACGCGTGCGCAGGTGCGCGTCGTCGACGACATCCGGTCGGATCTTGCGCGGCCACACCCGATGATGCGCCTGATACAGGGAGACGTGGGTTCCGGCAAGACCGTCGTCGCGGCGATTGCCTGTCTTGCCGCGATTGCGAGCGGCGTGCAGGCAGCGATCATGGCGCCGACGGAGATTCTCGCCGAACAGCACTGGCGGAGTTTTTCCGACTGGTTCCGGCCGCTCGGTATCGAGCCCGCCTGGCTCAGCGGCAGCCAGAAGGCGGCCGCGCGCCGCGACACCCTGCAGGCGATCGCCGACGGCAGCGCGCAACTCGTCGTCGGCACGCATGCACTGTTCCAGGAAGGCGTCGAGTTCGATGCTCTCGCGCTCGTCGTGATCGACGAGCAACACCGTTTCGGCGTGCACCAGCGCATGGCGCTGCGCGACAAGGGCAGCGGCGCCGGGATCATTCCGCACCAGCTCGTCATGACGGCGACGCCGATTCCGCGCACGCTGGCCATGGCGGCGTATGCCGATCTCGACACGTCGGTGATCGACGAACTGCCGCCGGGTCGCCGGCCAGTGACGACCGTCGCCGTTCCCGAGACGCGGCGCGGCGAGATCGTCGAACGCGTACGCGGCGCCGTCGGCGCCGGGCAGCAGGCTTACTGGGTATGTCCGCTGATCGAGGAGTCCGACGCGCTCGACTACCAGGCGGCGGAGAAGGCCTACGAAATGCTCGTCGAGGCGCTGCCCGAATTGCGCGTCGGCCTCGTGCACGGCCGCATGCGGCCGGCCGAGAAGGACAGGGGCATGCGCGCGTTCAAGGAGGGGCTCATCCAGGTGCTCGTCGCCACGACCGTGATCGAGGTCGGCGTCGACGTCCCGAACGCGAGCCTGATGATCGTCGAGAACGCCGAGCGCATGGGCCTGTCGCAGCTGCACCAGTTGCGCGGCCGTGTCGGGCGCGGCGCGGTGCGCAGCCACTGCGTGCTGCTCTACAAGGGCCCGCTCGGCCCCATCGCCAAGGAACGCCTGGCCGTCCTGCGCGACACCAACGACGGATTCGTCGTCGCGCAGCGTGACCTCGAGCTGCGCGGCCCGGGCGAGCTGCTGGGCACGCGGCAGACGGGACTGCCCGATTACCGTGTCGCGAACCTCCTGCGCGACGCCGCGCTCATGCCCGAGGTACAGACCGTTGCGGAGGAGCTGCGCCGCTCGTCACCGCAGCGCGCCGACGCCATCGTGCGGCGCTGGCTCGGCGATGCCGGTCGCTACGGCAAAGTGTAGAATCCCCGCCATGAAGACTTCCGCCTTCGCGACGTTTGCGCCGGAGATCGTCAGCCAGCTGCGCAATTACGGCAAGCTGATGCGCGTCGACAGGCCGATCGGCATCTGGCTGCTCATGTGGCCGACGTTATGGGCGCTGTGGCTGGCGGGCGAGGGCACCCCGGACCAGGGCCTGTTCGTCGTCTTCATGGCCGGCGTGTTCATCATGCGCTCGGCCGGCTGCGTGCTCAACGACTTCGTCGACCGCAAGATCGACCCCTACGTGGAACGCACACGCATGCGGCCGCTGGCAACCGGTGCGGTCGCGCCGTTCGAGGCGCTCGTGCTGTTTGCCGCGCTGGCGCTGATCGCGGTGGGCCTTGCGTCGATGCTCAACGAGCAGGCGCAGCTGCTGGCCGTGGTCGCGGCCAGCCTGACCGTCGCGTACCCGTTCATCAAGCGTTACGTGTCGATTCCGCAGTTCGTGCTCGGTGCCGCGTTCGGCTGGGCCTGCCCGATGGCGTTCGCCGCGCAGACCGGGGAGACGCCCGAACTCGCCTGGCTTGTATTCGGCACGGCGCTCGTCTGGGCCGTCATCTACGACACGTTCTACGCCATGGTCGATCGCGAGGACGACAAGAAGATCGGCATCAAGTCCACGGCAGTCCTGTTCGGCGAAGTCGACCTGTTCGTCATTGCCGGCCTGCAAATCGCGATGCTCATCGCGCTCGTGCTCGTCGGTTACCGCGCGGGCCTCGGCACGTGGTACTACCTCTCGGTGCTCGTGGCGGGCGCGTTGATGGCCTGGCACCTGTGGCTGGCGCGCGACCGGCAACCGGCCGGCTGTTTCCGCGCCTTCCTCAACAATCATTACATCGGCATGGTGATTTTCATCGGCATCGTGCTGCATTACACGTTCAACCCGGCGATGCCCGGCACGGGATGAGCGGCTCCGGCCTCGCGCTGCTCGGCGGGTGGCTCCTTGCGGCCTGCCTGCCGGTCGCGCTGTGCTCGCTGGTTGTCGTCGGGCAATGGCGCAGCAACTGGACGACGCTGTCCCTGTTGTCGTTTGCCTGGCTCGGTGCGCTCTACGCGCTGTTGACCGGTGCGTGGACCGGGTACAGCTACTGGTCGGCGGCCATCGTCCTCGCGTTCATGATCTGGGCGGTCGCCGCCGGGCTGCAGCGCCTGCTCGCGGGCAGCTGGGCGTACCCCGGCCTTGCGACGAGTCTCGTCTGCGGTGGCCTGTTCGGCATGGCGGCCTGGTTCCTCTATCACGACGTCGCGGCGCTACGCAGCATGCGCGCCCCGGAGCGTACCGTCGAACTCGCGTTCCCGCTCGAAGGCGGCCTGTTCGCGATCGTGCAGGGCGGCTCCGGTCCGCCCCTGCAGTCGTCGCACCTCGGCTCGCCGGCCCAGGCCTACGCGGTCGACGTCACGATGATCAACCGTGCCGGTCTCGGGCGCCGTTCGCTCGACGCTTTTGATGCGCGCGACTGGGAGATCTGGGGCAAACCCGTGCTGAGCCCCTGCGCCGGTGACGTCGCCTGGTCGCGTGACGGCATCGTCGATGCGATCGGCCGCGACCCCGTGACGCCCGCCGGCAATGCCGTCGCCATCGAATGCAAAGGCGTAGTCGTGTACCTCGCGCATTTTCGCCAGGGATCGCTCAGGGTCCGCGAAGGCGACCGGGTCGCGACCGGGCAGGTCCTCGGCGAAGTCGGCGCATCGGGCAATACGGGCGGACCGCACCTGCACATTCACGCCGAGGAACCGCCGTTGGGCGGTGAGTTCTCTCAACGCCCCGGCGTTGCCATGACCTTCGGCGGCCGGTTCCTGTGGAGACCGGGAATCATCGTCAATTGATTCAGGTCAATGCGCGCGGCGGCGGCGACGCTAGACTGCGTTCATGATCAGGCTGAACCCCGAAGTGCTAGACTTTCCCCGCATGGAGAAAGACACGCCGCAATACGCGACGATTCGCCAGCACTACCTGTTTTCCGGTCTCGACGAAGGCCTGTTCGACGCGCTCGCCGCGGAGATCGGCGTCGAGGCCTACGAGAAGGGCGAAATCCTGTTTCATCGCGGGGACACGGCCCTCGCGTTCTATTACGTCGAGTCCGGACAGATCGAGCTGAGCGTGATCTCCCCGGACGGCCAGAAGAAGATCATCGAGGTCATTGCCCACGGCCGCACCTTTGCCGAGGCGATCGTCTTCATGCAGGAGGCGAAGTTCCCGGTGACGGCCGAGGCGCTGTCCGACAGCGTCGTCTACCGGATCCCCAACAACACCTATCGCGGCATCCTCGAGAACAGCTCCGACGCCTGCATGCGCCTCCTCAGCGACGTGTGCCGCCACCTCCACCAGCGGGTCCAGGAAATCGAGCGCCTGACTATCCAGAATGCGAGAAGCCGGCTTTCGAGTTACCTGATCGACCATATCGTCGAGACGGACGACGACGAAGCGACCGTGAGGCTCGACCTGCCGAAACACATCATCGCCTCCCGGCTCTCCATTACGCCTGAAACGCTGTCGCGGCTGCTGCGGGCCATGGCCGACGACGGCATCCTCACGGTCGACGACCGCCTCGTCTTCGTGCACAGCCTGGCCCGGCTGCGGCCCTACGACTGACCGTCCCCTCTTGATCTAGATCATGGAACCGCCCCTGCGGGCGTTCCATGATCGTCTTTGCGGAGCGTATGTGCGCCGCAGGAGCAGGCAGTCCATGAGCATCGTCTACTTCACGCTGGTTGCAGCCATCCTGTACCTGTTCTCGGACTGGCTGTTGCTGCGCGTCGAAGCAGCCGCGGGGCGGCGCCTGGAGCACCGGTCACTGGTGTTCTTCTGCATCCTGCTGGCGCTGGCGCTGACGAGTTTTGCATTGATTAGCCACCTGACCGGCAATGCCCAGGGGGGATGAACCGTGACCGAAGACAACAACACCGCCAACGATCGCCCGACGGACGACGAGCCCGTGCCGTTCATGCAGCGCCTGCTGGATAACCCGTTCCTGCTGCTTTTCCTCGGCGTCGCCGTGCCGACCGTCCTTTACATCATCTGGGGAATCATGGAGATCACCCAGATTCCGATCGCGGACTGACCAGGGGGACCGAACCATGGCTATTACACCGCCAACCGAACGCATCTGGTGGAAGCAACCGATCGCCAGGGTCGAGCTCGCCTGGATCATCATCGCCTTCTGCTGGGGCCTCCTGATGTTCTTCATGATGATCTACTGGCACGGCGCGGGCGAACAGAACCTGTCCAACGAGGCGTACAAGATCAAGCCCGAGCGGTTCGCCCAGAAGACGCAGGCGATGATCGAGCAATACCAGGTCCGCGAGGAAAACGGCTTTCCGGTCGTACGCCCGCCGGCAGGCAGCGACGTTTACCTGACCGGCCGGCTGTTCAACTGGTGGCCGATTCTCGAGCTCGAGAAAGACCAGACCTATCGCCTGCACTTGTCGTCGGTCGACGTGCAGCACGGCTTCTCGCTGCAGCCCGTCAATATCAACGTACAGGTGCACCCGGGCTACGACATGGTCGTGACCGTGAAACCGGACCGCGCCGGCGAGTACGGCATCGTCTGTAACGAGTTCTGCGGCATCGGCCATCACCTGATGGTCGGCAAGCTTTACGTGGTCGAGTAGGGGGCAGACACATGGCAAACAATTCCGAATTTCGTACCTGCCCCACGACGGGACTCAAGGTCGACCTCGCCGCAGAGAAACTGATCAAGGCCAACGCCGTGGCCGCCGTGGTCTTCCTCGCGATCGGCGGCCTCTTCGGGCTGCTCGTGGCGCTGACGCGCTGGCCGGAAGTTCACCTGCTGCCCGCCGACTGGTTCTATCTCGCGCTGACGGCGCACGGTCTCGACGTCCTGCTGGTCTGGATCATCTTTTTCGAGATGGCGGTGCTGTATTTCGCCTCGGCCGTTCTGTTGAACAGCCGAATAGCCGGACCCAAATGGGCCTGGGCAGGGTTTGCCCTGATGCTCGTCGGCGCGTTGATTACAAACGTGGTCGTGCTGCAGGGCGGTTCCAGCGTCATGTTCACGTCCTACGTGCCGCTCAGGGCCGATCCCGGGTTTTACCTCGGCATCATCCTGTTCGCCGTCGGGGCGCTCATCGGCTGCTTCGTGTTCTTCGGCACACTGGTCGTCGCGCGCAAGGAACGCACCTACGAGGGATCGATCCCGCTCGTCACTTTCGGCGCCATGACGGCCGCGATCATCGCCGTGTTCACGATCGCCTCGGGCGCCATTATCCTGATCCCGACGCTGCTCTGGTCGCTCGGGCTCGTCAGCGACATCGACCCGTTGCTGTACAAGACGATCTGGTGGGCCATGGGACATTCGTCGCAGCAGATCAACGTCTCGGCGCATGTCTCGATCTGGTACGCGATCGCCGCGATCACGTTCGGGGCCCGACCGCTGTCCGAGAAAGTCAGCCGCACCGCGTTCCTGATGTACATCCTGTTCCTGCAACTCGCCAGTGCACACCACATGCTGGTCGAGCCGGGCTTCAGTTCCGAGTGGAAGATCTTCAACACCAGCTACGCGATGTACCTCGCCGTGCTCGGCAGCATGGTGCACGGCATGACGGTGCCGGGCTCGATCGAAGCGGCGCAGCGCGCCCGGGGCCTGACCAAGGGCATGTTCGAATGGCTGCGCAAG
>JBFGYM010000057.1:0-11971 GCA_041587435.1 Woeseiaceae bacterium
TCCTGCACGGACTCCGCCCGGCTGCGCTTGCGCGCGACGGTGACGATTTCCTCGAGCAGCGCTCCCGCCGAACCCTGCTGTGCGAGTGCCGCGGACGGCACCGAAAAGACAAGGGCCGTCGCAATGCTGCCGACAGCCACGCTCACTGTTCTGAATCTGGTTAAGACAGACACGGTTATTCCCCCTTTTCTTGTTTTCCCCCGGGTTGTACGGAAAGCATACTGTCGTCTTTACGCCTGCGCCAATCGCGTTCGGGGTGTTACGAGATTATAGTCGCATTGATGACGAAAGAACACGAAACCAGGAAACGAACGATTCGCAGTTACGTTCGCCGGGCGGGCCGCATCACGCGCTCGCAGCAGCGCGCACTCGACGAACTGTGGTCCGTGTACGGCGTCGAGTTCGACGCTCGGCCGCTGAACTTCGAGGCGCTGTTCGGTCGCGCGGCGCCCGTCGTCGTCGAAATCGGTTTCGGCAACGGCGAGACGCTCATCGAGCAGGCGGCGGCGAACCCAAATCACGATTACCTCGGCATCGAGGTGCACGAGCCCGGCATCGGCCATTGCCTGCTGCGAGCCGAGGCAGCCGGCGTCCGCAACCTGCGCATCATCGCGCACGACGCCGTGGAAGTGCTTCGGCAACAGGTGCCGCAGGCCTCGCTGTCGAGGCTCAACCTGTACTTCCCGGACCCCTGGCCGAAGAAGCGCCACCACAAGCGGCGCATCGTGCAGGACGCGTTCGTCGCCCTCGTCGCCGAGCGGCTCGTCGTCGGGGGCACGCTCAACGTGGCGACGGACTGGGCCGGCTACGCCGAGCACATCGACGAGGTGCTCTCGCGGTCGGATCGCTTCACGCTGGACGAAGGCCGCGAACACGGCGGCGACGCCCCGCTCGACCGGCCACGGACCAAGTTCGAGCGCCGCGGGCTGCGAAAGGGTCATCGTATCTTCGACTGGCGCTTCGTCAATACGCGCTGATCACGATTTACCCTTGCGGTCCCGCTGGCATCATCTATAACTAGTAGTATAGAGAGGCATTCGAGACACCAGGACTTCCGCTATGGCTATCCAGTATCCCGTCATCGGTCAGTGGTTCCGCCGGCCAAACGGGACGCTGTTCGAGGTCGTCGCCATCGACGAGGACGCCATGACGGTCGAAATCCAGCAATTCGACGGCACCATCGACGAACTGGACATCGAGCGCTGGCCGGACCTGTTGCTGACCGAGATCAGCGCCCCCGAGGACTGGTCGGGCTCGGTCGACATGGACCCCGAGGACTACAGCGGCAAGAACGACATCGAACTGCCCAACGGCTACCACGACCCGCTGGCGTTCCTCGACAAGCTGTAGGCTACGCCCAATCGGGGCCGCGCACGTAGACGACGCCCTCGCTGATCCACGCATCCACCTGGCGCAGGCTGCGCCCGTTGCCGGGCCCCGCGTAGCAATAGCCCGTCTCGATCTCGTAGGTCGCGCCGTGTGACGCGCAGATCAGGGCAGTCCCGTCTTTCGTCAGGAACCGATCCGGCGTCCAGTTGAGCGGATGCCCGACGTGCACGCAGACGTTCTGGTAGGCGTATACGGCCTCGCCCCTGCGCACGACGAAGCCGCGAAACGGCCAGTCGCCGTCGCCGATCGTAAATTCGCGGCAGCCCGGGTCCCCGATTTCGTCGAGACGGCCGACGGCGATTTCCTGCTCGTTCATCGTGCGTTCCACGGCGCCACGCGGAACAGCAGCAACATGCCGGGTATCGCCAGCACCGTGCACAACAGGAAGAAACTCGTCCAGCCGGTCGATTCGACGATGACGCCGGTCACCGCATTGGCGAATACCCGCGGCACCGATGCGAGGGCCGTGAACAACGCCAGCTGCGTGGCCGCGAAGGCCGGGTTCGTGGTTCTCGCCATGAACGCGATCAGCGCAGCAGAGCCGAGACCGACGCCGAGGTACTCGAAGGCGACGACGACCCCGAGCATCCAGGGATTCGCGCCCAGTTCCGCCAGCACGGCGAAGCCCAGGATGCTCACGATCTGGACGACGCCGAACGCCCACAGGGCACGATTGATCGGCAGCTTCACCATCACGAGTCCGCCGATCATGCCGCCGGCGACGGCGGCAATGAGACCGGCCGTCTTCGCAATCGCGCCAATCTGCGTGAGCGTGAACCCGACGTCGATGAAAAACGGCGTCTGCAGCGCCGTCGCCATGTTGTCACCGAGCTTGTACAGGAACAGGAACGCGAGCACGAGCAAGGCCGGCCCGAGCCCGGCACGGCCGATGAATTCGCGGAACGGCTCGATAACGGCATCGCGCAAAGTCTGCGGCGGCGTCGGTTCCGCGATCGCCTCGTCGATAACCAGCGTCATCACGATGCCGACGAACATGAACAGCGCGATGATGACGAACACGATGTGCCAGTCGAAGTAGTCGGCGAGGATGAGTCCCAGTGCACCCGGCACGAGTCCGGACAGGCGATAGGCCTGCACGTGTATCGAGTTGCCGAGCCCGAGCTCGACGTCGGGCAGCAACTCGCGCCGGAAGGCGTCGAGCACGATGTCCTGGCTGGCGCTGAAGAACGCGACGGCGGCAGACAGGTAGGCGACGACCCAGAGGTTCAGGCCGGGCTTGATGAACCCCATGACGCCGATCGACACGAGCAGCAGCACCTGGGTCACCAGCATCCAGCCGCGGCGGTGCCCGAGGAACGGCAGCGTGAAGCGGTCCATGAACGGCGACCACAGGAATTTCCAGGTGTACGGGAACTGCACGAGTGCGAAGAAGCCGATCTCCGCCAGGCCGACGCCCTCGACGCGCAGCCAGCCCGGGACCAGCTGGAACAGCACGTACAGCGGCAGGCCCGACGTGAATCCCGTGAACACGCAGATCAGCATGCGCCGGTTCAGGACCGCTTCCCTGAAGGTCTCCCGGCGCGTGCGATCCATGGACGTATCAGCCGCCATGCGCCCAATCGTAATCCATGATCAGCGGCGCGTGGTCGGAAAAGCGCCGCTCCTTGTAGATGTGCGTGCGCAGCACCTTGTCCCCGAGGCCCGGGGTCACGACCTGGTAGTCGATACGCCACCCGACGTTGTTGTCCCAGGCGCGGCCGCGATTCGACCACCACGTGTACTGGTCGGGCGGTTGGTCGAGCGTCCGGAAAGCGTCCACCCAGCCGTAGTCGCCGAACACCTTGTCGAGCCACGCGCGTTCTTCCGGCAGGCAACCGGAGTTCTTCTGGTTCTGTTTCCAGTTCGTGATGTCTTCTTCCTTGTGCACGATGTTCCAGTCGCCGCAGATGATGATCTCGGAGCGCCTGCGCCGGAGCTCGTGCATGTGTTCGGTGAACGATTCCATGCAGCGGTACTTCGCGGCCTGGCGCTCTTCGCTCGACGAGCCGGACGGCAGGTACAGCGACACGACGCTGATGCCTTCGAGCTGTACCTCGAGATAGCGGCCCTCGCGATCGAACTCGGGGTCACCATAGCCGCGCACGATCTTGCCGGGTTCATGCCGTGTATAGATCGCTGTCCCGCTGTAGCCCTTTTTCTCGGCGTCCTCGTAAAAGCAGCGATAGCCCTCGGGCGAAAATATGCCGTCGGTGAGCTGATGGGCCTGTGCCTTGGTCTCCTGGATGCAGACGACGTCGGCATTCTGCCCGGCCATCCACTCGAAGAAGCCCTTGCGGGCGGCGGCCCGAATGCCGTTGGCATTCAGGCTGATAACGCGGAACAAAAGCGGTCTCCTGTGTCATACTCCGCAGCGAATCGGCAATCATACAGAAGACGTATCCGATGCGTGGCTACAAAAGGGAATTCATCGAACTGTCACTCGAACTCGGCGTGCTTCGCTTCGGTGAGTTCACGCTGAAGTCGGGCCGCATCAGCCCGTACTTCTTCAACGCCGGCCTCTTCAACACCGGCTACGCGGCCGCCAAGCTCGGCCGCTACTACGCCGCGGCGATCGCCGAATCGGACGTGCGCTTCGACATGCTGTTCGGGCCCGCGTACAAGGGCATACCGCTGGCGACGCTCGCCGCCGCCGCGCTCGCCGAGCATCACGACATCGACGTGCCGTATTCGTTCAATCGCAAGGAGGCGAAGGCCCATGGCGAAGGCGGCAGCGTGGTCGGCGCCCCGTTGTCGGGACGCATCCTGATCGTCGACGACGTCATCACGGCCGGCACCGCGGTGCGCGAGGCCTACCAGATCATCTCCGCGGCCGGCGCCGACATCGCGGGCCTGGTCATTTCCCTCGACCGCCAGGAACGCGGGCAGGGCGCCTACTCGGCCGTGCAGGAGCTGAAGCAGTCGCTCGGCATCCCGGTCGTCAGCATCGTCCAGCTCGACGACCTGATCGATATCCTCGAAGAATCAAGCGAGTACGAGCGCTACCTCGAGCCCGTCGTCGCGTATCGCAAGCAGTACGGCGTCATCTCCTAAGCCCCTGAAAAGCCTGGTAATAGTCGGGCGTTTTACAGCGCGCCCAAAGGGGACTAAGCTGCAATAACGAGAACCAGTCCCGGTTCGGCAAGGAAGTTAACTGGCATAGTTGAGCCATGCGCAATGTCATCGTCATAACGGCGCTCGCCGTACTCGCGTCCACGGCGCAGGCTCGCGAGGAGTCCAAGGTCTACAAGTGGACCGACGAGGACGGTAACGTCTTTTACGGCGACAGCATTCCCGCCGAGTACGCCGACCGGCCCAAGGAGCGGCTCAACGAACACGCCGTCACGGTCGAGGAACTCGAGGGTAAGAAGACGGCGGAACAGAAAGAGCAGGAGCGACTCGAAGACGAGCGGCGAGTCGCGCAGGAGCTGCAGGTCCGCGCGGACCGCGCGCTGCTCGCCACCTATCTCTCGGTCGACGAGATCGAGATGCACCGTGACCGTCGCATCGAGCTGTTCCAGGCGCAGTCGCGAGTCACCGAACTCTATTTGCGCAACCTGGAGCGTCGCCTCGAGGGACTGCGTAATGACGCCGCCCGTTTCCGGCCCTACAGCGATGACCCGAATGCACCGCTGATCGATGAAAGCCTCGCCGACGACCTGCAAAAGACCAGGGCGACGATCGACCGCCACCGGCGCAACCTGCAGAAGTACGAAAGCAACGAGCGCCAGATCATCCAGCGATTCGACGGCGACATCGCGCGCTTCAAGCGGCTGAAAGGCCTCGACTCTGCGGGCGGATCAGCCAGTCCCTGAGTGCCCGAATCCGCCGGCGCCGCGGTCACTGGCGTCGAACTCCTCGACCACCTCGAAATGCACCTGCTCGACGGGCACGAACACCATCTGTGCGATGCGCTCGCCCGGCTGCACCTCGTAGCTCGCCTTGCCCCGGTTCCAGCACGAGATGAAGACCTGTCCCTGGTAGTCCGAGTCGATGAGGCCGGTCAGGTTGCCTAGCACGAGCCCGTGCTTGTGGCCCAGCCCCGAGCGCGGCAGCAGCACGGCGGCGAGTCCCGGGTCGGCCACGTGGATCGCGAGGCCGGTCGGCACGAGGACCGTGTCGCCCGGCCCGATCGTGAGCGGCTCGTCGATGCAGGCCCGCATGTCGAGCCCTGCCGAGCCGCTCGTCGCGTAGCGGGGTAACGGGATGGAGTCCCCGACCCGCGGGTCGAGGACCTTGAGTTCAATGGATCGCAACGACGTTGTCCTTGTTGTTGGCGCGTGCGGACCGGTAGCGCGCCGCGACGAGCTCGATGAGGCTGGCGGCCAGCTGCGACTTGGGCGCCTCTGCAAAGCGCTGCTCGCCGTCCGGCCAGAACACGGCCACTGCGTTCTCGTCGCGGTCGAAGCCGCAGTCGCTGCCGACCCGGTTGGCGATGATCATGTCGAGTTTCTTGTTGGTCAGCTTGGCCCGCGCGTACTCGTCGACCTTCTCCGTCTCGGCCGCGAACCCGACCGTGAACGGGCCGCCATCGAGCGCCGCTACCGAGGCGAGGATGTCGGGACAGCGCACGAGGTCAATGCGCATCGACTCCGCGGTCTTCTTGATCTTCTGGTCGCCGGGCGCGACCGGGCGGTAGTCCGCGACCGCAGCGGCGGCAACGAAGATGTCGGCGTCGGCAATGCACGCGTGCGTCGCATCGTACATCTCCTGCGCGGTCACGACGTGCCGCACCTCGACGCCCGGCGGCTCCGGCAGGTTGACCGGGCCGCTGACGAGGATCACGTCGGCGCCCTGCGCGGCGGCGGCGCTCGCCATCGCGTAGCCCATTTTTCCGGAGCTGCGATTCGAGATGTAGCGCACAGGATCGATCGGTTCGCGCGTCGGCCCGGCGGTGATCACGACCTTCTTGCCCGCAAGCCGGTCGCCACCCCGGCGCACGCCGATGTCGAAAACGGCCGTGGCGATCGCGTCGGGCTCGAGCATGCGGCCGGCGCCCGTTTCTCCGCAGGCCTGCGCGCCCACGCCTGGTCCGAGGATGTGCACGCCGCGTTTCTCGAGCACCTCGCGATTGGCCTGCGTCGCCGGGTTGTTCCACATGACGTGGTTCATGGCCGGCGCCACCGCGAGCGGCGCCTCGGTCGCGAGGCAGATCGTCGTCAGCAGGTCCGGCGCGCCGCCGCTGACGATGCGCGCCATCACCTCGGCCGTCGCGGGCGCAATCAGCACGACGTCGGCCCAGCGCGCCAGCTCGATGTGGCTCATGGCGCGTTCGGCCTCCTTGTCCCAGAGGTTCGACCGCACGGGGCGCCCCGACACCGCCTGCAACGCCGTTTCCGTGACGAACTCCGCGGCGGATGCCGTCATGACGATCTGCACGTCGGCGCCGCGCTCCTTCAGGCGCCGCACGAGGTCGGGCGCCTTGTAGGCCGCGATGCCGCCGGTAATGCCGAGCAGGATGTTCATGGCTGCGAGCTTATCGCGTGTGCACCGAAAGCGGCAATTCGGAATAGATTGATTCGTTGTATCGACATGCCTGCTGCACCCAGCATGACGCCATGGACGACGACCCGCTCAAGGACTGGAGCGACGCCCGGCTGCTGGCGCCGATCGTCGGCACACATGTCGCCGAGCGCCTGCTGCGGCGCTTCGGCAGCCTGCGCAGCCTGCTGCAAGCGGACGCGCCGCAGCTGCGCGGCTGCCGCGGCATCGGGGCAGCCAGGGCCCGGGCGCTGCGGACACTCCCCGAGCTCGCGCGCCGCTACTATGCCGAATCGCTGCCGCCGGGGGCGGTCATCCGCAGCCCCACGGACACGGAGGATTTCCTCAACGCGCGCCTGCGGCACCTGGGGCACGAACTGTTCTGCTGCCTGTTCCTCGACAACCGCCATCGCGTCCTGCGTTTCGACGAGCTGTTCCGCGGCACCATCGACGGCACCAGCGTCTACCCGCGCGAGGTGGTCAAGGAAGCGCTGGCGGTCAATGCCGCGGCCGTGATCCTGGCCCACAATCACCCGAGCGGCGTCGCCGAGCCGAGCCAGGCCGACGAGCGCATCACGCGGCGCCTCAAGTCGGCCCTCGAACTGGTCGATATCCGCCTGCTGGATCACCTCATCATCGGCGATGGCCGGGCCACGTCGCTGGCGTCGCGCGGGATCCTCTGACAGGCCCTTGTATTGGCAGGGCTGCGCTGGTATAAAGTCTCGCTCTCTGCCCGCCCGTCGCGGGCAACTTTTAACAAAATCAGAGACTTAAGCTCATGTCCAAGGTTTGCCAGGTGACCGGGAAGCGCCCGATGAGCGGCAACAACGTTTCCCACGCCCACAACAAGACGCGCCGACGCTTCCTGCCGAATCTGCAGAACAAGCGCTTCTGGCTCGAATCCGAGAAGCGTTTCGTGCGCCTGCGCGTTTCGCACAAGGGCCTGCGCATCATCGACAAGCACGGCATCGAGAAGATCGTTGCCGACCTGCGCGCCCAGGGCACACACGTTTAACCGCGGGAGTATCGAGCCATGGCAAAAGGAAATCGCGACAAGATCAAGCTGGTTTCGAGCGCCGGCACCGGTCACTACTACACGGCGACCAAGAACAAGAAGCTGCACCCCGAGAAGCTGGAAACGAAGAAGTACGATCCGACGATCCGCAAGCACGTGATCTACAAGGAATCGAAGATCAAGTAGCTCCCGCGTCCGATCTGCTGCAAAGAAAGCCCGCTTATTGCGGGCTTTCTTTTTTCTCGGCTGCCGGTGCGGCCGGCGGCGCAGGCGGCGTCAGCGTTGCACTGCGGATGATCGCGTCGGCCTTCTCGGCGTGCTTCTCGTAGTAGTAGGGCGTTGCGCCGAGGTAATACATGAAATACAGCTTCTCGTTGGCGACGAACGCGCCGACGGTGCCCTTGTATTTCGGGCTCTCGCTGACGGTGGCCTCGACGTCGAACATGATGCCGCGGTCGTTGCCGTAACGGTGCGGACGCAGGTTCATCGTCTCGACGACGGCATTGCCTTCGCCGAACATCTTGACGAAGGTCGACTTCGTCAGCTCCTCGATCTCGTTGGGCAGCATGTCCTTGCGAAACAGCGGCAGGGCGGCGTCCTTCTGCTTGCTCACGATCAGCGACTCGCCGTCGGCGACCGCGGGCACGAACACGATCTGGTTCAGGTTCAACCCGTCCTGCGTCCACTTCTGCGAGTTCTTGCGGTCGCCCGCATACGCATTGTAGGGCGCCTTGTTCCAGCCGGCGCCCGCGTCGACGTACAGCGTATCAACGGCGTTGACGCCGCTCGCCACCAGCGTATAGCCGGTGACGCATCCCGTCATCGCGAGCAGAAACGGCGCAAGAAAAAGTACACGTAGTCTTCTCATTGTTCTTCCTCAAGATAGAACTCAATCATTGCTCGATCACTGGCTTCCGGGTTGGCCTCCAGGTAAGCACGGAAGCTGTCCTGCGCGGCGGCCAGGTTGCCCTGCTTCAACAACAGGTACCCGAGGTTCGAATAGGCCTCGGGAGGCGGGGCGCCCAGCTCGATCGAATGCCTGTAAGCGGCGATCGCCAGGTCGAGGTCGCCCTGCTGGCCGCGCTGCCGGAACATCTCGCCGTAGAAATAGCGGACGAGGCTCGGCTCCACGCCGATGCGCGCGTGCCGCTCCAGCAGCGCCTCGGTGCGCCCGAATCGATTCGTCGCAATCTGGTCTTCCATCAGCATCTTGTAGTACGTGTTCAGGATGCGCAGGAATTCCGCGTCGGCCACGATTTCCTGGTCCGGCTCGCCATACCGCGCGCTCACCCAGCTCTTCAGGTACGACGCCCTTTCATGGGATGCCGGGTGCGTCTTCGCGAACATGCCGTGATCTTCCCGCTTGACCTCGGCCGACTCTTCTTCCTCGATCACGCGCTCCCAGACGCGGTACGACGCGTGCGGATCGTACCCGGCATTCGCGACCAGCCTGGCACCGAGCAGGTCGGCCTCGGTCTCCTGCTCGCGGTTGAACGACAGCGTACTCAGGATCGCCGTCATCTGCCCGAACGGGGACGCGACGCCAGTGGCAACCGTCACGACGAGGTCGAATATCGACCCGGTCGTCATCTTGCTGCGCAGGGCGCGAAAAATCTCCAGCGAGTGCAGCCGGGTGTAGTGCGCGATCTCATGTCCCACGACCGCGGCGATCTCGTCGGTGGAGCTTGCGCGGACAATCAGCCCGGTCCAGATCTGCATCATGCCGGTGGCCGCCATCGAGGCGTTGAAGTTGGAGTTGCGAATGACGTAGACACGGAAGTCGCCGCAGTAGGCGGCGGCGACGCGGCAGACGATGTCGTTGATATAGACCGTCATCTCGGTGTCGCGGACCAGCAGGGCGGACTTGCCGATGGAGCGCTCGAGTTCCTTCATCTCGTTCCACAGGCCTTTTTCGTCGCGCGCTTCCTCGGGCTCGTAACCGGGAGGAATCCTGTGCGTCAGCTCTTCAGCGTCCGCAAACGCCGGCGGGGCCGCCAGCAGCGCGACGGCCAGGACGATCGAACGACCCACCACCGTCACTCGGTATCGCCGCTCGCCTTCGCTTTCGAGCGCGGAATCGTGCCGAGCAGTTTGACCACGGCCGTCCTCGCCTCGTCTTCCTTGCGCAATTCGCCGCTGCCCGCCACGACGCGATTGAACCAGACGATGTCCCCGGACTCGAGGTCCACGAGCGAGGCGAAACCGAACTCGGCGCCCATCGGCACGCCGACGCCCGCCGCCGCAGCGAGCAGCGCGAAGGCGACGCGTCCGCCGGACGCCTGGTAGTCGCGGTAGTGCACGAACAGGGCGTAGTCCGCGTCGTACTGGCTGCGCAAGGGCGCAACGCCGGGTCCGAGCGACCAGTCGAACCTGCCCGCCTTGGCGGGCAGTTTGAACATGCCGTAGTGGTGCGTCAGCAGCGCGTTGCCCACGGCGGAGTGCAGGGTCTCGTAGACGATCTCGTCCTCGGACAGGCTGTCGCGGTCCGCCTCGATCAGGTCCGCCCCGATGTGCGACGCGTACCCCTTCGCCTCCCTGGAGAAATTGGCCTGCGCCGCGGACGTCCATTCCTCGTTCGGTTCCGGAACGCCGCCGGCCGTCAGGCGGTAGTACCGCACGTCGGGCGGCATCAGGAGAATCCTGGGATCGTCACCGATCGACTGCAGCGCGTCGATCTTCTGTACGTCGGCTGGTGTGCCCGCGCAACCGGCGACGAGTGCCAAGACCGTTATCGTTGTTAATCTTTTCTTCATGCCGCACCCTTGCGCCTCTACCCGAACAAATTCTATCACGTAATGCCCGAACTGCCCGAAGTCGAAACCAGCCGCCGCGGCATCGAGCCGTGGCTCGTCGACAGGACTGTCACCCGCCTGGTCGTTCGCGAAAGACGTCTGCGCTGGCCGGTCGGCCGCGGCCTCGAAAAGCGCCTCGCAGGCCGGCGCATCGAGTCGGTCGGGCGCCGCGCCAAGTACCTGCTCATCAACACCGACCGCGGCACGGTCATCCTGCACCTCGGCATGACCGGCAGCGTGTTCATCGTCGACACGGGATCGGCAGCCGGCATCCACGACCACATCGACGTCGAACTGGACTCCGGCAAGATGCTGCGCTTTCGCGATCCGCGCCGCTTCGGTTCGTTCTTCTGGAGCGACGACCCGCTGCGCCACCCGCGCCTCGCGGACCTCGGTCCCGAGCCCCTCGGCGACGGCTTCGACGGCGATTACCTGTGGCGCCGGTCGCGCGGCCGCAAGGTGAGCATCAAGCAGTTCATCATGAACGCAAGCGTCGTCGTCGGGGTCGGCAACATCTACGCCAGCGAGTCGCTGTTTCTGGCCGGCATCCACCCGAAGCGCGCGGCTGGCCGTATCGCGCGTTCACGCTACGACCGGCTGGCGATGAGAATCCGGGACGTGCTCGGGCGCGCTATCGAGGCCGGCGGCACGACGCTCCGCGACTTCTACGGCGGGGACGGCGAACCAGGCTATTTCGCGCAGCAACTCGAGGTTTACGATCGTGACGGGGAGCCCTGCCGGTTCTGCAACACGTCGATCCGCGCGATCGTGCAGGGCCAGCGAACGACGTATTACTGCAAGCGCTGCCAGAGATGATCAGCTGCGGCCGACTTCCTGCATCAGCGCATCCCTGACTTTCGGCGACACGAATCCCGACACGTCGCCGCCCAGGGTCGCGACCTCGCGCACCAGCGTCGACGAAATGTACGTGTACTTGTCGGTCGGCGTCAGGAAGACGGTCTCGACGTCCTCGGTCAGCGCGCGGTTCATGTTGGCGAGCTGGAACTCGTATTCGAAGTCGGAGACCGCGCGCAGGCCGCGGATGATGACGGCGTGCTTGTGCCTGCGGGCATATTCGACCGTCAGTCCCGAGTAGCCCCGGATCTCCACGTTGTCGTACTCGGCGAGTACATCCTTGGCCATCGCGACGCGCTCGTCGAAGTTGAACATCGGCACCTTGCCACCGGTGTCGCGGGCGATGGCAACGATGACTTCGTCGAACAGGCGCGCGGCACGCCGAACGAGGTCCTCGTGCCCGAGCGTGATGGGGTCGAAAGTGCCGGGGTACATGGCTGAA
>JBFGYM010000058.1:0-11845 GCA_041587435.1 Woeseiaceae bacterium
CGCGCGTCCTGTGCTTCGACGAGTTCTTCGTCAGCGACATCGGCGACGCGATGATCCTCGGCCGCCTGCTCGACGGGCTGTTTCGCTGCTGCGTCACGCTGGTCGCGACCTCGAACTCGCCACCGGCCGACCTGTACAGGGACGGCCTTCAGCGCCAGCGCTTCCTGCCGGCGATCCGGCTGCTCGAAAAACACACCGACGTCGTCAACATGGACGGTGGCATCGACTACCGGCTGCGCCTGTTGCAGAAAGCCGGCACCTATCTCGCTCCCGACGACAACGAGGCCGCCGAGCGGCTCGCCTACTTCTTCGACGAATCTGCATCTGCCGAGATCGCCGACGACGTCGATCTCGACATCAACGGACGCGATGTGCGCGCGTTCCGCTGCGCCAAGGGCATCGCGTGGTTTCGTTTCGAGGACCTCTGCGACGGGCCGCGAAGCCAGAACGACTACATCGAGATTGCGCGCTGGTATCCGTCGGTCATCGTCTCGGGCGTTCCACAGTTCGACAGTCTGCGCGAGGACCAGGCGCGGCGATTCGTCGCGCTCGTCGACGAGTTCTACGACCGGCGCGTCAAGCTCATACTGTCCGCTGCGGTCGACGTAAACGAACTGTATGCGGGCAGCCGGCTGTCTTTCGAGTTCGAGCGTACCGTCAGCCGGCTGATCGAGATGCAGACCGTCGAGTATCTCGCCCTCCCGCACCTCGCGTGATAAATTCACGCCATGAGCCAGACGCTGAAACTCGAAGACTTCATGCCTTACCGGCTTGCCGTCCTGTCCAACACGGTCAGCACGACCGTCGCGCGCGCCTATGACAAACGCTTCAAGGTGTCGATTCCCGAATGGCGGGTCATCGCCATTCTCGGCCGATTCCCGGGCCTGTCCGCGGTCGAGGTGGCCGAGCGCACGATGATGGACAAGGTGGCCGTCAGCCGCGCCGTCACGAAACTCATTAAAAAGGGACGCGTCGACCGCGAGTTTGCCGACGCCGACAAGCGCCGTTCGATTCTCAATCTCTCCGAGGCCGGCAGGCAATTGCACGACGAGATCGCCGAGCTCGCTCTCGGCTTCGAGCGCGACCTGCTCGAGGGACTGACGGCCGAGGAACTCGACCGGCTGAACACGATCATGGAGAAGCTGCTCGCCCGGGCCCGCCTGATCGGCACACCCTGACGGCCGACTTCAAGTCCCTATTTCGGTACGCACCTGGAGCAGCTCGGGGAAGAACTCGATATCGAGCGCCTTTTTCAGGAACCCCACGCCCGAAGAACCGCCCGTGCCGCGCTTGTGGCCGATGATGCGTTCCACGGTCTTCATATGATGGAAACGCCAGAACTGGAAGTTGTTGGCGATGTCCATGAGGGCCTCGCAGGTCTCGTAGCGCTCCCAGTGCCGGCTCCGGTTCTCGTAGATGGAACGCAAGACGGCGACGACCTCGTCGTCGACAGGGCGCAGCCGGCTGAAATCGCGGTCCAGTACCCGCGACGGCACCGGCATTCCGAACCGGGCGAGGTACATCAGGAACTCGTCGTACAGGCTGGGCGAATTCAGCGCGTTTTCGAGCCGGCCATACCAGTCCGGCTGGTGCTCGTAGTACTTCATCATGCGGTGGTTCTTGTTGTCCAGCACGAACTCGAGAATGCGGTATTGCGCCGACTGGAAGCCTGACGCCCGACCGAACACGTGACGGAATTCGGCGTATTCGCTGGGCGTCAGCGTGTCCAGGACCTTCCACTGGTTGTAGAGCTGACTCTGGATATGGCGGACGCGCGCGAGGTTCTTGACGGCCTGCGGCAGCTCGTCGTCGCGCATGTAGCGGATGGCACCGCCGATTTCGTGGATGACGAGCTTGATCCAGAGCTCTGCCACCTGGTGCTGGATGATGAACAGCATCTCGTCATGGTGCGGCGGATCGCTCAGCGGGACCTGCGAGGACAACAGGCGATCGAGCTGCAGGTAGCCCGTGTAATCGTCATCACGGGACAGATCGGAGTGAATGGATTTCTCGAGCTGTCTTTTCTTCATATTGGCGGCGCAAACGGTGTATGTCGCCAAGCATTGTAGGCTAAAATCCCCGCTTTCGGGCCGACTGTACCCACCGGGACAATCGCTGTGACAAAGAGAAAGAACCGGCGTAGCGGAGATGCCAGGCAGAGCATCATCGACGCCATACTCGGCGCGCGTGCTTCCTCACGCACCCTCACCGACAAGCAGGACATTCGGGCGTTTCTGCGCCAATACTTCGCCAACGTGCCGTACGAGGACCTCGAGGGACGCTCCGAGGAGGTCATGGCGCGCATCGCGATCGACCACCTGGAGTTCGGCGCCGTCCGGCGTCCCGGGCAGGCGCTGCTGCGCATCTACAACGCCGTCGAAAAGGAGCACGGCTACACGTCCGCATTCACCTTCGTAGAGATGGTCAACGACGACATGCCGTTTCTCGTCGACTCCGTCGCGGCTGCCATCAACCGGCACAAGCTGTCGGTCCATATCACGGTGCATCCGATCGTCTCGGTGCGGCGCGACGTCAAAGGCAGGCTCGAGGGCATTGCAGACCATGGCGACGATGAGGCCCGCAGGGAATCGTTCATCCGCTTTGCCATTTCGCGCGAGACGGACCCGCAGCAGCTCAAGTTGCTGAAAAAGGAAATCACGAAGGTGCTCACGGACGTCCGCGTCGCCGTGCGCGACTGGGGCAAGATGCGCCAGCGAATGCACGAGACGCGCGACCTGCTCATTAACGGGCCCCGGGGCGTCGACCCGCTGTTGCGCACCGAAAGCCAGGCATTGCTGGACTGGCTCGCCGACGATCACTTCACGTTTCTCGGATACCGCGAATACCGGCTGCGCAAGCACGGCGATCGCACGTACCTGGATGCCATCAAGGGCACGGGGCTCGGCCTCCTGAGCCGCGACGACAGCCGCAACAAGTCGATCGAGCTGACCGTCGAAATGCAGCGCCTGACGCGTTCCAAGGACTGGCTGATCCTGACCAAGGCCAATTCCCGCTCGACCGTGCATCGCCCGGCGTTTCTCGACTACATCGGCGTCAAGGTCTACGACGAGGCGGGCAAGGCCGTCGGCGAGCGCCGCTTCATCGGCCTGCTGACGTCGGTGGCTTACAGCGAGATTCCGCGCAATATCCCGTTGCTGCGCCACAAGGTGCGCAGGATTTTCGAACGCGCGCGGGTCGAGGAAGGCGGCCACCGCGGCAAGGCGCTGCTGCACATTATCGATACCTACCCACGTGAGGAGCTGTTCCAGAGCAGCGTCGCCGACCTCGCCCGCACGACCGTCGGCATCCTCAACCTGCAGGACCGCCAGCGCGTCAAGCTGTTCCTGAGGCGCGACACGTTCCGGCGGTTCTTCTCGTGCCTCGTCTTCGTGCCGCGCGAGAAATACACGACGGCGATCCGCCGCAAGATCGAGGCGCTGCTCAAGGATGCGTTTGGCGGCGTTTCGGTCGACTCGGCCGTGCAGATATCCGAATCCGCCCTCGCCCGCGTGCACATCATCGTCCGCACGCCGGAAGGCGAGCGCCCGAGGATCAGCATTCAAAAAATCGAGCAGCAGCTCGCGGAACTCGTCATTACCTGGTCCGACCGGCTGCACTCGGAACTGTTCGAGTCCTTCGGCAACGACGAGGGGGACAGGCTTTTCAAGGCCTACGGTCGGATGTTCCCGGCCGGCTACCAGGCCGATACGACCCCGAAAGAAGCCTGCGGCGACATCCGCACGATCGACGCAATGCTGCGCGACGGCATCGGCCTCAGCGTCGATCTGTACCCCGCGGACGACCTCGAAGACGGCAAGATGCGTTTTCTCGTCTACAGCCTGCACGAGCCGATCGGTTTGTCGGATGCACTGCCGATCCTCGAGGAAATGGGCTGCTCGGTTTACACCGAGCATCCTTACGACGCGACACTGGACAACGGCGATTCGTTCTGGATCCAGGACTTTCACCTGCGACACGAAAGCGGCGAGTCGGTCGATGCAGAAGCGGTGTCGGACCGCTTCGAAGAGTGCTTCATGGCCGTGCACGAGGGCTTGGCCGAGAACGACGGTCTCAACCGGCTGGTGGTCAGCGCAGGCCTGACGTGGCGCGAGGTCGCATTGCTGCGCTGCTATGCGAAGCACATCCTGCAACTCGGCCTGCCCTTCAGCCAGTCCTACATGGAGGATGTTCTGGTCGCGCACGCATCGCTGGTGCAGCGCATCGTGCGGCAGTTCGAATTGCAGTTCGACCCGGCGCTGTCGAAGACCAGGCGCCAGACCGAATTGGCCGAGATTACGGGCAAGGTGCAGCGCGGGCTGACCCGAGCGGCCAATGTCGACGAGGACCGCATACTGTCGGCGTTTGCAGGCGGCGTCGCCGCGACGTTGCGCAGCAATTACTTCCAGGTGATCGAGGGCAAACCGAAACCGTACATATCGATCAAGCTGGATCCGTCGCGACTGCCCGAGATGCCGCGACCGCGGCCGAAATACGAGGTTTTCGTGTATTCACCCGACGTCGAGGGCGTCCACCTGCGCAACGGGGATATCGCGCGCGGCGGCCTGCGCTGGTCGGACCGGCGCGAGGATTTCCGCACCGAGGTACTCGGCCTCATGAAGGCGCAGGTCGTCAAGAACACGGTCATCGTGCCGACCGGGGCGAAAGGCGGTTTCTTCCCGAAACGCGCACCCCGGGACGACCGCGAGGCCATCTTCGAGAACGGCGTTCGCTGCTACAAGACCTTCATTCGCGGCCTGCTGGACCTGACGGACAATGTCGTCGACGGCAAGGTCGTCACTCCGGACGGTATCGTGCGGCGCGACGGCGATGACCCTTATCTCGTCGTGGCGGCCGACAAGGGCACGGCGACGTTTTCGGACATCGCCAATGGCCTGTCCGCCGAATACGGATTCTGGCTCGACGACGCCTTCGCGTCCGGCGGATCGGCGGGCTACGACCACAAGAAGATGGGCATCACGGCCCGCGGCGCGTGGGAAGCGGTCAAGCGTCACTTTCACGAACTCGGCGTCAATACGCAGAAGGACCCCTTCACCGTCGCCGGCATCGGCGACATGAGCGGCGACGTATTCGGCAACGGCATGCTGTTGTCGCGCAAGATAAAACTCGTCGCCGCTTTCAACCATCGTCGCATCTTCCTCGACCCGGATCCCGACATGGCGGCGAGCTACAAGGAACGGCGCCGCCTGTTCCGCAAGTCCGGGTCGACCTGGGACGACTACGACGAGACACTCATCTCCAAGGGCGGCGGTGTGTTTTCGCGCCAGGCCAAGACGATTCGACTGAGCCGCGAGGCGCGCGAGATGCTCGATCTCGACGCCGCCTCGGCGCAGCCGGACGAGCTGATCCGCGCGATCCTCAGAATGCGCGTCGATCTGCTCTGGAACGGCGGTATCGGGACGTACGTCAAGGCGAGCAGCGAAGGTCACTCGGACGTCGGTGACCGCAGCAACGATGCGCTGCGCGTCAGCGCGGACGAGCTGCGCTGCAAGGTCATCGGCGAAGGCGGCAACCTCGGGCTGACGCAGCGCGCGCGCGTCGAATACAGCCTGCGCGGCGGTCGCGTGAACACCGATTTCATCGACAACTCGGGCGGTGTCGACAGCTCCGACCGCGAGGTCAACATCAAGATCCTCCTCAGCGACGCCGTCAAGAAGAAGAACATGTCGCGTGAGAAGCGCAACGAGCTGCTGGCTTCGATGACCGACGACGTGGCCAATCTCGTGCTGCGCAACAACTACCTGCAGACGCAGGCGATCAGCATGAGCGAAATGCTCGCGGCCGACCGCATCGACGAGCACGCGCGCGTCATCACCAACATGGAGCGCAGCGGCCTGCTCGATCGCGATCTCGAATTCCTGCCGGACGACGCCGAGATCGAGGAGCGGCGCAATCGCAAGCAGGGCCTGACGCGGCCGGAACTCGCGGTGGTGCTGAGTTACGCCAAGATAGACCTCTACAACGGCCTGATCGGATCGGACGCGTCGCTCGCGGAATTTCTGCAGATCGACCCGCAGCGCTATTTCCCCGACGTGTTGCGGCGTCGCTTCATGGACCTGATACCCGGCCATCGCCTGAGCCGCGAGATCCTCGCGACGCTGCTCGCCAACGACATCGTCAACCGCATGGGTCCGACCTTCGTCAAGCGCGCGCAGGGCGATACCGGTGCAGGCCCCCTGACAATCGCTCGCGCCTACGAGATCGCGCGCATCGTCTGCCGTGCCCGCCCGTTGCTGAAAGACATCGAGGCCCTCGACCACGTCATCTCGGCAAAAGCCCAGATGCTGATGATGTTCGAGATCAGCCGCACGCTCAGGCATGCCTGTTACTGGCTGATCGAGCGTCACGGCGAGGCGCTCGACATCGTTCGCCTCGTGGAGCGCCTCAAGGACGGCATGGCGAAAATCTATACGCGCTCGAACAGCTATGTATCGGCCGCAGCCCGCACGCGCATCGAAACGGCGGAACAGTACTGGACGTCGATGGGCGTGCCGCAGAAGATCGCCAACCGCGTCGCACACCTGTCGCTGACCCGTGCCGCTCTCGATATCGTCGACCTGGCCGAAGACCGCAATCGCGACGTCATCGAGTCGGCGCGCCTTTATTCCGCGTTCAACGATGCGCTCGGGATGCACTGGCTGCACAACTCGGCCGAAGACCTCAAGGTCAGTGGCCGCTGGCAGGCCATGGCCCGCAGCAACCTGCGTGAGGAGTTCTACCGGATACGTCGCGATCTCGGCAACAAGCTGCTCACGCGACGCGGCACGCGGGATTCGCGCGAAGTCGTACAGGACTGGATCGAGAAACGCGAAAATGAAGTCAAGCGCTTCAAGCAGATGATCGAGGAGATGAAGCTCCGCGACGACATCGATTTTGCAACGCTGACGGTTGCCTCACAGGAGCTGCGGCACCTCATTTCGAACTGAAACTGAAAAACGGAGCAATCATGGCCGGCAAGCTCGTACTCTGCCGTCACGGTCAGAGTGACTGGAACCTGAAGAATCTTTTCACAGGCTGGAAGGACGTCGACCTCACCGAGAAAGGCAACGAGGAGGCTGTGGCCGCGGGCAAGCTGCTCGCCGAGCTCGGTTACGAATTCGACATCGCCTACACGTCGGTCCTGAAACGCGCCATCCGCACGCTGTGGCACATCCTCGACCAGATGGACCTGATGTGGATCCCGGTCGTGCGCGACTGGCGCCTGAACGAACGCCACTACGGCGCGCTGCAGGGTCTCAACAAGGCTGAGACCGCGGCCAAGTACGGCGATGAGCAGGTGCACGTCTGGCGCCGCAGCTACGACATACCGCCGCCGCCGATGGACGACGACGACGAACGCCATCCTCGCTTCGACCGGCGCTATGCCGGCATCGAGGGCCTTCCCGGAACCGAGTCGCTCAAGCTCACGCTCGAGCGCGTCATGCCCTGCTGGAACGAGGTCATCGCCCCGGACCTGAAAAATGGCAGGAACGTCCTTATCGCCGCGCACGGCAACAGCCTGCGCGCGCTCGTCAAGATGCTCGACGAGGTATCCGACGACGAGATCACGGGATTCAACATCCCGACCGGCGTACCGCTCGCCTACGAACTCGACGACGACCTCAAACCGCTGTCGCGGGAGTTCCTCGGCGATCCCGAGGAAATCGCCAGGGCCGCCGCCGCCGTCGCGGCCCAGGGCAAGGCCAGGTGATTCATGCGCTGGGCGACCGCCGACCCGAGTTCGAGGGCGGCGGTCACTTTGTCGCCGACAACGCAACGCTCATCGGTTCAGTGCGCCTCAGAGACCGTGCGAGCGTCTGGTTCAACTGCGTTCTGCGCGGCGACAACGACTGGATCACCATCGGCGAACGCAGCAACGTGCAGGACGGCTCGGTGCTGCACACCGACCCCGGTCTCGAACTCGTCATCGGCGACGGTGTGACGGTCGGCCACAAGGCGATGCTTCACGGCTGCACGATCGGTGACGATTCGCTCATCGGCATCGGCAGCACCGTGCTGAACGGCGCGAGAATCGGCCGGCATTCGATCGTCGGAGCTCACGCGCTCGTCACCGAGAACAGGCAATTCCCGGACGGCGTGATGCTGCTCGGCGCACCGGCGAGAATCGCGCGCGAACTGACCGACGACGAGATCGCCCGGATTCGGGCCTCGGCCGACATCTACGTCAGGAATGCGGCGCGCTTCCTGTCAGACCTGGTCGCGCGGGTTTGAGCGCGGTCTGGCCGCGTTCGGGTCGATGACCCGGATCAGCCCTTCCTGCGTCGTCGACGCCACGAGCGTGCCGTCCTGCCTGAAGAACTGCCCCCGGGCGTAACCGCGTGCACCGGAAGCGCTGGGGCTCTCCATCGCATACAGCAGCCAGTCGTCGATCCGGAACTCGCGGTGGAACCAGAGGGCATGATCGAGGCTCGCGAGCACCACGTTGCCGCGCGTGAACGACAGAGCGTGCGGCATCGTCGCGGTCGCCAGCAGTTCGAAATCGGACACGTAGGCCAGCAGGTTCTGGTGCAGCGCACGGCCGTCCGGAATCGAGTCGACGGTCCGCACCCAGACGTGCTTGCGGGGCGGGCGCTTCTCCTGGCTGTCGAGTGGCGTCTGTTCGACGGGCCGGAACTCGAACGGCCGCTGATCCGTCATGAAGCGCCGCAGCTTTACCGGGATCATGTCGAGGACGTCGGCGGCGAGGTGGGTCAGGTCCTTGAGCCCGTCCGGCGGCGGGACCTTCGGCATCGCCGCCTGGTGGTCGAGCCCGCCTTCGGGTTCCTGGAACGAGGCGGCGAGATTGAGAATGGGCCGGCCGTGCTGGATGGCGACCACGCGTCGCGCCGAGAAACTGCCGCCATCGCGGGCGCGGTCGACCTCGTAGATGATCGGCGCCTCGATGTCGCCGCGGCGCAGGAAATAGGCATGCAGCGAATGCGCGACACGGCCGTCGACCGTGTGCTGCGCCGCCGAGAGGGCCTGGCCGAGGACCTGCCCGCCGAACACCTGCGGGCTGCCGATGTCGCGGCTCGCGCCGCGGAAGATGTTGTCTTCGATCCGCTCTAGACCGAGCAGCGCGATCAGGTCTTCGAGAACCGGGTGCATGCCGTTCAGGCGATACGACCGCCGTCGACGGCAATGCCCGCGCCGCTGACGAACACGGCGTCGTCGCTGGCGAGGAACAGGGCCACCTTGGCGACGTCGACCGGCTCGCCGAGCCGCCGCGCGGCCGACGCCTGGATGCAGAAGTCGCGCAACCCTGCATTCTTGCGAAACGTGTCGCGGCTCTCCGGCGTCATGATGCCGCCGGGCTGGATGTAGTTTGCCGTGATGCCGAACTCGCCGGTCTCGGCCGCCAGTGCGCGCGTCAGGTTCGCGAGGTCCTGCTCGGCCCGGACCGCCGCGTCGGTGCCGTCGGCGGCGAAAAAGCTGCGCAGGAAACCGATGTTGATGATGCGGCCGGCCGGGCTCTTCTTGAGGTGCGGCAGCGCCGCGCGGCACGCCGCCGCGATCAGCGTCGCGCGCGTCTGCAAAACCTCGTCGAGCGCCGCGTCGGCCCGGGCGAGCGGCGCCTTCTGGCGCAACAGGAAATCGTTGACGAGGATATCGAGACCGCCGAGCTTGCCGACGGTGTCCTCGACCAGCTTGGCGAGGGCCGCCGGGTCGGTCAGGTTGGCGACGACGCCCGTGATGCCCTTGACCCGCCGGAAGTGCTGTACCGCGCCGCTGTTGGCCGTATCGGCCGCGATCACGTTCGCGCCGTGCTTGACCAGCGTGCGGGCGATGGCCTCGCCGATGCCGTCGGCCGCATTCAGAACCAGCGCATTCAGCCCGTAAAGCCGGAGGGGCTCACCCATCGTATGTCCTTGTGCTCGCGAAGCTACTCGGGAAGCGCATAGTCGGCGAATCGCCGACGCAATTCAATCTTCTTTACCTTGCCCGTCGCGGTGTGCGGCAAATCGTCGACGAACGCGACGTCGTTCGGAATCCACCAGTCGGCGACCTTGCCCTTGAAGTAGGCGAGCAATTCGTCCTTGCCCACGTCCTGGCCCTCGGCCCTGACGACAACGAGCAGGGGCCGTTCGGTCCATTTCGGATGCGCGACGCCGATAACCGCGGCTTCGGCCACGGCCGGGTGGCCCATTGCCGTGTTTTCGAGCTCGATCGAGCTGATCCACTCGCCGCCCGACTTGATCACGTCCTTGGTGCGGTCGGTGATCGCCATGAAGCCCTGCGGATCGATCGTGGCCACGTCGCCCGTATCGAACCAGCCGTCCTCGGTGTGGGTCCCGGCCGCACCCTCGAGCTTGAAGTAGTCGCTGCAGATCCAGGGGCCGCGGACCTGCAGGGCGCCGTAAGCCTCGCCGTCCCAGGGCAGTTCCCTGCCCTCGTCGTCGACGATGCGCAATTCGCAGCCGAAGATGCCGCGCCCGGCCTTGGTGGCGAGATCGATCTGTTCGTCCTCGGACAACGACTCCATGCCGGCTTTGGGCGTGTTGCAGGTGCCGAGCGGGCTCATTTCCGTCATGCCCCAGCCCTGGATCACCTGGACGTCGTGCACCTTGCGGAATCTCTCGATCATCGCCCGCGGCACGGCCGCGCCCCCGATCAGCGTCCGCTCGAGGGCGTCGAGGCGCTTGCCCGCCTGCTCGCAATACTGCAGCAGACCGAGCCAGACCGTCGGCACGCCGAGCGCGAGATTGACCTTCTCCGATTCGATCAGCCCGTAGAGCGTCTCGCCGTCACCCATCTTCGGGCCCGGAAAGACGAGTTTCGCGCCGGTCATCAGGGCCGAATACGGAATTCCCCAGGCGTTGACATGGAACAGCGGCACGACCGGCAGCAGCGTGTCGCGGCTGGACAGGTTCATGACGTCGGGCGCCACCCCGGCGAACGCGTGCAGCACGGTCGACCGGTGGTCGTAGAGCACGCCCTTCGGGTCGCCCGTGGTGCCGGACGTGTAGCAGAGCGCCGACGCCGTCCGCTCATCGAACTCCGGCCAGGTGTAGTCGCCCGATTCCGGCGCGATCAGCGTCTCGTAGCAGACGGCATTCGGCAGCGAGGTCTCCGGCATGTGCGCCTCGTCGGTCATGACGACGAAGCCCTCGACTCCGCCGATCTGCGGCAGCAGTTTCTCGAGCAGCGGCACGAACACCAGGTCGGTGAAGATCCAGCGGTCCTCGGCGTGATTGATGATGAAGACGAGCTGTTCTGCGAACAGCCTCGGGTTGATCGTATGACAGACGTACCCGGCACCGCTGACGGCGTAGTAGACCTCCAGGTGGCGGTAGTCGTTCCAGGCGATCGTCGCGACGCGGTCGCCCCGGTCGAGGCCGAGCCTGTCGAGCGCCGCGGCCAGTTGCCTCGCCCGGGCCATGGCATCGCGGATCGCGTAGCGGTGACGCGGGTTGTCCATCGTGACCGACACGATTTCGCGGTCACCGTGAAATTTCTCGGCGTGTTTCGCGATCGACGAGATCAGCAGGGGGGTGTTCATCATGAGTCCGAGCATGGGGCGCTCCTGTTCAACCGTCCGGCCGGGGATAACCGTGTATTTTTCATAAGCTTATATGACAATTCCAAAGCCGAAAACCGTGCTATGCTTGGCGCGGTACAACCTCATTGTCCCAGAAGGGGGAGACATGAAACCGATTGGTAACAGCATACTGAATCTCGGTCGCGCTGTGGCGATTTCGCTTGCCGGCGTGACCCTGGCGATGCCGGCAATGGCCCAGAAAGCCGATCCTCTGCTCGAGGAAATCGTCGTCGTCGCGCAGAAACGCGAACAGAACATCATGGACGTGCCGGTCGCCATCACGGCGGTGACGGGCGCGCAGATCGAAGC
>JBFGYM010000059.1:0-11811 GCA_041587435.1 Woeseiaceae bacterium
AGGTCACCCTTCTGGCCGTACGTGACGACCTCGATGTGCGTGTCCTTGTCCGTGTGGATGCTCGAGCTGATCGCCACGCTGTTCCACACCTTGACGGAGTCGTCGGGCAGGGTCACGGCGAGCACGGACTCGCTGTTGGTGCGCACGAGTTGGCCGAGCCGGTCACTGATGTTCGGCAAAGAGCCCGAGTGCCTGCAGTTCGCGAGGAGGCGGTTGGTGCCGAGCGCGCCGGCCGACAGGACGACGCCGCGGGCCGTCAGGGTCCTGGGTTTGCCCGGGAACGGCCCCGGCGATGAGAGGTGCAGCCGGTAGCCGTCGCTGCCGTCGCCGCTGCCGAGGGGCTCGATGTCGACCACTCGCAGATTGGGCAGGACGTCGGCGCCGGCTTCCTCCGCGAACCACAGGTAGTTCTTCAACAGCGTGTTCTTGGCGCCGACGCGGCAGCCGAGCATGCACGCGCCGCAACGCGTACACCCCGTGCGTCGCGGACCCCCGCCGTCGAAGTAGGGATCTTCGACGGTTTCGCCCGCCGCGCCGAAATACACCGCGACCGGCGTGCGCGTGAACGTGCTCTCTGTGCCGATGCTGGCGGCGTAGTCCTGCAGGTACTTGTCGGCCGGGCTCTCGAACGGCACGGTCGTGACGCCGAGCATGGCCTCGGCCGTGGCGTAGTGTGGCTCGAGTTCCTGTTGCCAGTTGGCGAGGTGCGCCCACTGCGGGTTCTCGAAGTATTCCGGCTTCGCCCGGTACAGCGTGTTGGCGTAGACGATGCTGCCGCCGCCGACCGCGGCGCCGCTGCCGATGAACACGTCCTTGAACGGCGAGAATCGCATGACGCCGCGCAGCCCGACGAAGGGCGCCCAGACGTATCGATTGAGTTGCCACGCCGACGCCGCGAAATCCTCGTCGCGAAACCGCCGGCCGACCTCGATCACGCCGACCTTGTAGCCTTTCTCGGCCAGGCGCAGCGCCGAAACGCTGCCGCCGAAGCCCGAGCCGACGATCAGCCAGTCGTAGTCCATGGACGAAACCGGCCGCGCTAGCGCATGGCCAGGCGAGCCTTGATCTCCTTCACCTGGGCCTCCGTGACGGGCTTGAATTCGCCGAGCACGCAGGTCGGCGCCGTGTCAGCGCTCGACAGCGAACGGAACCGGTCGGTGACGTTGAACCAGTCGTTTTCGCACAGGCGCGTGCCGTGCTTCGGCTTCATGATGAAGAGGCTGTCATCGCCGAGACCCGGACAACGTCCTCGCAGTACGTTGACCCACAGCTTGCCGTGCCGGCCCTCGAACAGCAGGTGCCGCTGCCCCAGCGCGCGGTAACTGCGGTAGTCGTTCTCGGACAGGCAGTTCCGGGTCTCCCCGTATTCGAGCGGGTCGAGTTCGTAGCTCAGGATGTCGTCGATATCCGCTTCCATCTCCTGCCTCTTCTGCTCGTCGAGGGGCGAGGTGGCGCAGCCCGCGAGCGCCAGGAAGGAAGCGACGGTGGTGCAGATCAAGAACCTTCCAATATCCATGATGTGCCTCCTGGGTTGCTATTTCGAGACATTACCACTTCCAGTCAGTGAGACCGGTTCGCGCACAAGCCGCTCCGGTCCTCACACGAAATCTTTGGCGATCGTACAACCAGCCCTATATAGTAAATTCCCTTGTTGGGGGGTGACCAGCGTGTCCAAGCCGTTCGCAGCATATCGCGGCAGCGAGTCCTATATCTTTGTGTGCTATGCGCACAAGGATGCGGACCGCGTGTATGCCGACCTCGTGCAGCTGAACGACGAAGGCATCAACATCTGGTACGACGAGGGCATCCCGGCGGGCTCATCGTGGCGGGCCGAGATCGCGGGCGCTATCCAGGGCGCGTCCCGGCTGCTCTTCTATATCTCCGAGTCCTCACTGGTTTCATCGCATTGCCTGCGCGAGGTCGACTTCGCCGTCAACCACGACATCGAGATCGTCCCCGTCTACCTCGACGACTCGCCGCTGCCCGCCGAGCTCGAGCTGGTGCTGAACCGGGTGCACGCGCTGTTCCGCGAGAAAGACCCTCGTTACATGGAGCATCTGCTCGATGCGCTGCGTGGGGGTGGCTCGCGGATTGCGCCCCTCGTGCCCAGGAAGAAGGAGCACAAGCTCGGCGTCGGGCTGGCCGTGGCAGTGCTGGCGCTGCTCGTGTACGTATGGGCGCCATGGGAAGCGGCCCCGGGCAGCCGCCGGGGCGACACCGGCGTTGCGGCGCCGAGCGGCTACAATTTCTACCTCGAAGGGCTCGACCTGGTCGAGCGCTGGGACAAGGGCGACAACCTCGAGATCGCGATCGAGAAGTTCAGAGAGGCGACGAAACTGGACCCCGGGTTCGCGCTGGCGTTCGCGCGTCTCGCCGACGCGCTGCGTATCCGCTACGCGTTGACGCGCGATGATGCCTGGCTCGAAGAGGCGGCCGCGCACGCCAACACCGCGGCCGGCCTGAACCCGGACCTTGCGCCGGTGCAGGTCGCGCTCGGACGCGTGCTCGAGGCACAGGGCAACAATGACCTCGCATTCGCCGCCATCAGGAAGGCGGTGTCGATCGATCCGAACGACCCGGCGGCCAACCGGGCGCTGGCCACCCAGTACAGCCGGCTTGGCCGCATGGAGGATGCCGAAACGGCTTTCCAGAAAGCGATCGCACTCGATCCCGAGGATATCTCGAGCCTCGATTCCTATGCGCATTTCCTCAACGAACAGGGTCGTTACGACGAAGCGGCCGTCCGCTGGCAGGCCGTCATCGGGATTGCACCGGATCATTACGCGGCGTTGATCAACCTCGGCGGTGCACTCAGCGAGACGGGGAAGGTCTCCGAGGCGATCACCGTGTACCAGGCTGCCATCGACTTGCGGCCGAGCTACATGGCGTACTCGAACCTGGGCACGGCGTATTCACGCGCCGAGCGATTCGACGATGCCGCCGCGGCGTACCGTGCGGCGCTCGAAATAGACGACACTGACTGGCTCGTCTGGGGTAACCTTGCGTATGTCTACTCGTGGATGGACGGCGCGAACGACAAGGCCGCCGCAACGTTTGCCCGCGCCATCGAGATGGCGGAGGCCGCGCGCCAGGCGGACGCGCGTGACGTGTGGGCGTCGAGCGACCTCGGCCTCTACTACGCCAAGACCGGCCGGGTCGAACTCGCCGTGCAGCGCACGGACACGGCGCTCGCGCTGGCACAGGATTCCAGCCAGGTCTATGCGGCGGCCGCCGAGGTCTACGAACTCATCGGCCAGCGCGACAAGGCCGTCGAAATTGCGCAGCAGGCGCTGGACCTCGGTTACTCGAGACGCCAGTTCCTGCGCAATCCGGAGACCGTGGATTTGATGGCTGACCCACGGCTGCAAACCGCGTTCTAAGCATGACAACACCAATAACAAGGAGAGCTATACATGGCTGACTACACGATAAATCTCACCGACGCCGATGCCCCCGAACTCGACGCCGACCAGGGCAAGAAGGTCGCCTGGCACAACGCCACGACGTCGGACATCACGCTGAACCCGCCGAGCTGCGTTTCGCCGAACACGGCGACGGACATAGCGGCGGGCGCCACGTCGAGAGATTTCCAGATCAACGGCACGAAGGGCGACGTCTACAGCTACACGTTTACCGTCGGCGCCAAGCTCGGCACGCGCAACGGCACGATCAAGGTCAACCAGTAGCCGGTGCAGGATCCGGCCGGCGCCCTCGATGGGGGTGCCGGTTTTTTTATTTGAGAATCGCCTCGAGTGCCGCAACGCCGTCCGGGATACCGGCACCGATGCGCGATGCATCCTCGCCGGCAGGGTTGCTGCAGGATGCGATGATCGCCTGCTGCACCTCGTCGATGGTCGCGTCCGGTTTCGCACTGAACAGCAGCGCCGCAAGGCCGGCGACGTGCGGTGTTGACATGGAGGAACCGTCTGCTTTGCGGTACCCACCGCCCGGCTTGGCGCTCAGGATCTGGACGCCGGGCGCGCAGACCATCGGCCCGGTGCCCGGGTCGCCGGGTTTGTGGCTGCTCGAAAACGCTGCGACCTTGTCATTGTCATCGACAGCGCCGACCGACAGCACCGTTGCGTAGTTGCCGGGGCAACGCGTCCGATTCGCGCCGTCGTTGCCGATCGCGACCACGGGCAAGAGGTGCTGTTCGCGCAGGGTCTTGATGATCGATTCGAAAGACGTTTTCCAGCCCGGAAACCCGACCGACAGGCTGAGAACGCGAGCGCCTTTCGCGAGCGCCCAGTTCATGCCGGCGAGCACGCGGGCGATGGTGTCGCCGTCCCCGACCACCGTCGCGTCGATGAGTTCGATGTCAGGCGCCATGCCGATGACGGGTGCGCCGTCGACCCTGCGCCCGGCGAGTGTCCCGGCCGTGTGGGTGCCGTGGTCTTCTTCGTCTTCGTACGGTCCCCGGGCGTCTACCGGCTGGCCCTTCGGATCGAACACCGCCCACTTTTCCAACGCACCGCTGAGGGACGGGTGTTGCGAGTCGACCCCCGTATCGAGGTGCGCGACGACAACGTTCCTGCCGGTGTAGCCGCGCTGCCAGATCGCCGCAACCCGCAGCCGTTGCAGCCCCCAGGCCAGCTCCGCCGCGGGCGCAGGCACGTCGCTGGCGGCGACCGGGCGGATGGTGCTCAGCTCGGGGGGGTGAATCATCCGGTGGGTGGCGTCGTGGTCGGCGAGCCGGTCGAGCCCCGCCTGGTCCACGGCGCCGTGAACCACGCCGAGAAACGGGAAGTGGACCATGTGCGAGTCGACGAAGTGCTGTTTCAGGGCGGCGATCCGATCGTCGCGGACGGCCGGCGCGGTCCGTGACACGCGACCGTCGGAGCCGATGTGCACCGAGGGCTTCGTGGCGTCTGCCGAGGCGGCGACATGGTCGCGGTCTAGCACGACGATGGCGGGCGCGATGCCGGTTGTATTGATGTCGTTCTGGATGCTCTTTATTGACATGTTGCCTAACTCCCCATTCGCCATACTTCGCTTTGATCGATCGCCCGTTCCCGGTGCATGAGAATCCAGTCGGCGTGTTCGTCGAGCGCTGCGTCGCCGAGCGCCTTCAGCACCCGGCGTTTCTCGCCGGGCGTGCCCGCCTTGTCGATGCGCCGCCGGGCGCACTGGAACAGCCGTAACATGAACTCGTATTGCTTGATCAGGTCTTTCTCGGCGGTGGCATAGCCGTAGCCCTGGCGGATGCCGTAGACCAGCAGCATCGTGCCCATCGCCAGCATGAGCGGGCCCGACCACTCGCCGGGCAGGCGGGCGCCTGCCACGACGAAGACGGCGACGACCGCGATGCTCGTCAGGAGACTCAGCCTGCCGAGCCGCTCGGTCAGGCGGTTGCGGCCGATCTTGTCGTCCAGTTTCGCCGCGAAGTAGCCGAGCTGGCCGCGCCCGGCCGGGTCACCGATCCACTCCCGCAGCACGAACGCGAGACCGCCGTCGCTGCTGACGCGTGCCGCGTCGCTGTGGATCCCGGCAACGCGCATGATGTTGCGGATCCAGCCGAGCTCGGGGTCCTGGGTCTGCAGGAAGCTGTCGTGCGTGAACTTGGATACGCTGTCGCTGCCGATGCCGGCGACCGCCCAGTAGAACTGCACGCGCAGGCCTTCTGCGAGAGCACGGTAGTCCAGGTACTTGCGGTGCCAGCCCCGCTTCCTGGCGCGGTACTGGATGATCGCCGCCAGCAGGAAGAACGCGAGAAAGGCGAACATGTAATAGGAGATGCCGCGCACGTCCGTGTACAGGATGAACATCAGGCCCATGCAGAAGGCCAGCACATGGGTGGCGCGAAGGGACAGCAGCACCTTGCGCTGATAGCGGATGGCGAGCCAGTCGGCGATGCCGAAGAAACGGTTGATGTCTTCGACCCCCGGCGGCAGATCGGCGGCCTGCTCCGGCGCATACAGGGAGTACTTGCCCGCCTCGATCGCCTCGGCGTGGCGCCTCGCGTCGCGGCTGAACTCCGCGCTGTGCTCGAAGATCAGGCGGTGCTGCTCCGGCAAGACGCGGCTCCGCGGCTGGTCCCGGTCCTTCGTAAACCAGCTCCAGTCGAGCGGTGCGAGGCCCTCGGCCGGCGCGCCGTCCGGCCGGTCGCGCGAGCAGACGAGGTGGTACACGAGGTCGCTTTCATCGTCGACGAGCATCTGCCGGCTCGGCCCGGTCGATGGCGTGTAGTCCGGCATGACGTCGTCGTGATGGAACTGGACGACCTGCGCCGTACCGCCGAGTTCGTCCGATGCCTTGCCGTCCCAGATTGCGAGCAGCAGGTGGCAGTGCGCGCACAGGAAGACGCCGAGCTGCGCATACTGAAGATTACGTTTTGCGCCCGGTGCCGAAATGTCGTCCAGCGTATTGCCGTGGGCGGGTGGCAGCTCGATGCACTCCGACGCCCGGTCACACAGCCGGTCGAAGCGCTCGCGTGCCGCCGGTGTGGCAAAGTCGTCGCGGTAGAGCGGCCTCGGCATGGGCAGTGCCGCGACGAGCGCGATGTTCTCCTCGAGCGCCACTTCGGCGACGAGCTGGTCGGCGCCCTCCGCGAGGCCCGACAGCACCCGCAAGCGACGGTCCGGGTAGTCCTCCCGGAGCTGCGTAAACAGCTGCCTGACGCGATCACGAATGCCGGGCACTTCTGCGTCGACGAGGTCGCGATGGCCGGTGACGGCCACGACGAGCGGCACGGCAAACGAACTGCCGGGCGGGTCGACCTGCTCTTTGCCGGGCTGCTCGCTCACGTCGCCTGACAGTATACCCGGGCACCACGGGTCAAAAGCCCGGCCGAGCGCGAGGTCCTGCCGCCGTCGCCGCAAGCCCGCTTATGTCACGTACGCGTTGACCCGTTCGTCAGCGTGTGAAACGCTGCAAATACAGATGTAAAAGGCACGGCGGCCCGAAAGGGCGCTTCGCAAAACCACCGGTCTACGGGTCACTATGACAGCGGGGTTACCATCGTGAACTTCATGCTCGGCATTACGCCATCGCCCGTCCTTTCCGCACTGCTCTGGATCGTACTGATCGTCGGGGCGCTGTATCTCGTGCGCCGGACGGCACACCAGACGATCACGGCTGCCGCGGAAGGACTGCACCGCGCGTTCCGGCTGGCCTCCCGGGGTGTCGCCCGTTCCGAAACGGCGCTCGTGGCCCGCAACCGCGAGGTGCTGCTGGCGCACGGCCGCGAGGCGAAAGAGCGCATCATCGAGCGCGAGTTCGACCGCATCAACGAAACGGTGCGCAAGGACCTCGCCAACTACTCGTCGCTGCATCGCAGCTTGAGCGAGTCGATCAACCGCATCGAGAAGGACCACCAGGAAGCCGTCGACGTGCCGCCCGACCCGCCGGGCTGGGTCAAGGCCGTGCAGGCCGTGGCCGCGATGGACGAGAAGGACGGCCGCGCGCACATCGGCAACATCCTGGCCGACATCCACAAGTCGCTGGTCAAGGCGCACAAGGAGGCGATGACGGCCTACCACGCCGCGAGCGCGAAGCGCCACAAGCTGCTGCGCCACATGCGCCCCGACTGGCGGCACATCCAGCAAAAGCTCGCCGCGGTCGGCAAGAGCGTCGACAGCCTGCTGAGCCGCTCGGTGACGATCGATCGTCTCATGCAGGAATACGAAGACATCGTCAGGGGCCATGACCGCGCGATATCGATCCTGTCGTCGTCGTCGCTGGTCAACTTCTTCATCTCGGCCTTCGTCCTGTCGATCGCGATCGGCGGCGCCACCATCAACTTTTCGCTCATCGCCCGGCCGATGGCCGAGATGGTCGGCGGCACCAACCTCATCGGCGGTTTCCGCACGGCGGACATCGCGGCGCTGGTCATCATCATGGTCGAGATCTCGATGGGGCTGTTCCTGATGGAGTCGCTGCGCATCACGCGCCTGTTCCCGGTGATCAGCGCCTTGCCCGACAAGACGCGCGTGCGCATGGTCTGGATCACGTTCGCGATCCTCTTCCTGCTGGCGAGCGTGGAGGCGGGGCTCGCGTACATGCGCGAGGTGCTGTTGCACGACGAACTCGCCACGAGCGCATTGCTGAGAGGGGATGCCGGCGCGACGGCCACGGGCGAGTACATGTGGATCACGACGGCCGCGCAGATGGGCATGGGCTTCATCCTGCCGTTCGCGCTCGTCTTCGTCGCGATCCCGCTCGAGACCTTCGTCCATTCGCTGCGCACCGTCGTCGGGCTGGCCCTGACCTGGCTGCTGCGGATGCTGGCGCTGCTGTTGCGCGTGATCGGCACCGCGTTGCTGTACCTCGGCACGCTCGCGAAGCACGTTTACGACCTGCCGCTCTTCGTTCCGCTGTGGCTCGAGGAGCGCATCGGGCGCAGCGGCGGCCCGGCATTGCCCGCTCGCAAGGAGGCCTGAGTCATGAAGAAACTCGTTCTCGCATCGCTCTGCCTCCTGCTGGTGTCTTGCGCCCGGGAATCGGCGCCGGCCAATACGGGCGTCTACATGCTGCTGGATACGTCCGGCACCTACGCCGAGGAACTGGACAAGGCCGAGCAAATCATTCGCTACACGCTGTCGAGGCTCGACGAGACGGACACCTTCGCCGTGGCGCGTATCGACACGGGAAGTTTCAGCGAACGGGACATCGTCGCGAAGGTGTCCTTCGACGACCGCCCCAGCGCGGTCAATCGCCAGAAACGCGTGTTCGCGCAGCAGGTTGCGGACTTCGTGAACAACGCGGACCCGTCTCCGTACACGGACATCACGGGCGGCCTCTTGCAGGCGGTCGAGTTCCTGAACGAGAAAGGCACGGGCAGGAAGGCGATCTTCCTGTTCACCGACCTCAAGGAAGACCTCGAGGCGGGCTACATCCGCGACATCGACGTGCCGCTCGAGGGCTTCGAGGTCATCGCGCTGAACGTCACCAAGCTGCGCAGCGACAATATCGATCCGCGCGAGTACCTCGGCCGGCTCGCCGAGTGGCAGGGGCGGGTGGAAAAGACCGGCGGCACGTGGCGGGTGATCAACGACCTCGACGGGCTGGAAGGGTTGCTGTAGCGACGACGTACGCGAGTGCGTTGCGCTCGGCGTCGTCCCGGCTAGAGGTAGACCGCCGGCGTCGTGACGTTGGCGATGCCTGCTGTCCGCAGGCGTTCGGCGGCCTGGTCGACACCGGCCCGGGACATGGTCTCCCAGCCGAGCGCCTCGCCCCTGACACCGTGGTGTTGAAACGCGTTCAGCCTGACGCGCGTGTCGTCCCCGAGTTCCTTCACGAATCCGATCAGGCCATCCAGTTCCGCATCGCTATCGGTCCTGCCCGGGATCAGCAGGAAGCGTACTTCATGCAGCTTGCCCGCCGCGTTTACGATGCGGGCCGACTCGAGGCTGTTGTCGTTCGGCTTGCCGGTCAGCGCCTCGTGAGTCGAGTCGTCCCAGCTCTTGATGTCGAGCATGACGCCGTCGGTGACGGGCAGGACACGCTCCCAACCTGAAGCGCCGAGGTGGCCGTTGCTGTCGATGAAGCACGTGAGGTCGGCGAGCTCGTCGTCCGAGCGGATCGCCCGAAACAGGTCGATGACGAAATCCAGCTGCTGAGTCGGCTCGCCCCCCGATACCGTGATGCCGGTCAGGAACGGCCGGTGCTGGCGCGCCAGCTCGAGAATCTCCGCAACGCGGTACTCGCGCACCATCGGGTTGGCGCTGATCGGGCAGGCATCGAGACAGGCATCGCAGTGATCGCACGCGGTCGGGTCGTAGGCAATGCGGCCATCGACCAGGGACAGTGCGTCGACGTGACACGCGGGAATGCAGTCGCCGCAGTGATTGCACTGGCCGATCGTGTGGGGGTTATGGCAGGCGGCACAGTTGAAGTTGCAGCCCTGCAGGAAGATGACGAGCCGGTTGCCCGGGCCGTCAACGATCGAGTAGTTGAGGATCTTACTGACGGTGGCCCGGGTAGAGCTCATTGCCCACTACTCGCGGCCTGCGGTCGAGTATCCCCGTGACGTCCGCGGCCTCGGCCCCGAGGACGGTCGTGTTCGTTCGTGAGCCCTGCCGCTCTTTGAACCTCCTGATATCCGACAGGCGAACCATGTACCCGGTCACGCGCACGAGGTCGTTGCTCGCGACGTTGACCGTGAACTCGCGGAAGCCGCGGGCAAACGCGCCTTTGCAGAGCTGTTGAATCGCCTCGGGGTTGTTCCTGACGGACTCGTCCACGGTCAGGATCTCGCTGATCCCGGACGGATAGAACGCGTGGTGCGGCGACAATGCCTCGACGTGTGCGACGGGGTCCGGCTCCGTACCGTAGGGAATGCGGACGCCCGGCGTGGCTTCGACGTCGTCGCTGAGGCCCGCCTGCGAATGAAGCAGTGCGTGACCGCGCCACACGTTGTCCAGGTGCCGCTCGCCGACGGCCTCCGCCAGCGCGCGCGAAATCCTGTGGCCGAGCGCGTTTGCCTGCTCGTCGAAACCGTAGCGGCCGGAACGTCCTTCCTTTTCCTGGATGGTGTTGACGGCCTCGGCCATGGCGAAAACGCCGAACATGGCCGTAAACCGGCCCGGTTCGATCCAGCCCTCGTTCACGAGAAAGCTGTCGAAGAAATTCGACTCATTGAACAGGTAGTCGATGCGCGACTGGGTCAGCCGGAAGTTCAGTTCCACGAAGCGCGGCAGCTGAGACGCAAAGAAATCGTCTTCGCTGCTCGAGCGTAGCGCGACCTCCTTCAGGTTGATGCGCGTCAGCGTCGACGCGCCGCCGGCGATCGGCAGGACGTTGTAACAACTCACGATGCCGTAGCCGCGCTCGTCGAAGGCGGCGGCATGGACGGGGTGGTTGGCGATGTGCGGTTTGCAGCACTCGACGATGTTGTTGCTGGCGATGGCCAGGATCTCGTCGCTGCTTGCCTGCGGGTCATACAGGAACGTCAGGTTGGGTGCCGTCTGCTTCAGCTCGGCATCGACGCGCAAGATGGCACGGGCGACCCGATTATCGGTCGGGCCGATATTCGCGTGCATGAAGGCATCGGGCAGCGTGCGGTCGAGATAGCGCCAGAACAGCCTGATCTGCCGGTAGAGATCCTCGTCGCTGACGCCATCGCAGAACGGCAGCAGGAGTTCATCGAGCCGCCCGATGAAAACGGGCATGCCCGTGATCGACGGCACGTGATGATAGGCGATCATCAACGTGTTGATGGCTTCGTCCAGCAACTCGGGGACGGGCAGCTCGAGGTACTCGCTCCCCTGCTCGAGGACGACGCTGTAATCGGGCAGGACATAGCGCGGCCGGTACGGCGCATGCCCTTCGTACATGTCGCAGATGACGCGCTGGTCCAGCGCCTCCTGCGTCTCGGCATCCAGCGCCGGATACGGCAGCATGTTCTCGGCTTCGAGCGAGAGATAGTGCTTTTTCTGCGCCGGGCTCAGCGTGCCGTCGTTGGCGATGCTGCGCAGCTTCTCGAGGGTCTTCCGCATGCCGTCGCTCCGGGGAGTAATGAGGCGCTGCTTCATTATAACCACGGGCCGGGTGACGCTGAAGCTCGAGAGGTCCGGCGGCCGGGCGTCACCGGCGCAGCCTCGGCTGACTTGGGGTTACAATGGCAGGCCGAGGCAATCAGAATGAACGCAATCCGCGAACTCGCCAGCGCGGCGAGACCCTGTCCCGGCGCGGCCCGGCCCGCGCTGGCTCTCCTCGTACTGTTGCTCGCATTGCCGGTGCTCGCCGAGGACTTCGCGGCGCGCCGCGCCGGGATGGTCGACGAGGTGCGCCACTTCGCCGACTTCGCGGGAGACGCATCACTTCGTGAGGACGTTCTCGAGACCCTGGGTTCGGTCGAGCGCCATCGGTTCG
>JBFGYM010000060.1:0-11697 GCA_041587435.1 Woeseiaceae bacterium
CAGCAGGCCGCCCGGAATGCGCGCCCGGATCATGAAGCTGTAGGCCGGTTCGAGCTTCTGCCGCACGCGCTCGCTGCGCACGTCGCGGTCGTCCTGCTGGTAGATACCGTGGAACTTGGACAGCTGCGTGTCGGCCTCAGCGATTGCGCCCGTCAGCGGATCGGCCAGGCTCTCGAGCAGCGTACCGCGGAGGTGTCCGCTGCCGGCCTTGATTTTCTCGACATCGATATTGCTCATCAGTACACGTCCCGCAGGTAGCGCTTCGCGCGCCGCAGATCCTTGAGCCGACGCTCCGCCGCGTTGCGATCGATGCCGCCGCGGTCGGCGATGATGTCGATGAGGGCCCGCTCGACGTCACCCGCCATGCGCTTCGCGTCACCGCACACGTAGATTACTGCGCCGCTGTCGATCCAGCGATACAGTTCCTCGCCGTTCTCGCGCATGCGGTCCTGAACGTAGACCTTGCGGCGCTGGTCGCGCGAGAACGCGACGTCGAGGCGCGTCAGGTTGCCGCGCTTTAGGTGCCGCTGCCATTCGAGCTGGTACAGGAAATCGTCGTGCATCGTGCGATCGCCGAAGAACAGCCAGCTCGCCCCGCGCGCGCCCTGTTCGGCACGCTCTTCTACGAAGGCGCGGAACGGCGCGATTCCGGTACCCGGCCCGATCATGATGATTGGCGTGTCAGGCGACGGCAGCCGGAAGCGCGGGTTCTCTTCGACGAACACCTTGACGTGGTCGCCGGCATCGAGGCGATCGGCCAGCATCGTGGAGGCGGCGCCCCAGTGCGGCCGCCCGGAAGCCTCGTAGCGAACCGCCGCGACGGTGAGATGCACCTCGCCGGGGTTTGCCGCCGGGCCCGAAGCGATCGAGTAGGAGCGGGGGCTGAGCGGGCGCAGCATGTCGACGAATGCTTGTGCCTCGATGTTCGCGGGATAGCGGCGCACGACGTCCACGACCTGGTGCACCGCGACAAACTCGGTCAGTACCGCCGGGTCGGGGTCTTCGATCGTCTTGCACAACGCGTCGCTATTCCCGTGTGCGGCCCAGCGGCGCATGAAATCGAGATTCAGTGCCGTAATCTCGACTTTCTCTGCAAGTACTGCGCGCAGCGGGACCGGCTCGTCGTCGACCACGACCGTAGCCTCGGCGTCGAGCGATAATACGTCGAGCATTTCGTCGACGAGCGACGGCGGGTTGTTCGCGATAACGGCCAGCGAGTCGCCGGGTTCGTATTGGAGATCGGAGCCCTCGAGAGACAGCTCGATGTGCCTCACGTCCTTGCCCGATCCTGCGCCCGTGATCTTCTGGTTGACCAGTATCTCGGCCGCGAACGGATTGTCGCGCCCGTATTCGGGTGCATTGACGACGGCACGCAGGCGGGTCACGGCCGGTGTCCGCTCGAGCAGGCCGGGAAGTCGTTCGACGACCTGCGCGGACCAGGCACTCGCCGCGGCGTGGAATTCGAGATCGCAGTCGATGCGCTCGGCGAAACGCTGCGCACCGAGTTCGGCGAGGCGCGCGTCTATCTCGCGGCCCGTCTGGCAGAAATTCACATAGCTGCTATCGCCGAGTGCGAGTACGGAATACCCGAGGTCAGGCAAAGCGGCGGCCCGGTCGGACATCAGGTATTCGTGGAAGAGTTCGGCGTCGTCGGGGGGATCGCCCTCGCCATGTGTGCTCACGACAATCGTGACCAGCGCTTCGCGCCTCAGCGCCGACGGTTTGAAATCGGCCAGGCTGATCGCACGCGCCGCATAGCCCTGCCGCTGCGCCAGTGCGACGAGCCGCTCGGCAACGCCCTCACCGTTGCCGGTCTGCGAGCCGTACAGCACGGTCAAGCGCCGATCCGCGTCGCTGGCCGGCGCGACGGCCGCGGGATTTGCTGCAGCCGCGCCCGCGGCCGCTAGCCCGGCCGCGTACCCCGATACCCACTGCAGCTGCTGCGGGCTCAGGCCCGCCACGGCTTCCTGCAGGCGGTGGTCCTGGTCGGCATCCAGCGGCAGCGCGCTGGCAACGAGATTGATCACGAATAGCCCCTCCGGATGAGGGACCGACCTTAGTCACATGATGTCAGGGCGTGAACGGTTCGTTGGTTATCCGCTTATAACGCGGCGGCATATTCGCGCATCAATAGATGCGGATACCGCCGTGGCGCTTGCGGCTGCGGTAGTCGACCCACCAGAGTCCGCACAGGAAACCGGCGACGAGGCACACCAGCGTCGCACCGCCGACCCACTTGATCGGCACGCTGCCGCGATACTGGTCCTTGAGACCCCGGATCGACGCGTTGTCCGTCTCGAGTTCCGCGACCTGCGCCTGTGCGCGCTCGAGCTGCGCCCTGAGTTCGCCGACTTCGCCTTCGAGCCGGTCGATGGCGGCCGCCGGTTCCGCAAACGACGCCTTCATGCTCTCCAGCTCGGCGGCCAGCGCATCACGCTCGGCTCCCGTTTCGGCGACGATCAGCTTCGCCGGCTTCTCGTCGACGAGGTACGCGGCCTTGACCCACCCCTCCACGCCGTCGGGCAGGCGCACGTTCGCGTAGTTGCGGTCGCGCACGAGGACCTCCATCGCCTGTCCGCTCTCGAGGAAGCGGAACGCGCGGTCGCTCGTGTCCTCGGCGGCGTGCAGGCCCAGCCTGAGGTTGTCGGTCACGTAGGCGGTCTCGGCGGCTGCAACGAGCGGCAGCAGCACGAGGGCCGCGATCAAAAGGCGCATAGTGGTTCTCCGGTTTCCGCCGCGAGTGTACTACACGGCGCCGCGATCGCCTCGTAACCTACTGCTCGAAGAGCCAACGCAGCAATGCCTCCTGGACCTCCTCGCCGGGCCCGCGATGGATGTCCTCGTGTTCCTGGAGGGCGACGACGATGAAACGGCGGCCCGAGCGCGCCTGCAGGTAGCCCGCAATCGCGGTCACGTGGTCGAGCGACCCGGTCTTGAGATGTGCCTTGCCGGCCAGTTCATTACCCTCGAACCGGCGCCGCAACGTGCCGTCGAGGCCGCTCAGCGCCATCGATGCGAGGTATTCGGGCATGTAGGGCTGGCGCCAGGCGAAGCGCAGCAGCGAAGCCATGTTTGCGGCCGTGATGCGCGCCTCGCGCGACAGGCCCGCGCCGTTATCGAGCGCAAAATCGTCCGCATCGAAGCCGTTGTCGGTGAGCCAGCGGGCGACGACCTCGCGGCCGCCCCGCTCCGTGCCCGGCGGGCCCAGCACCTCGGCGGACAGCGTGTACAGGACCTGCCGCGCCATCACGTTATTGCTGTGTTTGTTGATGCGCGTGATCATCGCGGTCAGCGGTTCCGACTCGAACGTCAACAACGGCTCCGCATCCTCCGGCGCCAGAGCCTTGCGCCAGCCGCCTTCGAACTTGCCGCCCGACTCGTTCCACAGCGATTTGAACAGGCCGTACGCAAACTCGTTGTGCGACAGTGCCGTGCGGTCCATGGCGTAGCGCTCGCAGCCGCTCGGGAAGCGCCCCGAAAACGTCACCTCGTCGTCGTCGCCATTCATGGTCACGGTGATGCCGCGCTGATAGCCGCCGCAATGGCTTTGCCTCACGCCCAGGCGATTGTTGACGCGCAGGTTGCCGAGCGGCGGGTCGAGTCGCACGCGTACCGCTTCGCCGTCCGGCTCGAACCAGTAGCGCACGACCTTGAAGTTCATCAGCAAGGCGTTCGGCGCGACGTTGTAGGCGCGCTGCGGTTGCCGGTCGAAAGCGGCCGGGTCGTAATCGCCAATGTCGAACCAGCTGTCGTCTAGCAACAGGTCGCCCGCGATCTCGTCGATGCCCTCGCCGCGCACCTGGCGCAGCAGCTGCCAGACGCGCTGCGTGACGAGGAACGGGTCGCCGAAGCCTTTCAACAGCAGGTCGCCGTCGAGCCGGCCATCCTCGACGTCGCCGAGCGCATAGACGCCGGTCTTCCAGCGGTAGGCGGGGCCGAGCACGTCGAGCGCAACCAGCGTCGTCAATAGCTTGATCGTCGAAGCGGGGTTTCGCAGGCGGTCCGACCGCCAGTCCAGCACGACCTTGCCCGTGTTGACGTCCTCGACGTAGAGGCTGAGCGATTCGGCCGGAACCTGCCTCAGCTTGAGCACGCTGCGTACGCCGAGCGGCAGGCTCTCTTGCGCGGCGGGCGCGACCGCGGGCAAAGCGACCAGCACGGCAATGAGCAGGGTGAAAAAAAAGCGGTCAATCATGGTCCGTTTCCAGCGTGGGCAAGTGGCGTTGCAGCACACGGCTCGCCGCGCGGTGCATGACCCACGACAGCAAGGCTATCGCAATGATGCCGGCTGCGGCGAGCAGGTAGCCGAGTCCGTCGGGCGTCGCGGCGCCCGACAGTATCTGGCCGACATCGCTGGCTATTGCGCCGAGGTAAACGTACAGCGCCGCCGGCAGCAGCATCCCGATGCCGGTCGCCGCGAAGTAAGTCCGGGCGTCCACCGACGTGATGCTGTAGGCATAGTTGAGCAGGTTGAACGGCATGACGAGCGAAACGCGCGTCACGGCGACAATGAAAAAAGCTTCTTCGCGCAGGCCGGCCTCGAGCGCCGCCAGCCGCGCACTGCGACCGACTTTTCGTGCCACCCAGTCGCGCGCCAGCGAGCGGCCGATCAGGAACGACGCCTGCGCGCCGAGGACCAGGGCGACCACAGCCGCGAGGGTCCCCGTTGCGAATCCGAACACGAAGCCGGCGATCATCATCGACACCGAACCGGGCACGAACGCGACGGTTGCCGCGACGACCGCAACAACGTAGACGACGATGCCGGGTACGGGATTGGCCTGTGCCCATGCGATGACGGCGAACACGGTGTCGGCTACCGGCACGGCATAGAGCGCGTAGACCAGGGCGAGGAACGCCGCCGCCATTGCCGCGCGATTGAGCGTCGCTCGCTTCATCAGGCGGGCTTCTTGATGCCGTAGGCGCGAATGCGATCGGCCAGCGTCGTCGCCTTGACGCCAAGCAATTCCGCAGCGCCGCCCTTGCCAGAGACTTTCCAGTTCGACTGCTTCAGGGCCCTGAGGGTGTTCGCCACCTGGAACTCGCGCATGTCTTTTTCGGTCAGCACTTCATCGCCCTGGTCCGGTCGCTGCGGCGCGGCTTCGTGGTCGACCTCGATGGCGGGCATCGACAGGTCGAGACGCAGGACCTTGCCGGGCGACAGAATCACGGCGCGTTCGATGACGTTCTTGAGTTCCCTCACGTTGCCTGGCCAGTCGTAGGATTTCAGGCTGGCGGCCTGCGTTCGCGTCAGCGACAGCGGCTCGCGGCCGAAGTCCTTGCACGTCTGCACGAGAAAGTGCTGCGCAAGCTGCACGACATCGTCGCCGCGTTCGCGCAACGGCGGCACTTCGATCGGGAAGACGCTGAGACGATAGAAAAGGTCCTCGCGAAATTCGCCGTCGACGATCAGCTGCTCGAGATTGTGGTTCGTCGCCGCGATGACGCGCACGTCGACCGAATGGGTGACGTCGTCGCCGACGCGCTCGAACTCGCTTTCCTGCAGCACCCGCAAGAGCTTCGCCTGCAGCTCGAGCGGAATCTCGCTGATCTCGTCGAGGAACAGGGTGCCGCCGTCAGCAAGCTGGAATCGTCCGATGCGGTCGCGGTGCGCGCCCGTGAATGCGCCCCTGACGTGCCCGAAGAATTCGCTCTCGAAGAGCTCCTTGGGAATCGACGCGCAGTTGACCTTGACGAGAGGCCCGTCCGCGCGCGGGCTGCGCGCATGAATCGCGCGTGCCACCAGCTCCTTGCCGACGCCGGACTCGCCCTGCAACAGGACGCTAGCGGGCGTTTCCGCGACGGCCTCCACGCGTTTCAGCATCCGCCGCAGCGCCTGGCTCGTGCCGACGATGCGACCGAAGTTGAGCGCCACGTTGACCTCTTCGCGAAGGTAGTCGCGCTCGCGCTCCAGCTCTTCGCGCAAGCGCGCATTTTCGGCCAGGGTGCGTCGCAATTCGCGTTCGGCGCGGTTGCGTTCGGTGACGTCCTTCGATGCGACCAGCATGCGGTCGACCTTGCCGTTCGCGTCGCGATGCGAAATGGCCGACATGACGAGATCGATTGTCGTGCCGTCCTTCGTCACCATCTGGCGCTCGACGTTATTGAAATCGCCTTCCGCGATCAGCTGCTGCAGGCGGCCGTCAGCGTACGTCTTCTGGTCGGCAACACTCATGAAGTCGGTGATCGGTCGCCCGAGCACCTCGTCCCGCCGAAAGCCGAGCTTGCTGAGCCAGTGGTCGGTCACCGTGACGATCAGGCCGTCACCGTCGACCGTGTGCAGCATCGCCGGCGTGGAACGGTACAGCGTGCGGTACTTGAAGTTCGCGCGGGCCTGGTCGGACACCTCGGTGTACATCGCGACCGTGCGCAGGAACTCCCCTTCACGGTCGTACTCGATGAAGGCATTGGTGATGCAGTCGACGACCTCGCCGGACGAGCTCACGAAGCTGACGGGCTTGTTTTCGAGCTTGCCGCGGCGGCGCAGCGCCGGCCGGAGCTCGCTCGTGATGCGCTCGGCGGTCTCGGGCGTTGCGAATTCCTCGGGCTTGCGCCCGACCATGTCCTCGAGCGTATAGCCGAGCCGCGCCAGCATCGCGTCATTGACGTCGAGGTAGCAGCCGTCCTCGGCGATCGACGTGATCATCACGGGTGCCTTGCGAAACAGCCATTCGTAGTCTTGCTGCGAAGCCATCGGCGGATGATATCCGAAATGCCGTAGAAATACTCACGACTTTCCGTAATTTACGAAATTCCGTTATGCCACCTTAGGCCCCAAGTGACTGTTTTTAAAGGGCTCCAAAGTTGGCACGACTTATGCAGTGTATTCGTCGAAGACGGCCGCTTGGGCCGCTGCAGGACTGAACCTCAGGTAAACGACCATGAAAGTACGGAACATCGAAGATCGCCTCGCGCTCCTCGGCGCGGTCATCGTTCTCGTCGGCGTAACCATCGCCGCCGGGGACGCGCTCGCCGCCGATGACGCCGACGTCACGGTCACGGCGGTGGCCATTCACCGGGCCGGCACGGAGACGCTGGCGGATGCCGAGAAGGCCAACCATGACGCCGCTGCACAGGCGGCGGCGTCGCTGGCCGTAAAGAACTGGGTCGACCTTGATATAAGGCTCGACGACCGCACATCTCGAAAGGTGGCGGGCCGCAGGAAGGCTCGCTGACAGGACCCCCCTCCGGCGGCGCGCCGGCCAGGCTTCTCTCTCCCCCTGACGGCCTGGCAGGACGCCCCGGAAACCTCGCCGGACGGAGTCCGGTGACAAATGGGCCAGGACGGTCCGGCGGCATTCCCCCTGCCGCGAACACCTCGGGCGCCGGTTCTCCGGCGCCCTTTTTTTTGGCGGGCGCTTCAGTCGGCCGACACGCGGTCCCGATGCTGCTCCACGCGGGCATTCAGGTGACTGGAACTGCGGTTGCTGATGGACTCGCGCAGGCGTTTCAGCCAGGCGCGCGCCCAGGCGAACTCGATGCTCAGGATCGCGAGACCGACCGGGATCACGACCAGCGCCGGGCCGGGCGTGACGAGCATGACGACGCCGATCAGCAGCACGGTCGCACCGACGACGCCGACGACGATGCGTCGTGCCGCCTTGTACGTAAGATGCACTGCCCGCTTGATCATGTCCGGAGTCCTTCGCTTTTACGGCGCCTTGCCGTAGCCTTGGGCTGATGAGGCCATCAAGAGTTCCCATTCTAGCCCTTTTCGTGCTCGCTGCGACGGGCGCCCACGCCGACGGCAGCATCGTCATGGCGGCCCGGGAAACCGCGGCCGCTGTCGAGCCGGTCACGGCGAACCGGCGCCTCGTCGACCTCCCGCAGCTCGAATTCGCGTTGCGCGCGGCGATACGCTGCAAGGGTACGCCGGTGTCGCTGACGTTCAGCGTCGCCGACACGTTCGCGACCGTACCGGCCGAGAATCTCGCCGACCTCCGTGCCGTCGAGCAGGTCCTCAGCGTTCCGCCGGGGCAGCTCGCGCTCGCGGCCAGCAGCCGTTTCTGTATCGTGAACGACGAGGAATCGGCCGACCAGTTGCTGGTGCCGGGTCTCGCCACGGCGCACGCTTCGCTGCGCTGCGTCGACGGCGACAAATCGTCAGTGCATTTCGCGAGCGCGCCGCTGCAGGTCAGGCTGAGCTGCGCGCGCCGCCCGGCAGTGCCTCAGGAGTCGTCGGAGTCGCCCGCTGCAAGGTGACGCGCGAGAAACTCGACGGTCTTGTTCCAGGCGTCCGCCGCGGCCGCGGCATTGTAGTTGCGCCCCGTCGGGTTGGCGAAGGCGTGTGCCGCGCCCGGGTAGATGTGAATCTCGTGGTTCTTGCGCAGGCGCCGCAGGGCGGCGCGAAACGCCTCCACGGACTCGACCGTGATGCCGGAATCCTCGGCGCCGAACAGGCCGAGAATCGGCGCATTGATCGGCCGCAGCTCGTCCTCGTCCGCGGTCACCTGCCCGTAGTAGATCACCGCGGCATCGAGTTCGTCCGGGAACAGCTTCGCCGTGTTGAGCGACCAGCCGCCGCCGAAACACCAGCCGAGCGAGGCGATGCGGGGCGCCCCGGTCGCTTCGAGGAACTGGTAGGCGCCGCGGATGTTGGCGCGCGCCGCGTCCATGTCCTCGACGACCCCGAGCATCAGCTGCCGCGCTTCCTCCGGCGAGTCGGCCGTCTTGCCGCCGTAGAGGTCGACCGCCAGCACCATGTAGCCTTCGCCGGCAAGCCGGTCGGCCATCGCGCGCACATTGTCGTTGAGGCCCCACCATTCGTGGATTACGATCAGGGCCGGCAAGGGCTCGTAGACGTCCGACGGCGCCGCGAAGTACCCGTACGCATTCTCGTCGCCGACCTCGGCATACGGCATGCGCGGCTCCGACAGCACGGACCGCGTGGGCTCGATCTCGGCGGCGGGACTCGGTTCGGTCGTGTCCTCTGCATGCTCCCGCGACATCGCATCGACGGTGTCGCGCGCCGCCTCGGCCTCCGCCGCCGCGGACGGATCATCGCCCGTGCCGCATGCCGCCAGTAGCAGGCAGACGGCGGTGACGGTTGCCGGAATCCCTGATTTCCCGAACCTGGTTGTGAACATTCGCTGGACCTGAAGTATTCTCGTGGCCCCGTAGTGTAATCGAATTCCCACTTTGTCCCTACCATGAGCCTGCTCGCCGAATCATTGATCTACCTGCTGGCGGCTGTCATCGCCGTGCCGCTCAGCCGCCGGCTCGGGTTCGGTTCGGTGCTCGGTTATCTCGCGGCCGGCATCGTCATCGGCCCGTTCGGCTTCGCATTCGTCGCCGACGTCGATCACATCCTGCACTTCGCCGAGCTCGGCGTCGTGTTCCTGCTGTTCGTCGTCGGCCTCGAGCTTAAACCGTCCCGCCTCTGGGTGATGCGGAACATGGTGTTCGGCCTCGGCGCGTTGCAGGTCGCGCTCAGCGCAATCGCGATTGCTGTGGTCGCCTGGGCGTTCGGCTTCGCGGGCCGCGCCGCCACGGTCCTCGGGCTGATCCTCGCGCTCTCCTCGACCGCGTTCGTGCTGCAGATGCTGGCCGAGAAAAAACAGCTGTCCACGGTGCACGGTCGCGCGGCTTTTTCGGTCCTGTTGTTCCAGGACCTGGCAGCCATCCCGCTGATCGCGTTGATGCCCCTGCTCGGCGCGAACGCACGCTTCGACGCCGGCGTCAACGTCGTGCAGATCCTGCTCATGGCCGGCACGCTCGTCGGCCTCGTCGTCGGCGGCCGCTTCCTGTTGCGGCCGGTACTGCGCATCGTGGCCCGCTCCGAGATTCCGGAGATATTCACCGCGACAGCCTTGCTCGTCGTCATCGGTTCGGCGCTGCTCGTGCAGGCGGCGGGCATGTCGATGGTGCTGGGCGCGTTTCTGGCCGGCATGCTGCTGGCCGACTCCGAGTACCGGCACCAGCTCGAGACCGACATTGCGCCGTTCAAGGGCCTGCTGCTGGGCCTGTTCTTCATTGCCGTGGGCATGTCGATCGACCTCAGCCTGTTGCTCAGCATCCCGGTGCGCATTCTCGTCATCGTCGTCCTGCTCATGCTGACCAAGGCGCTCGTCCTGTTCCCGCTCGGACGGCGCTTCGGCATGTGCAACCGCTCGGCCGCCCTGAAGCTCGCCGCCGTGCTGTCCCAGGGCGGCGAATTCGCGTTCGTCCTGTTCACGATCGCGGCCGGAGAGAACGTCCTGGACCGCGCACTGATCGATGAAATGACGCTCGCGGTCGCCGTCTCGATGGCTTTGACGCCGCTGATCTACTGGCTTGCCGAGCGCAGTCCGAAAGAACACGAACCCGTCGAGTCGAGGGACTTCGACATCCCCGACGACGAGCACGAGGTCATCATCGCCGGCAACGGGCGTGTCGGCCAGATCGTGGCCCGCGTCCTGTCAGCGGCCGGCAAGCCGTTCACAGCGCTGGAACGCGACACGCGCCAGGTGGACCTGTTGCGTCGCTACGGGGCGACCGTGTATTACGGCGACGCATCGCGTATCGACCTGCTGCGGGCCGCCGGCGCGGACAGGGCGAAGATCTTCGTGCTGGCAATCTCGAATCTCGAGGAATCGGTGCGTGTGGCCGAGGTCGTCGCTAAAAACTTCCCGCACCTGACGATCGTGGCGCGCGCGCGCAATCGCCGCCATGCGCACGTCCTGATGGACGTCGGCGTGAAACACATCGTTCGTGAAACGCTGCATTCGAGCCTCGTCATGAGCGAGATGGTATTGACCCAGCTCGGCATCCCGGAAGCGAGCGCTAGCGACACGGTGGAGAAGTTCCTCGAGTACGACAGCCAGTTGCTACTGGAGCAGCACGCGGTTCACGATTCCGAGGAAAAGCTCATCCAGACGGCGCGTGACCGCAACGAAGAGCTCGAAAGGCTGCTGCGCGACGACCTCGAACACTAGGGCTTCTTGGCGCCCTGGCCCCAGTCGTCGTCATCCTCCCACTTCTTTAGCTTGCTTTTGTCCACCTGTCGCCACTGCTCCTGGCTCAGGCGGTTGTAGCGGATGACTTTGGCAACCGTATACACGATGATCACCGCGATCATGACGAGAAGAAAAACAAGGCCCTTGGACATGGCGCCGAGCATAGCACCGCGACGCGCGATACGTCAGTGAGCGACGACCGCTCCCGGCTGCGCCGCTCGCGCGACTTCGTCGCCGACGCCCTGCGCGACAACGACGAGGACTTCACGCGCGGGCCACTGCCGCGCGCACTCGGTCTGCTGGCCATCCCGATGATGCTGGAGATGGCGATGGAGTCCATCTTCGCCGTGGTCGACATTGCGTTCGTCTCGCGGCTCGGCACCGACGCCGTTGCCGCAGTCGGCATCACCGAGGCGCTCGTGACCGTCCTGTATGCCGTCGCGATCGGGCTCGGCATGGGCATCACGGCGATGGTCTCGCGCCGCATCGGGGCGCAGGACCCGCAAGGCGCCGCCCGGGTCACCGGGCAATCGATCTGGGTCGGCGCGCTGCTGTCGATCGGCATCGGCATATTCGGCGTGCTGTTCGCGCGCGACCTGCTCATCCTGATGGGCGCATCCGACAGCGTGATCGAGACCGGCGCCGGGTTTACGGCCGTCCTGCTCGGCGGCAGCTTCAGCATCATCTACCTGTTCCTGCTCAATGCCGCCTTTCGCGGCGCCGGCGACGCGGCGGTCGCACTGCGCTCGCTGTGGATCGCCAA
>JBFGYM010000061.1:0-11633 GCA_041587435.1 Woeseiaceae bacterium
CCCACCCCGTTTTGCGTGATCCTGCCGGGTTGCTCGAGCGTTATGCGAGCTGGCGTCGCGCCGACCAGCAAAAGCTCGTGCGCTTTACCGACAGTCTCGTGAAGCTGTTCGGCAGCAGCAGGCGTCCGGTACGCGTGTTGCGCGACATCGGCATGCTCGGTTTCGACGTCATCCCCGGTGTGCGCTCTGCGTTCGCCAGGCACACCATGGGCCTCGCCGGCCGCCTGCCCCGGCTGTCTCGCGGGGTGCCGGTCAGATGAATCGACGCTACGACATCGTCATCGTCGGCGGGGGCGTCGCCGGGCTGATGGCGGCCACGTTGCTGGCAACGGGGCGCGCCCGCGAGTCCTTTGCCGTGACGCTGATCGACGCGGCGCCGCGACCGACGTTCTCGGTCGAGGATGACGTGGCGCTGCGCGTGTCCGCGATCGCCAGCGGCACGGTGCGCCTGTTCGATTCGGTCGGCGCCTGGGATTTCGTCGCGCTGACGCGCGCGAGTGCTTACGAGAGCATGCGTGTCTGGGACGAGCACGACACGCCCGGCAGCGCCTCGACATTGCGCTTCGATGCTGCGGAATTCGCGGTGCCGGAGCTGGGCTTCATCGTCGAGAACGTGTTGTTGCAGGAAACGCTCCTGCGGCAGCTCGACAAGACCGGCTCGGCGCTGTCGTTCGACAGCCCGATCCAGGCGCTGCGCCGCGTTCCGCGAGGCTACGAAATCGAGCTCGAGCGCGGTACTACCGTCGCGGCGGACGTCGTTGTCGGCGCGGACGGCGCGCGCTCTTTCGTGCGCGCCGCGGCCGGCATCGATGCCCGGGAATGGCCGTATCAGCAAACGGCGTTCGTGACCCACCTGCAGCCCGAGCGGCCGCATGGACAGACGGCCTGGCAACGCTTCCTGCGCAACGGCCCGCTGGGTATTCTGCCGCTCGCGGACGGCCGCGTGTCGGTCGTGTGGTCCACGACGCCCGAGCAGGCAAAGACGGCGCTCGACGCGAATGACGCGGAGACCGGACGCCTGCTGAGCGAGGCGTCGGATTACGTGCTCGGTGCGCTCGAGCCCGCCGGGCCGAAAGGCACTTTTGCGCTGTGCGCGCGGCACGCGAAACAGTATGTCCTGCCGCACCTCGCGCTGATCGGGGATGCGGCCCATGCGATCCATCCGCTGGCCGGGCAGGGCGCCAACCTGGGCTTGCAGGACGCCGCTGAACTCGCGGCGCAGCTGTGCGGTGCGGTCGAACGGGGCCTGCATCCGGGCGACCGCCCCGTGCTGCGGCGCTACGAGCGGGCTCGCAAGGGGGCGAATGCAACCATGTTGCATCTCATGACTGGCCTGAACCGCCTGTTTGCGACAGACTCCGGGTTCGTCAGGGAAATCCGCAAGGCCGGCATGCGGGCGTTCAACCGCAGCGGCCCGATAAGAGAACAAGCCGTCAAGGTTGCACTGGGCGTCGGCTGACGCCCGCTGGGGAGACCATGAAGCAGCGATATGTCTACGTGCTGGCCGCGTTGTTGACGGTCATCGGCCTGTCCGTGTTCTGGTACAAGTGGCAGGTGCTCGGGTTCCCGATCGGCCAGAACCGGGAAAAGCCGGTGTGGACGATCGAAGCGGCGATTCATTTCGACAGCGGCCCCGGGACGATCAAGGCTCAGCTCCATGTACCCACGTTGACGCCGGGCTTTCGCATGCTCAACGAGAACTCGGTGTCGCGCGGCTACGGGTTCTCGCTCAATTACGGCAGCGGCGGCCGCGAGGCGCAGTGGACCATACGGCGGGCAGACGGCGCGCAGACGATCTACTACCGGATTTCGGTGTATGAAGACGCCAGCGTCGAAGATTCCGACACGATTCCGCCGTTCCCGCCGCGGCCTGTCATCGACGAGCCACTGAACACGGCTGTCGACGTGCTCGTTTCCGACGTGCGCGACCGGTCGGCCGACACGGCCTCGTTCACGACCGAACTGCTGCGCCGGCTCAACGACCCGTCGCCCGACCCCAACGTCGAGCTGTTGCTCGCCGACGTAAACTCGAATGCCGAGTTCGTCCGCGCCGCGACGATGCTGCTGGCGGCCGCGCGCATTCCGGCCCGCGTCGTCCACGGGTTCCCGCTTGCAGGCCGGCAGCGCAGCGTTGCGCTCGTGTCGTGGCTCGAAGTTCATGACGGCGACCGCTGGCGGTATTTCAACCCGGCGACCGGCGAGCAGAACCTGCCCGACCGCTATTTCGTGTGGTGGCGGGGCAGCGAACCGCTCGTCAGCGTCGAAGGCGGCAGCAACGTGGAGGTCGACTTCGCGATCCAGGAGAGCTACCTCGATGCGGTGTCCATCGCGGAAGCCCAGTCGGAACTGCTGGGCGAAACCGCGTTCGACTTTTCCCTCTACAGCCTGCCGATCCAGACCCAGGCCGTTTACGCGGTGTTGCTGATGATCCCGATCGGTGCGCTCGTCATGGTGGTGATGCGCAACCTCGTCGGCATCGATGCCTTCGGCACCTTCATGCCCGTGCTGATCGCACTTGCGTTCCGTGAAACCAAGCTGCTGTGGGGCATCATCCTGTTCACGGTACTCATTGCGCTCGGACTGACGATTCGCTTCCTGCTCGAACGCCTGCGGCTACTGCTCGTGCCGCGGCTGAGCGCCGTGCTGATCGTGGTCGTGATGCTGATGCTGATGATCAGCCTGCTGTCGCACAGCCTGAGAATGGAAACGGGGCTGTCCGTCGCGCTGTTCCCCATGGTCATCATTGCCATGACGATCGAACGCATGTCCGTCGTCTGGGAGGAGCGCGGTGCAGCGGAGGCGATGCGCGCGGGCGTCGGCAGCATCGTCGTCGCTATCTTCGCCTACATCGCGATGGGCCTCGACTGGCTCAATCACATGATTTTCACCTTCCCGGAACTGTTGCTGATCGTGCTGGCGCTGGTCCTGGTGGCAGGGCGGTACACGGGTTACCGGTTGACGGAACTCAAGCGTTTTGCCTCCCTGGTGAAGGGCTGATGTTCGCAACCGCGAGGAAGCTGCGAGAGATCGGCCTGCTCGGGATCAACGAGCGCAACGTCGACTACATCATGCGCTTCAACCCCCGGCGCTATTACCCGCGGGTCGACGACAAGTCGCTGACCAAGACGCTCGCACTCGCCGCGGGCATGGCCGTCCCCGATCTTTACGGCATCATCGAGCACCAGGGCGAAGTGCGCGACTTTCCGGACATCGTCCGGGACAAGACGAGCTTTGTCGTAAAGCCCGCCCAGGGGAGCGGCGGCGACGGCATCGTCGTGATCACGGGACGCAGCCAGCGAAAGCGGGACATGTTTCGTCTGTCGAGCGGGACACTGGTCTCCGAGGAGGAGATCGAGCATCACATCTCGAACATCGTCAGCGGGCAGTTCAGCCTCAGCGGGGGGCGCGACAAGGCGCTCATCGAGTACTGCGTCGATTTCGACCCGGTGTTCGCCAACGTCAGCTACCAGGGCGTCCCCGACATCCGCGTCATCGTGTACCGCGGATACCCGGTGATGTCGATGGTCCGGTTGCCGACCCGCGCGTCGGACGGCAAAGCCAACCTCCACCAGGGTGCCGTCGGGGCCGGCGTCAACATGGCCGCCGGCGTAACGCTGGACGGCGTCCTCCAGGACCGGCCGGCCGACGAGCATCCCGACACGGGCGCGCTGATCGCCGGGCTGGAAATCCCGCACTGGAATACGATCCTCGAGTCGTCGGCAAAAGGCTACGAGGTGACCGGTCTCGGCTACCTCGGCGTCGACATGGTCATCGACCGCGACCGCGGTCCGCTGATCCTCGAGATGAATGCACGGCCCGGGCTGGCCATCCAGATCGCCAACGGCGTCGGACTGACGAACCGCATCCGGCGCATCGAGGCAATCCTCGATCCGCGTGCCACCCCCGAAGAGCGCGCCGCCGTCGCGCGCCGCGAGTTTGCGGTCGCCGGCGACCCCTAGGTCAGCCCGCGGCGAACCGCGGCGTCACTGCGAGGCCATCCAGCGGTCCATGCGCTGCTCGAGCAGGTCGAGCGGCAGGGCGCCCGCGCCGAGCAACGCGTCGTGGAATGCACGAATGTCGAAGCGGTCGCCGAGGTCGGCCTCGGCGCGTCGCCTCAGCGCCAGGATCTTGAGCTGCCCGATCTTGTAGGCGAGCGCCTGCCCGGGGTTTCCGATGTAGCGATCGATCTCGTTGACGATGTCGTGCTCGGTCTTGGCCGCGTTGTCCCTGAAGAAGTCGATTGCCTGCTGGCGCGTCCAGCCCTTGGCGTGCAGGCCGGTATCGACGACGAGGCGCACGGCGCGCCACATGTCGTAGGTGAGCTGGCCGAAGCGCGAATAGGGGTCCTGGTAGAGGCCGAGGTCGTAGCCGAGCCGTTCGCTGTACAGGCCCCAGCCCTCGACGAAGGCGGTGAATCCCATGAAGCGGCGGAACATCGGTATGTCCTCGAGTTCCTGCTGCAGGGCGATCTGCAGGTGGTGGCCCGGCATGGCCTCGTGGACACTGAGTACCTCGATCTCGTACTTCGGGCGCACCTCCGGGCGGTACAGGTTGACCCAGTAAATACCCGCGCGGCTGCCGTCGGCGGCGGGTCGCGTGTAGTAGGCCGTGGTCGTATCGGGCGCGATGGCGTCAGGGATCGGTTTGACGCCGTAGGGCATTCGCGGCAGCTTGCCGAACAGTTTCACGAGTTCGGGATCGATGCGCTTGCTCGTCGCAAGATAGGCCTCGTACAGGTCGTCGGCATTGTCGTAGTAGAAGCGGGGATCGCTGCGCAGGTGCGCGAGAAACGCGGCCAGGTCGCCGTCGAAGCCGACGTCCTCGATGATGCCCTGCATTTCGTCGCGCAGGCGCGCCACTTCCTCGAGACCGAGGCGATGGATCTCGTCGGGCGACATGCGCGTCGTCGTGAACGATCGCGCGAGGTGTTCGTACCAGGCCACGCCGTTGGGCAGAACGGAGAGCCCGACGCTGTCCCGCGCCGCCGGCAGGTAGCGGTCATTGAAATAGCGGTCCAGCTTGCGAAATGCCGGCAGGACGGTGTCCTCGATGACCTCGGTCGCCGCCGCCTGCAGCCGCGCGCGGTCCCCGGCCGAAAACGCGGGTGGCAGGCTCGCGAACACCTCGAAGAACGGGCTGGCCATCGGGTCGTCGACGAGCTGGACGTCGATCTGCGCGGGGATTCGCTCCATGAGCACGCGGGGCGACGTGTAGCCGTCCCGGCGACCGCGCTCGGCAAGCGCGATGGTCTGCTCGACCAGGTCGTCGAGCTTGTCGAGCCTCGCGAGCCAGTCGTCGTAGTCCTGCACAGTGGCGAACGGCAGCTGGCTGGTCAGCGTGTGCAGCGACTGAACGCCGCGGCGCTGCGAAAACGGCATCAGGTGCCCGTTGAACTGAAAGCGGTCGACGCGGTCCTGCAACAAGCGACGGAAAAGCTCGTAATTCAGTTGCTCCTCGGCGGCAAGGGCATCGCGATCGATGGCGTATGCACGCCGCAGGAACTCGCGCCGCGCCTTGTGGCGCTTCTCGATGGCGTCGATCGAAAGGTTCTGCCAATCGCGGTTGTAGCGGCGGTCGCCGGACATCGATGCCATGACGGGGTCGTTTGCGAGCGTCCACTCCCAGTGCTCCTCGAGCAGGGCTGAGAACTCGGCCGCGGCATCCGCGAGCGCATTCGCCCCGGCCAGCAGCAGCATCAATGTGCAAGCGATTCCGGTCCTTTTCATCCCAACTCCCTGAATTGCCGTGGCCGGCATTGTCTCCGCAGCGTGCGCGGCTGGCAACCAAACAGCCCATTGGCTATCATGATCGCACTGATCCACAGCGCGCTTGGAAGAGACCCCGTTGGATCGGGGCGCCGAAGGCGCAACTCGCTCGGAAACGCTCAGGCAGAAGGACCGTGTGCGCTGATCAGCTCTGGAGAGAGGCCGCGAGGCCCACCGAAGGGGAAAGCGGCGGACGGCTGCTCATCTCTCAGGTACCAAGGGACAGAGGGGCGGCAGGCGCTCGTGCCTGCCGCCTTTTTTATTGCAACCTGAGGTCCGGTTTTATGGGTTCGAAAACTCCGCTTTACGACAAGCACGTCGAGGCCGGCGCGCGCATCGTCGATTTCGGCGGCTGGGACATGCCGCTGCACTACGGCTCGCAAAAAGACGAGCACCATGCCGTCCGCGAAAACGGCGGCGTGTTCGACGTTTCCCACATGACGATCGTCGACCTGTCGGGTGAGCGCGTCCGTGAATTCCTGCGTCGTCTCGTCGCCAACGATGTCGCCAAGCTCGAGGATTACGGCAAGGCGCTGTACACCTGCATGCTCAACGATGACGGCGGCGTCATCGACGACCTGATCATCTATTTCGTGTCCGACACGGCCTACCGGCTCGTCGTGAACGCGGCGACGCGCGCAAAGGACCTGGCCTGGATTCGGAAGCAGGCGAAGCCCTTCGACGTCAGGGTGACGGAACGCGCGGAGCTGGCCATGATGGCCGTGCAGGGGCCGCGGGCACGCGAACTGGCCGCGCCCTGCGTCGACGCGGAACACCGCGAGGCCGCGCTGGCGCTGCAACCCTTCAACGGCCTGTTTGCCGGGGACTGGTTCGTCGCGCGCACGGGCTACACGGGCGAGGACGGCTGGGAGATCGTGCTGCCCGCGGCCGAAGCGCCCGGCACCTGGGATCGCCTGCTGGCCGCGGGCGTCGTTCCCTGCGGCCTCGGCGCCCGCGACACGCTGCGCCTCGAGGCCGCCATGAATCTCTACGGCTCCGACATGGACGAGACGGTGTCGCCGCTCGAGGCCGGGCTGGCCTGGACCGTGGCGTGGGAGCCGGCAGAGCGCGATTTCATCGGCCGGCCGGCGCTCGAGGCGCAACGCAAGCGCACCGACAGGCGCCGCTTCGTCGGCCTGCTGCTGGAAGACAAGGGCGTGCTGCGCAACCACATGAAAGTCGTTGTCGAAGGCATCGGCGAAGGCGAAATCACGAGCGGGGGCTTCTCGCCGACGATCGGACGGTCGATCGCACTCGCGCGCGTGCCCGCGGGCGATTACGATCGGGTGCAGGTCGAGGTGCGCGGGAAACTGCTGGACGCGCGCATCGTCAAGACGCCGTTCGTGCGCAACGGCCAGATCCGCATCGACGTCTGACGTCGCTGCAAGAGAACAACCACTGGGAGGACAGACATGAATGAGTTGCCGGGAGATCTTTTGTACACGAAGGATCACGAGTGGCTGCGCCGGGAAAGTGACGGCAGTGTGACGATCGGCATCACCGAGCATGCGGCCAACGCGCTCGGCGACCTCGTCTACGTCGAATTGCCCGAAGTCGGCCAGGACGTCGACGCGGGCGGCGAAATGGCCGTCGTCGAGTCGGTCAAGGCCGCATCGGACGTATACGCGCCGGTCTCGGGCAGCGTGACGGCAGTCAACGAGGACCTCTCCGACGAGCCGGAGAAGATCAATGCCGATCCCTACGGCGACGGCTGGATCGTCCGCATGAACGCCGGTGAACTCGACGAGGGCGATTTGCTGACACCCGACGACTACCAGCAGCTGCTCGACGAGATCGAAGACTAGCCCGGGCCAAGAGAAAAAAGCAGGACTGACTATGCCTTTTATTCCCCACACCGAGAAAGACACTCGGGAGATGCTGGCGGCCATCGGCGCCGAGTCGATCGAGGACCTGTTCGACGAGATTCCCGCCGAACTGCGGATCGAACACCTCGACGGTATTCCCGAGGCGCTCGGCGAAATGGAAATCTCGCGGCTGATGCGCCGTCGCGCGCGCCAGGACGGCACGCCGCTGTGTTTCATCGGCGCCGGCGCCTACGAGCACCATATCCCGGCCGCCGTCTGGGACATCGCGACGCGCGGCGAGTATTACAGCGCCTACACGCCGTACCAGGCCGAGGCCAGCCAGGGCACGCTGCAGACGATCTACGAGTACCAGTCGATGATCACCGAGCTGACGGGGCTCGACGTCAGCAACGCCTCGCTGTACGACGGCGCGTCCGGCCTTGCCGAAGCGGCGCTCATGGCCGTGCGCGCGAACCGCAAGGCGAAGTCCGGCCTCATATTGCTCGCACCCGGCGTGAATCCCGTGTACGAGAAAGTCGCGCAGGCGATCACGAAGGGCCAGGGTCTCGCGTACGCGTGGCTGCCGCAGGATGCGACGACCGGCAACGTCGCCTTCGATGCGCTGCCGGATGGCAAGGGCCCGGTCGCGGTCGTCATCCAGCAGCCGACATTCCCGGGCACGCTCGAAGAGGTGGACCGCCTGACCGACTGGGCCCATGCACAGGGCGCATTTGCGATCGGCGTCGCCAACCCGACGTCGCTGGCGCTGCTCAAGGCGCCGGGTCACTGGGGCACGGACGGCGTGGACATCGCCTGCGGCGAAGGGCAGCCGCTCGGCGTGCCGATGTCGTCGGGCGGGCCGTATTTCGGCTACATGACCTGTAAGCAGCAGCACGTCCGCCAGATGCCGGGACGAATCGTCGGCCGGACGACCGACCTCGACGGGAATCCCGGTTTCGCACTGACGCTGCAGGCGCGCGAGCAGCACATACGGCGCACCAAGGCGACGTCGAACATCTGCACCAACCAGGGACTGATGGTCACGGCGGCGACGATTTACATGTCGCTGCTCGGTTTCGAAGGGCTCGCCCAGGTCGCGCGCCGCTCGCACGCCAACACGGTGCGTCTCGTCGAGGGTCTCTGCACGATCGCGGGGATCGGGCGCCTTTACGGCGGTCCGTTCTTCCACGAGGCGGCGCTGAGCTTCGACCGCCCGGTCGGGCCGGTGCTCGACGCGCTCGCATCGCGGAACGTCCTCGGCGGCTTCGATCTCACCGAGTACGCCGGTCGCGATGCGTTGCTCGTGTGCGCGACAGAGACGAAGAGCGACGACGACATCGATGCGTACGTCGCGGCCTTCAGGGAGGTCATGGCCTGATGTCCGGGACGATCGTGGCAAAGATCCGTGTGGACAACGCAACCTACCAGACGCACGGCGAACTGCCGCGCATCGGGAGCTTCGCGCCCGACGTTTCGCTCGTCAACACCCGGCTGCACAACGTGTCGCTGGCCAACTGGATGGGCAAACGCAAGATCATGTACATGGGCATCAGCGTCGATACCGAAGCCTGTGCGCGTGCGGCGATCCGCTTCGACGAGTACGCGGCCGGCCATGACGATGTCGCATTGCTGCTCGTCTCCTACGACCTGCCGTTCGCACACAGCCGCTTCAAGAAGGCGCACGATCTGCAGCACGTGGAAGGCCTGTCGGCGATCCGCCACGCCGGGTTCGGTGAGAACTACGGCGTACTGATCAAGGACGGTCCGCTCGCCGGGATGTTCTCGCCGGCCGTGATCGTCATGGACGAAAACAACACGATCGTGCACCGCGAGCACATCGAGGACGTGACGAAAGAGCCCGACTACGCAGCGGCGTTCCGCGCACTGGGCATTGACATAGACAACTAGCAGGAGCGAGCTTGCTCGCGATACCGACAAATGAGTGAGTTGATATTCGAAAAATCCCGCGGCGGGCGCCGCGCGTTCGCGCAGGCACCCGGCGAGACCGATGCGCCAGCCATACCGGCGCAGTTCCTGCGGACCGACAGGCCGCGCCTGCCGGAAGCGTCCGAGCTGCAGACGGTCAGGCATTTCACGCGCCTGTCGCAGAAGAACTTCTCGATCGACACGCAGTTCTACCCGCTCGGCTCGTGCACGATGAAATACAATCCGCGCGCTTGCAACGCGCTCGCGCTGTTGCCCGAATTCGCCGGGCGCCACCCGTTGGGGCCGGTCAGCCACGGCCAGGGCTTCCTGGCCTGTATGCACGAGCTGCAGCAGATGCTGAAGGAAGTGACCGGCATGGTCGGCGTGTCGCTGACACCGATGGCCGGCGCACAGGGCGAGCTGGCCGGTGTTGCCATGATCAAGGCCTACCACGACGCGCGCGGCGATACCGAGCGCACCGAGATCATCGTTCCGGACGCGGCGCATGGCACCAATCCGGCGACAGCGACGATGTGTGGGTGCGCGGTCAAGGAGATTCCGACCGGGCCCGACGGTGACGTCGACATGGAGGCCCTCGAGGCCGTGCTCGGTCCGAAGACGGCCGGGATCATGCTGACGAACCCGTCAACGCTGGGAGTCTTCGAGCGCCACATCAAGGACATCGCCGACCTCGTGCACGATGCCGGCGGGCTGTTGTATTACGACGGTGCCAACCTCAATGCGATTCTCGGCAAGGTGCGTCCCGGGGACATGGACTTCGACGTCATTCACATGAACCTGCACAAGACGTTCTCGACGCCGCACGGCGGCGGCGGCCCGGGCTCGGGCGCCGTCGGCGTCAACGAGCGGCTGCTGCCGTTCCTCCCGGTGCCCGTGGTCAAGAAGATCGAAGTTGAGGGAGAGACGGTCTACGACTGGGCGGACGAAAAGGATTTTCCGCTGTCGATCGGACGCCTGTCCGGATTCATGGGCAACGCCGGTGTCCTGTTGCGCGCCTACGTCTACATGCGCATGGTGGGGCGCGACGGCATGGAGCGCGTGGCCGAGTTTGCCACGCTGAATGCGAACTACCTGATGGCGCGCCTGCGCGACGCCGGCTTCGAGCTGGCGTTTCCGGGGCGCCGCGCGAGCCACGAGTTCATCGTGACGCTCCGGAACGAGGCCAAGGCGTACAGGCTGACGGCAATGGACGTCGCCAAGGCGCTGCTCGACCGTAATTTCCACGCCCCGACGACGTATTTCCCGCTGCTGGTCCCGGAGTGCCTGCTGATCGAGCCGACCGAGACCGAGAGCAAGGAGACCCTCGACAACTTCGTCGACGCGATGATCGACATCGTGCGGGCGGCGCGCGACGACGGCGTCGAGTACAAGGACGCGCCCCACACGATGCCGGTGCGGCGCCTCGATGACGTCAAAGCGGCGCGGGAGCTCGATTTGCGCTACCGGCCCGAATAACTCCGGGCGTCCGGATGTGACCGGCGCATTCGCGCCAGGCGTGTGATTCTGCTCAAATAGGAAATTCGGTGTCAGTCACCCTATTTCCTGGATCTTGTGCCGTCCTTCCTTGTCCAAGAACCAGCAAATAGGGTGACTGACACCCAATTTTCGTAGCGAACAGGACACGTATGACGTACGGCAGGATTTTCGCGGCAATCGCCACCCTCGCGTTTGGCCTCCCGGCCCTGGCCGCGGACGACACGGCATGGACCGAGACGCTCGAACGCATCTCGTCGGGCGTCGTCTCGATACGCGTCGATTCCACGCGGGCGTTCGATACCGAGTGGAACACGTCGACCCAGGCGACCGGGTTTGTGGTCGATGCCGAGCGCGGCCTGATCCTGACCAACCGCCACGTCGTCACGCCGGGCCCGGTGATTGCGGAGGCCGTCTTTCGTAACAACGAGGAAGTGGCGCTGACGCCGGTCTATCGCGACCCGGTTCACGACTTCGGCTTCTTCCGCTACGACCCGGGCGCCCTCAAGTACATCGAGCCGGTCGAACTGCCGCTGGTGCCTGATGCAGCCGGTATCGGCAAGGAAATCCGGGTCATCGGCAATGACGCCGGCGAGCAGCTCTCGATCCTGGCCGGAACGATCGCGCGCCTCGATCGCAAGGC
>JBFGYM010000062.1:0-11439 GCA_041587435.1 Woeseiaceae bacterium
AGTAGCTACTTCGACAGCGCCGCCGTCAGTTCCGGAACCGCGGTGAACAGGTCCGCGGCGAGGCCGATGTCCGCGACCTCGAAGATCGGGGCTTCCTCGTCCTTGTTAATGGCGACGATCGTGCCGGCGTCCTTGATGCCGGTCATGTGCTGGATAGCGCCGGAAATGCCGATCGCGATGTAGAGTTGGGGCGCGATGATCTTGCCGGTCTGACCGACCTGCATGTCGTTCGCGCAATACCCCGCGTCGACGGCGGCGCGCGAGGCGCCCACACCGGCACCGAGCGCATCGGCGAGCTGGTAGAGGAGTTCGAATTTCTCCGGGCTGCCGAACGCGCGTCCTCCCGCGACGACGCGCGCGGCCGTCTGCAGGTCGGGCCGGTCGGAGGCCGCGGACTCGAGGCCGACGTAGCGCGTGTGCGCGGGGATCTCGGCATCGACGGTCGTCGGCTCGACAGGCGCCGAATTACCGGTTCCGGCCGCGGGCCACGACGCGACCCGCACCGTGGCGACGACCGTGCTGTCCTGCGGCGCCTCCACCGTGACAATGGCATTGCCGGCGTAGACCGGCCGCTTGTAAGTATGACTGCCTTCGACGGACATGATGTCGCTGACCTGGTTGACGCCGAGCAGGGCGGCAACGCGCGGCATCAGGTCGCGCCCGAACGTCGTCGACGGGCCGAACACGTGGCTGTAGGCGCCTGCCAGCGCCGCGACCTGCGGCGCCAGTATGGCGGCGACCGGGTGCTCGTTTTCGGGACGCTCGAGCGTCATGACGCGCGCCACGCCGTCGATGGCCGCCGCCTCGCCGGCGATGTTGCCCGCATCCGCGGCGAGGACGACGATGTCGATGTCGGCGCCGTCGATGGCCGCCGCGCAGGCGACGCACTTGGCGATGCTGGGGTTCAGGGCCGAACCGTCATGTTCGGCAACGATGAGTACTTTAGCCATTACACGAGCCCCTTGTCCTTGAGTGCCGCAACCAGGCCGGCAACGTCGTCGACCATGATGCCACGCTGCCGTCCCTCCGGCGGCGCGTACGCCAGTTCCTTGATCATCGGGCCGGCCTCGACGCCCATGTCGGCGAGGACCACCTCTTCCAGCGGTTTCTTTTTGGCCTTCATGATGTCCGGCAGCTTGACGTAGCGCGGCTCGTTGAGCCGCAGATCCACGGAAATGACGCCGGGCAGGTCGATCTCTATGGTTTCGAGTCCGGCGTCGACTTCCCTGACGACGCGTGCCTTGTCGCCCTCGACCGTAACGCCCGAGGCGAACGTGGCCTGCGGGCGGCCCCAGACCGCGGCGAGCATTTGCGGAATCTGGGTGTTATCGTCGTCGATTGCCTGCTTGCCGAGCAGCACGAGCCCGGCGCCTTCCTTTTCAGCCAGTGCCTTGAAAACGCGTGCCACGCTGAGCGGGTCGATGTCGCCATCCACCTTGACGAGAATCGCGCGATCGGCGCCCATTGCGAGGCCGGTACGCAGCTGTTGCTGGGCGTCCGACGAGCCGATCGAGACGACCACGACTTCGGCAGCCTGGCCGCTCTCCTTGATGCGCAGCGCTTCCTCGAGCGCTATTTCGTCAAACGGGTTGATGCTCATCTTGACGCCATCGGTTTCGACACCGCTGCCGTCACTCCTGACCTGCACGCGAACGTTGTAATCGACAACGCGCTTCAGGCCGACAATGATCTTGTCCACTTATCGAACTCCCGAATTTCGCTGGAAGGTGCGGGGGATTCCCTGCGGGGCTGCTATTGTCCAAGACTGCCCGTGTGTGTACAAGGGCCGTAAGCCTGTTCATCCCGCGAGGCAGCTCGATGCCGGACAAACAAATCGTGATAGTCGCGCATCAGCTTCTCGCGTGGCTCGATGAGCCCGAGACCGTCGTCGTCGACTGCCGCTTCGCGCTTGCAGACCCCTCGGCGGGCCGTCGGGATTTTCTTGCATCGCATATTCGCGGGGCCGTCTTTCTCGACCTCGACGAAGACCTGGCCGGGCCGGTGACGCCGGACACGGGCCGCCATCCGTTACCGGAAGTCGGCGTTATCGCGGCAACGCTGTCGTCGCTCGGCATCGGCCATGCGAGCCGGGTCGTCGTCTACGATGGCGGCAACGGCGCCATCGCGGCGCGCGCCTGGTGGATCCTGCGCTGGCTCGGCCACGACGACGTTTACCTTCTCGACGGCGGCTTCGACCGCTGGCAGCAGCTCGGATTGCCGACGTCGTGTGGTGAGGCGAGGCGTGCGCCGGCGCGCTTCGAGCCGAATGTCAGGGACGCGTGCGTATTGACCACGGCGGAGCTGGCCTCGGATCCGGCCGCGATCGGGTCGCTCAACCTCCTCGACGCGCGCGATACGGCACGTTTTCGCGGCGAGCGGGAACCGATCGATCCCGTCGCTGGTCATATTCCCGGCACCCGCAACGCGCCGTTCGCCGATTTCGTGCGCCGCGACGGGACCTGGCGGCCGCTCGCCGAGCGCCGGGCGCGCCTGGCGCACGCCCTCGGAGGGGCGCCAAACGCGCCCTGGAGCGTCATGTGCGGCTCCGGCGTCACGGCTTGCCACCTCGCGATCACGGGGCTCGAGGCGGGTTTCAGGGAGCCTCGCGTGTACGTCGGCTCCTGGAGCGAATGGATTCGCGACCCGGTGCGACCGGTCGCGGTGGGTGAGGGCTGAGCCGGCGAGCCGGCTCGCGGATTCGCTGCAATATCGGTACCGGTCGCGGGTCTGAGCATCACAGGTTGGGGTGGCGGCTTGCCCCTGGCTGTGGCAAAATAGCCACAAAGTGAGTGTGTATGAAAACGCTTTTAAAACAGTTTGTTATAGTCGCTAGTTTAAGTGTCTTAACAGCTTGTGCCGGGACACCGGACGGCGCCGAGGAGGGCGCTGCAAGCGAACGGTCGCGTCGCGGCGATTGCATCCACGAGCCAAGTATCCGAGGATACAAGGTTCTGGATGAGCAGAATCTCATCGTCGAAGCTTCAGGGCGGCGCAAGTACCACGTCGTGCTGATGCGCCGGGCCTACGGGCTGCGCAGCAGCTGGGGCATCGTCTTCGATTCGTCGACGAGCCGGGTATGCGAAGGCTTCAGCGAGATCCGCTTCAGCGGCGGTTTCGACAACGAATCGATCCGGATCTCGAGGATCCGTGAGCTGACGCCCGAGGAGGAAGAACACCTTCTCATCCGGTTCGGCAAGAAGGAACCGGAAATCAAACAAACGCCGGCGCCCCGGGATGTTGAAGGCGCCGACGTAGAAGAGCTGGACACGGACGGCGGCCATTAGCGTCGCCGACCGGGTCACGCAATCCGCAATCTCCGTGCGGACCCACCCGGCCGATCGCAAGATCGGCCGGGTTTTTTGTAAGCCGGCGCAATGACGCCGCGCGTTGAAGCGATGCGCGGGTGGGGCTTTACGCGCGCGGTTCGGGTAATCTTGCCAGCCGATGAAGCACGCCCTCGACAGACTCCGCGTCCTCGACATGAGCCGGGTACTCGCCGGCCCGTGGGCGGGCCAGCTGCTCGGTGATTTCGGCGCGGACGTCGTCAAGGTCGAGCGTCCCGGCAGCGGCGACGATACGCGTCACTGGGGCCCGCCGTGGCTCGGCGACGAGTCGGCCTATTTTCTCTCCACCAACCGCAACAAGCGTTCGATCACGATCGACATTTCGACGGCTCGCGGTCAGCAACTGGTTCGTGAACTGGCCGCAACCGCCGACGTCCTGCTCGAGAACTTCAAGGTCGGCACGCTGCGGCGCCTGCATCTCGATCCGGACGAACTCATGGCCGCCAACCCGGCGCTAATCGTCTGCTCGATTTCGGCATTCGGCCAGTCGGGAAGCCGCGCCGCGGAGCCCGGTTACGACGCCATGATCCAGGCCTCCGGCGGCCTGATGAGCATCACGGGCGCACCGGACGAGGAGGGCGGCAGGCCGCAGAAGGTGGGTGTCGCAATTGCGGACATCATGGCCGGGATGTACGCGGCAACGGCCGTCCTGGCCGCCTTGCAGGCTCGCGACAGAACCGGCCGGGGGCAGCGCATCGACGTGCCGCTCTACGACAGCCAGGTCGCCTGGCTCGCGAACCAGAACATGAACTTCCTGGTCGGCGGCACGGTGCCGGGACGCATGGGCACGGCCCATCCGAACCTCGTTCCCTACCAGGCCTTCGAGTCCCGCAACGGCGATTTCATGATTGCCGTCGGCAACGATCGGCAGTTCGCGGCCTGCATGCGCTGCCTGGGCCTCGACGAGCTGGCGGGCGACCCTCGCTTTGTCAGCAACGCCGCGCGCATCCGGCACCGCGGCGAACTGATCGACGCAATGCAGGTCGTGTTGAGGACCCGTTCCGCGGCGGAGTGGCTCGAGTCTCTCGGCAACGCCGGCGTGCCGGCCGGTCCGATCAACGATATCGGCGAGGTACTCGGCAATGCGCACGCGCGGGAACGGCAGCTCGTGCGGAGACTGCGCAACGGCGCCGGAGACGACGTGCCGACCGTCGCCAATCCCATCGCGTTCACCGGGACGCCGGTCGCCTATGATCGCGCGCCGCCGCTGCTCGGCGAACACACCGATGAGGTATTGCGCGAGTGGTTGGGTTACTCTGGCGCACGCATCGCGGAGCTGCACGAGGACTCCGTGGTCTGAGCTCAACCGACACCTTGCGGCAAGAAAATGGACGACCAGATAAAGACCAGCGCGGCACTCAAGGACGTGCGTTACGAAATCCGCGGGCAGCTGGCCAACCGGGCCCTGGAGCTCGAGAAACGCGGCTACGAAATCATCTCCCTGAATATCGGCAACCCGGGGTTGTTCGGGTTCAGGACGCCCGAGACGATGCGCCTGGCGATGATCGAGAACCTCGGCCTTGCCGAGCCTTACTGTCACCAGAAAGGCATATTCCCGGCGCGCGAAGCGGTCGTCATGCAGCAGCAGAACCGCGGCATCCTCGGCGTATCGGCCGACGAGGTCTTCATCGGCAACGGCGTCAGCGAATTGATCGACCTGTCGCTGCGCGCCCTGCTCAACCCCGGTGACGAGGTCCTGGTGCCGAGTCCCGATTATCCGCTGTGGAGCGCGGCGGTCGCGCTGAACGGCGGCAAGGTGCGCCACTACCGCTGCCGCCGCGACAACGCCTTCATTCCCGACGTCGAGGAGATGGCGTCGCTGGTCAATGAACGCACGCGCGCCATCGTCGTCATCAATCCGAACAACCCGACCGGCGCCGTCTATAGCCGGGATACGCTGGCAGGGATCGCCGCGCTCGCGGAGCGTCACGGGCTGGTGGTGCTGTCAGACGAGATTTACGACCAGATGGTCTACGACGGTGCCGAATTCATTCCGATGGCAACGCTCGTCGACGACACGGTATGCCTGACGTACTCGGGACTGTCGAAAATCTATCGCGCGTGCGGTTACCGCGTCGGCTGGTGCGTCTTCAGCGGCGACCTCGAGCGGGCCGCCGACTACGTTCACGGCATGGAATTGCTCGCGGCGCTGCGGCTGTGCAGCAACGTGCCGGGACAATGGGCGGTGCAGACGGCGCTCGGCGGCTTCCAGAGCATCGCCGATCTCGTGGCGCCGGGCGGACGCCTTTACCAGTCGCGACAGGCGATCGTCGATCGGGTCGCGGCCAGCGAGTTTCTCAGCGTGCAGACGCCGATGGGCGCAATGTACGCGTTCATTCGCCTCGATCCGCGCTTCGACGGGGTCCTCGACGACCAGGCGTTCGCCCTCGAACTGCTCGAGAAACACCATGTCCTCGTCGCGCCGGGCAGCAGCTTCAACACCGTGTACACGGACCATTTCCGCGTGACGACGCTGCCGGACACCGACGCACTCAATACCGTGTTCGATCGTATCGAGGCCTGCCTGGCCCAACACGCCTGAGCATGTACGACTGGCTCGGCGACGCGCTGGACGACACGGGCTGCCTCGTTACGGCCAACCAGCGTCTCGCGCGCCTGCTGCTCGACGCGTGGGCCGAACAGCAGATTGCCGCGGGCCACCCGGCCTGGCGGACGCCCGAGATCCGTCCGTGGCAAGGCTGGCTCGGACAGCTCGTGGCTGCGGCCGAGGGCCAGGACGACATCCCCACGCGCATCAACGCGGCGCAAAGCCAGGTGCTCTGGGACCGGTGCCTGCGCAAGGAACTCGGCGACTCGGTAGCCGGGATGCCGGCACTCGTGAGGCTTGCACGCGATGCCTGGCAGCGCCTCGCGGATGCCCGCGTCGGGATTCGTGAAGTCGCCCGGGCGGTGCGCAGCGATGACCACCGGCTGTTCGCCGCGGCGGCGGGGCGCTACCTGGCCGTACTCGAGCACGAGCACTGGGTCGACGACGCCGGGCTCGGCGAACTCGCGCTGCAGCTTATCCGCGACGGGCGGGTGCCGCTGCAACGGCGCTATGCCTTCACGGGCTTCGACCGGGTCCGGCCGCTGCACGTTGCGGTGCATGACGGGTTGCGGGCGCAGGGCTGCGAGGTCGTGGTTCGCGAGGCCCACGGTGCGCGTTGCGAGCCGCTCGTGGTCGAATTCGAGCAGCGCGACGCCGAGATGCGCGCGGCCGCGGCGTGGGCGCGTGCACGCGTCGATGCCACGCCGGGCGCGCGCGTCGCGGTCGTGGTGCAGGGGCTGGAGGCTACGGCGCAACGCGACCTGCACCTGCTCCGCGAAGGGTTTGCGCCGGGCTGGCAATACGGGCCCGCCACCTTGCGCGAGACCGTTAACGTGTCCTACGGCAGGCGGCTGTCCGACTACCCGGCGATCTCGGTGGCGCTGCTGGCGCTGCGCTGGCTCGTGCGCGACCTGGCATCGGTCGAGGTATCGATGCTGCTGCTGTCGCCGCTTCTCGGGCGCGGTGAGCGGGCGGCGCGCGCCCGCCTGGAACTCAGGCTGCGGCAGTTGCCCGAGCGCGCCTGGTCGCCGTCCATGGTGACGTCCGCATTGCGCGGCCGCAACGAGGCGAGCGACGCCGGGGACTGGCTCGGCCGCATCGCGGCCCTCAGCGCGCGCCGCCGCGCGTTGCCGCAACAGGCATCGCCGGCCGATTGGGTGATGCTGATCGACGAGACGCTCGCCGGCATCGGCTGGCCCGGCGAGGCGACGCTCGGCAGCGACGATTTTCAGCTCGTCAACCGCTGGAGGGAACTGCTCAATGAATTTGCGCGGCTCGAAATCGTCAGCGCCTCGCTGAGCCCGCGCGCCGCGATCGCGCACCTCGAGGTGATGGCCGGGGAGACCGTGTTCCAGCCGGAGTCGCGCCGCGCGGCCGTCCAGCTCATGGGACCGCTGGAGGCCGCCGGCGCCGAGTTCGACGCACTCTGGATCGCCGGCATGACGGCCACGCACTGGCCGCCGGCCGGCCATCCGACGGCGCTCGTGTCGCGTGCGCTGCAGCGCGAACACGGCATGCCCGATGCCACGCCCGAGGATACCCGCCAGTGGGCCGCGACGACGCTCGACAGGCTGCTCGCGTCGGCGCCCGAGGTCGTTTGCAGCTACGCGACGGTCGAGGACGACGTCGACCAGACGGCCAGCGACCTGCTCGGCGACGTCCCGGCCACGGTGCCGGGCGAGGAACCCGGCTGGCATGCCCGTGCACTCGTTTCGCTGGGCGCAGCGGAACAGGCCGCCGATGCGGCTCCGCCCCTGGTTGACGAGCGCCTCTACGGCGGCGCGGGCACCGTCCAGCGGCAGCTCGCGGAGCCATTCTCGGCGTTCGCGCACGGCCGGCTCGGCGTGCGGGTGCTCGACCGGCAGGCGCTCGGCGTGACGCCGCTGCTGCGCGGCAACCTCGTGCACGACACGCTGTATCGGCTGTACCAGGACCTGCCGTCCGTGCAGACCATCCGGGCGGTGCCGGACGAGGAACTGCAGCGCCGCATCGCTGCCGCGGCCGATGGCGCCATGCGGCGGCATCTGCACGCGACCGACGCCGTGCTCGTGCGCCTTCTCGATCTCGAGCGTGCGCGCATCGAACGGCTCGTTAACGACTTCGTCAGGCTCGATCGCGAGCGCGACGATTTCAGCGTCGCGGCCGTCGAGGGCGAACTCGAGTTTCGCCGCGGTCCGCTGCGGCTCAAGTTGCGCTTCGACCGGATCGACCGCTACCCGGACGGCGGCATTGCCGTCATCGACTACAAGACGGGCGCGGCACGCAAGCTCCTGAATCGCGACGGCACCGTCAACGAAGTGCAACTGTTCGTCTATGCGATGGCGTGCCAGGAACCCGTCGTGGCGCTCGCGCTTGCCAACCTCGATGCACGGGAGACCGGGTTCAGCGGAGCGGGCCGGGGTTTCACCGACGAATCCGGCTGGCCCGAAGTCCTCGCTGCGGCCGCGAAGCAGATCGACGCGGCTTGCGACGACCTCGTCGCAGGCGACGTGCGCCTGGTCGCGCGCCAGGGCGCCACGGCCGCGAGGCCCTTGAACCTGCTGAGCCGCTACACGGAGTTGCGCCATGACGAGTGACGCGCAGCGACTCGAAGCCGATCAGGGGGCACGCATCGCCGCCCTCGATACGACGCGGTCGTTCATCGTCCAGGCGCCGGCGGGCTCGGGCAAGACCGAACTGCTGATCCAGCGCTACCTGAAACTGCTCGGCCGTGTCGAGGAGCCCGAGGAAATCCTCGCGATCACGTTTACGCGCAAGGCGGCTGCCGAGATGCTGATCCGCGTGCTCGATGCCCTGCGCACGGCGCGCGCGGGCATCGAGCCCGACGAGGCGCACCGGCGCCTGACGTTCGGCCTCGCGAAGGACGTGCTCGCGCGCTCGACGGAACGCGGCTGGAATCTCATCGGCAGCCCGAAGCGCATGCGCATCCAGACGCTGGACTCGCTGAACGGCATGATCGCCCGCGCGCGTCCCCTGAGCGCGGCGGACAGCAACAGCGGGGCACGCATCGTGCGCAACGCAGGCCTGACGGCGATCCACGATTCTGCCGCCGTCGCGACGCTGGACTGGCTTGCCGAAACCGGCCCGCGCGGCGAGGCCGTGAGGCGCGTGCTGACGCACGTCGACAACAACGTGCGGTCGTTCGTCGGGTACCTGTCCGGCATGCTGCGGACGCGGGACCAGTGGCTGCCGTTCGTCGGCAGCGGCGAACTGCCGGATGACGAGACCGACGGACTCCGGGAACGTTTCGAGGAGGGATTGCGGCTGGCCGTCACGGAGCACCTGCGGCGGCTGCGGCGGGCATTCGAGCGGGCCGGCTGCGAGGCACTGACGGCCCAGTTCGACTACGCGGCCGGGTGCCTTGCCGCCGACGGCGTGACCGACAGCCCGGTTCTGGGGCTGGCCGGCCGGCAGGAATGGCCGGGCACGGACCCTGCCGAGGCAGCCGCCTGGCAGGGTGTCGCCGAGATTTTGATGGTTCGCAACGAGGCGCGTTTTCGCAAAAGCGTCAACAAGGCTCAGGGTTTCCCGACCACCGACCGCGAGCGCAAGGACACGGTCAACGCGGTCCTCGGGTCCCTCGCGGACGACGCGGAACTGGGCGCGCTGCTGCACGCAACGCGGGTGCTGCCGCCGGTTCGCTACACGAATGAACAATGGTCGGTGCTGCTGGCCCTTTTCGGCCTGCTGCCGCTGGCCGTCATGGAACTAAAGCGCCTGTTTGCCGAACGCGGCATGACCGACGACATCGAGATCGCGCAACTGGCGGGTGCCGCGCTCGGCAGCGCCGAGGACCCCGGCGATATCGCACTGCTGCTCGACTACCGGGTACAGCACGTGCTCGTGGACGAGATGCAGGACACGTCCAGTGCGCAGTACCGCATGCTCGAGGCGCTGTCCGGCGGCTGGGCGCTCGGTGACGGACGCACGCTGTTTTGCGTCGGCGACCCGATGCAGTCGATCTACCGCTTCCGCAACGCCGAAGTAGGGCAGTTCCTGCTGGCACGGGAATTCGGCATCGGGCGCCTGCAACTCGAGTCGTTGCTGCTGCGCCGCAACTTCCGCTCGGGCGCACGGCTTGTCGACTGGTTCAACGCCGTGTTCCCCGGCGTGCTGGCGAGTCGCAACGATCCGCTCAACGGGGCCGTGTCGTACGCGCCGGCGCTACCCGCGCCGCAGCTCGCCGGCATCGGGGACGTTGCCGTGCACCCGGTATTCGGCGCCGACACCGGCCTCGAGGCGCAAACCGGCTGTCGCGTCGTCCGCGAAACGCTGGCCGCACACCCGGGGGAAGAACTGGCGATTCTCGTGCGCGGGCGAACGCAGCTTCCGGACCTGCTCGCCGCGCTGCGGCAAGCCGGCATTTCCTACACGGCGGTCGACATCGACAAGCTCACGGACCTGCCCGAGATCATCGACGTCCTCGCGCTGACCCGTGCCGCCGTTCACCCCGGCGACCGCATCGCCTGGCTGGGCCTGCTGCGGGCGCCGTGGATCGGCCTCACCTGGACCGACCTGCACGCGCTGGTGAACAGTGACGCATCGGCCACGGTCAACGAACTGCTGCACGATTCCGGGCGCCTCGCGGCGCTGTCAAACGAGGGCCGGCAAGCGGTCGAGCGGGCGCGGCCTGCGCTCGAGGCACTCGTGGCACCGCGCCGTTCCGGCACGTTGCGCCAGTGCGTGGAGGATTGCTGGTTTGCGCTCGGTGGGCCGGGCGTACTGCGCGATACGACCGAGATCGACAACGTCTACCGCTACCTCGACCTCCTCGAGACGCACGAAGTCGGCGGCACGTTACCCGACGTGGCCATGCTCGAGTCGATACTCGAGGACGAGAAAGTGTCGAGTTCGGCGCGCTCGCGCGTCCAGGTGATGACCATGCACCGCGCCAAGGGTCTCGAGTTCGATCACGTCATGCTCTTCGGGCTGGGCCGCAAGCCGGGCGGCGGTGGCAGTGACGTGCTGTCGTGGTTCGACCTGCCGGCACCGCACGGGGGCGAACGCAAGATCATCAGCCCGGTCGGGCCGCGCGCCGACGTCGAGCGCGACCCCGTGCACCGCTACATTGCGGCCGTTGCGACCGAGAAGGACAACCACGAACAGGGACGGCTGCTGTACGTTGCCTGCACGCGCGCGCGCAAGAGCCTGCATCTCGTCGGCAACGTCAGCGTCAGCGCGGACGGCTCGGAGTTCCGGCGCGCGCGCCGCGACAGCCTGCTGCACTGGCTGTGGCCCGCCCTGGAGAAAGACTTTGCTGTCGCGTTCGAACCGGGATCCGGCGCCGGCGACGACACCGATGAACCGACCTGGATCGACCCGGTCCGCCGGCGACTCGGCAAGCCCTGGACGCTGCCCGCCGTGTCCGTGCCCGCTGCCGGTCTCGATGACGACATCGGCGATGTCGGCGACGAGGTCGAGTTCTACTGGGTCGGCACCGAGGCGAGAATCGCGGGGACACTGGTGCACCGCTGGCTGGAACTCATGGCCACCGGTCGTGCATCCCTCGAACCGGGCGACAGTCGCCGGGCCGTGACCGAACGCTGG
>JBFGYM010000063.1:0-11164 GCA_041587435.1 Woeseiaceae bacterium
CGCATCGCCGCCGCCGTTGGCGCGCGCGGCTTTGCGCACGAGGTCGACGGCCTCGTCGATGTCAAACGGCTTCGGCAGGTATTCGAACGCGCCGCCCTGGTATGCGGCCACGGCATTCTCGAGGTCGGAGTGTGCCGTGATGACGATAATCGGCAGGTGCGGGCAGGTCGCCTGCAGGCGCTCGAGCAGCGCGAGACCGCTCATGCCGGGCATGCGCACGTCGGTGATCAGCACGTCCGGCTCGGTATCGTCGAGCGCCTCGAGCAGGTGCTCGGCCCGCTCGAAACTGCGCGTGTCCATGTCGGCCTGCTTGAGCGCCTTCTCGAGCACCCAGCGCACGGACTGGTCGTCGTCGACCACCCAGACGGACAGCGGGGGACTAGCCATCGGCCGGCGCCTGCTGCAGCGGGATGCGCACGAAGAACACGGTGCGCCCCGGCCGGCTCTCGAACTCGATCAGGCCGCCGTGGCGCCCGATGAGTTCCTGCGCGGCGGGCAGCCCGAGGCCCGTGCCGTCGGGCCGGCTCGTCACCAGCGGGTAGAACAGGGAATCCTGCAGGTCCGGCGGGATGCCCGGGCCGTCGTCCTCGATCTCGATCGACGCGATCACGCGATGACGCACGTCCCCGATCGTGAAGTTCGTGACGGCACGGCTGCGCAACGTGATCGTGCCGTGGCCCTCGAGCGCGGCCGCCGCGTTGCGGACGACGTTCATCAGGGCCTGTACCATCTGGTCGCGGTCGAGATCGATCTCGGGCAGGCCGGGGTCGTAGTCGCGCCGAATCGAGAGCTGCCGGTGGTCCTCGGCCTCGACGATCCGGACGACGTATTCGAGCAGCTCGTGGACGTTGACGGGCTCCTTGTTGGGCGGGCCGCCCGGTCCGAGGAGCTGGTCGACGAGGCCGGCGAGGCGGTCGGTCTCGCTGATGACGACGTCGGTGTACTCGCGCAGCTCGGGATCGTCCAGCTGGCGTTCGAGCAGTTGCGCGGCGCCGCGGATACCGCCCAGCGGGTTCTTGATTTCGTGAGCGAGCTGCCGAATCATCTGCCGCCCGGCGCCGTGCTGGATCAGCAATGCGTTCTCGCGGCTGATTTGCGAGCGGCGCGTTACGTCGGTGATTTCGACGAGCAGCTCGGCAGCCTCGATGTCGATCGGGGACACGTGGCAATCGACGATGCGTTCGGCCGCGTGAACCTCGGTCGGGGCGAGCCGCATCTCGTTCGCGTAGTGATCGCCCGTCGCCGCCACGCGGGCCAGGATCTCGCGCATCTCGGGCTCATCGTCGACGAGCTGCAGCAGGGACTGCCCCCGCGCGCGGTTGCGGCTGACGCCGAGCACGTTCTCGGCGGCCGGGTTGAGGTCGACGATCAGGAGGTTGCGGTCGAGCAGGATCAGCCCGACGTTGAGGCTGTCGAGAATGCCGCGGGCGTGGCTGCGCAGCGGGCCGTCGCCCGATCCGCCCTTGCCTAGCGGACGGTGGTCTGCTGCACGTAGAAGCGGTTCGGCCGGCTGCGGATCAGCATCCTGCCGTTCGCGTCGATCACTTCGGCCTGCAGATTGTGGACGCCGCGCCACACTTCCTCCAGCTGGAAGCTCGTGCCGCTGACGATCCTCGGATTGCCGTCGAAGTACACGCGCACCTGGTGTCCCGGCTGCAGCGGCGGGCTCAGCGCCAGTGACACGTTGAGGACGCCCTCTATGTTCCATAGCGTCTCTTCGGCGCCGGGCGAGGCGACCTCGAGGCTCTCGTAGCGAACCGGTTCGTCGGGCTGTTGGTCGCTCGCCGGGTCGGCCGGCTGGGCGTCGCGCCGGCGCTGCGAAAGCGCGCGGCTCGAATTAGGGTCGGTGATTTCGATGCGCCGGGCGCCCGGGACCGGTCGGTCGGAATAATGGACGATGCCGTCTTCGTCGGTCCAGACGTAGGCCTCGCCCGCGCCGGCGACAGGCGCGGCCAGCAGGCCCAGGAGGACGAGGAGCATTCGTGTTTCCATGCAGTCAGCATAGCAGCGCGGGCGACTTTGGGGCTAGTGACCGGGCGGCCAAAAACGCCGCCCGGTTCACAGTTTTGGCCTCTAGAGGCTGTAATACATGTCGAATTCGACCGGGTGCGTCGTCATGCGCAGGCGCGTGACGTTCTCTATCTTGAGGTCGATATAGGCGTCGATCAGATCGTCCGAGAAGACGTCGCCGGCCTTCAGGAAGGCGCGGTCCGCGTCGAGCGCGGTCAGCGCCTCGTCGAGCGAGAAGGCGACCAGCTTGAGCTGCTTCTCTTCCTCGGGCGGCAAGTCGTAAAGGTCCTTGTCCATGGCGTCGCCCGGGTGGATCTTGTTCTGGATGCCGTCGAGGCCGGCCATCAGCATCGCCGAGAACGCGAGGTAGGGGTTCGCCATCGAGTCCGGGAAGCGCACCTCGATGCGACGGCCCTTCGGGTTCGCGATGTACGGAATGCGAATCGACGCGGAGCGGTTGCGTGCCGAGTAGGCCAGGATCGTCGGCGCCTCGAAGCCCGGCACCAGACGCTTGTAACTGTTCGTCGCCGGGTTCGTGAAGGCATTGAGCGCCTTGGCGTGCTTGATGATGCCGCCGATGTAAAACAGCGCCGTCTCGCTCAGGCCCCCGTAGCCGTCGCCGGAGAACAGGTTCTTGCCGCCCTTCGCCAACGACTGGTGCACGTGCATGCCGTTACCGTTGTCGTTGACCAGCGGCTTGGGCATGAACGTGGCGGTCTTGCCGTAGGCATGCGCGACGTTGTGCACGACGTACTTCAGGATCTGCACCTCGTCGGCCTTGCTGACGAGCGTATTGAACTTGACGCCGATCTCGCACTGGCCGGCCGTCGCGACCTCGTGGTGATGCACCTCGGTCGTCAGTCCCATTTCCTCAAGCGCAAGGCACATCGAGCCGCGGATGTCGTGCAGCGAGTCGACGGGCGGAACCGGGAAATAGCCGCCCTTGACGGTCGGGCGGTGGCCCGTGTTGCCTTCCTCGAGGCTGCGGTTCGTGTTCCAGGCGCCTTCGTCGGAGTCGACCTTGTAGAACGCACCCTGCATGTTGGCGTCCCAGGAGACGTGGTCGAAGACGAAGAATTCGTTTTCGGGCCCGAAGTAGGCCGTATCGGCAATGCCGGTCGATTCGAGGTACGCCTGGGCGCGCTCGGCCAGTGAACGCGGGCAGCGGTCGTACCCCTGCATCGTCGACGGTTCGACGACGTTGCAGCGGATGTTGACGGTCGGCTCGTCGGTGAACACGTCCAGCACGGCCGTGGCAGGGTCCGGCATCAGGATCATGTCCGACTCGTTGATGCCCTTCCAGCCGGAGATCGACGAACCGTCGAACATCTTGCCGTCCTCGAAGACGTCATCGTCGATCTGGTGCGCTGGCACGGTTACATGTTGTTCTTTGCCTTTCGTATCCGTGAAACGAAAGTCGACAAATTTGACCTCGGCCTCCTTGAGCAGGGCCATTACGTCTGCGGCTGACATGGTTTTCCTCCGGTTCTCATGCTGCAAAAAAGCGGCCGCTCGGTTGCGGCCCGTTGGCTCAGTTCTTTGCATGAAGTGTGCCAAAATGGGGCAGGCCTTAAGCCGATGATTTCATTGAAATTGTGATTCCGGGTCGGGCCGCTTGCGCACCATTATAGTGCATTCGGGCCGGCATGCGCACTCTTTTGGTGCGAAAGGCGGTCGCGTTCTTCGAGGCCGGAGTGGCACAGCAGAACGGGGACGCCGCTTCGCAACGTCCCCACATCGCCACAGTGCTAAGCGTGGCCAAAAGTCGATATACTGCGCGCCTTTGAAGCCACCCAAGGCACCCGAATGAGCACCTCCAACGGGGCCGGGCCGCTGAGCTTCCAGGACCTGGTCCTGAAGCTGGAGCAGTACTGGGCCGAACGCGGCTGCGTCATCATGCAGCCATACGACATGGAAATGGGCGCCGGCACGTTCCACCCGGCGACCTTCTTGCGTGCCGTCGGGCCGGAGCCCTGGTCGGCCGCCTACGTGCAGCCGAGCCGTCGCCCGACGGACGGCCGCTACGGCGACAACCCGTTTCGCCTGCAGCACTATTACCAGTACCAGGTCGTGCTGAAGCCGTCGCCTGATGACATCCAGGCGATGTACCTCGGTTCGCTCGAGGCGATCGGCATCGACCCGGCCGTTCACGACATCCGCTTCGTCGAGGACAACTGGGAGTCGCCGACCCTCGGCGCGTGGGGGCTCGGCTGGGAGGTCTGGCTCAACGGCATGGAGGTCACCCAGTTCACCTACTTCCAGCAGGTCGGCGGCCTCGAGTGCCGGCCCGTGACCGGCGAAATTACCTACGGCATCGAACGGCTCGCCATGTACCTGCAAAACGTGCAGAGCATCTTCGACCTCGTCTGGACCGACGGGCCGCTCGGGCGCATCACCTACGGCGACGTGTATCACCAGAACGAGTTCGAGCAGTCGAAGTACAATTTCGAGGAAGCCGACGTCGAGGCGCTGTTCGGCGCCTTCGATCACTGCGAGCACGAATGCGAGCGGCTCATCGAACTCGGCCTCGCGTTGCCGGCCTACGAGCAGATGCTGACCGCGTCGCACACCTTCAACCTGCTCGATGCACGCCAGGCCATCTCGGTCACCGAGCGGCAGCGCTTCATTCTGCGCGTGCGAACGATGTCGCGCTCGATCTGCGAAGCGTACTACGCCAGCCGCGAGGCGCTCGGGTTCCCGATGCTCGACTCGGTGGTCGACGCCGCCGCCAGGGAGGCATCGTGAGCAAGCGCGACGACCTGCTCGTCGAGATCGGCACCGAGGAGCTGCCGCCGAAGGCGCTGCGGACGCTCATGGACGCGTTCGGCGACAACCTCGCGGCCGGCATCGCCGAGGCCCGCCTGGCGCACGGCAAGGTGCGCGCGTTTGCAAGCCCGCGCCGCCTCGCCGTGCACGTCCGCAAACTCGCGCACGCGCAGGAGGATCGCCGCGTCGAACAAAAGGGCCCGCCGGTCAGCGTCGCCTTCGACGACGACGGCAACCCGAAACCGGCCGCCACGGCCTTCGCCGACAAGTGCGGCGTCGCAGTCGAGGATCTCGAGCGTGTCGCGACCGACAAGGGCGAGTGGCTCGTCTTCAACACGGTCGAACAGGGGCGGACGACGGCCGAATTGCTGCCCGACATCATCGAGCGCGCGCTGACGACACTGCCGATTCCGCGGCGCATGCGCTGGGGCGCCGGTGACGCGGAGTTCGTGCGGCCCGTGCACTGGGTCGTGCTGCTGCACGGCAAGGACGTCATCGAGGCGTCGGTCATGGGCATTCGCACCGGGCGCGAGTCCCGCGGGCATCGCGTTCACTCCGCCGGGCGAATTGCGCTCGCGGCGCCGGCCGACTACCTCGACGTACTCGAGCGCGACGGCTACGTGATCGCCGACTTCGAGCGGCGCCGCGACATGATCCGCGACGGCGCGGAATCCGCTGCGGAGCGGGCCGGCGGCCACGTGGTCGACGGCGAGTCGCTCTATGACGAGGTGGCGGCCCTGGTCGAGTGGCCGGTGCCGATCGTCGGCGCCTTCGACGAGGTCTACCTCGACCTGCCGCGCGAAGTCGTGATCTCGACGCTGACCGGCCACCAGCGCTATTTCCCGGTGGCCGACGATAATGATCGCCTGTTGCCGCATTTCGTCGCCATCGCCAACCTCGAGAGCAAGGACCCCGAGCAGGTCATCGAGGGCAACGAGCGCGTCATCCGGCCGCGGCTCGCCGACGCCGCGTTCTTCTGGGACTCGGATCGGCGCACGCCGCTCTCGAGCCGCGAAGACACGCTGCGCGAGGTTGTCTACCAGCACGGCCTCGGCAGCCTGTTCGACAAAAGCCACCGCACGGGCCGCATCGCCGCCTGGCTGGCCGACGCCCTCGGCGCGGACGCGGCCACCGTCGAACGCGCGGCGGCCCTTGCCAAGTGCGACCTGCTCACGGGCATGGTGGGCGAGTTTCCGGACCTGCAGGGAACGATGGGGCGCTATTACGCCCGCGCGGACCGCGAGCCCGAGGCCGTCGCCGATGCCATCGCCGAACACTACCTGCCGCGCTTCGCGGGCGACGCGCTGCCCGCATCCACGCCGGGACAGATTCTCGCGGTCGCGGAAAAGCTCGACACGCTGGCGGGCATCTTTGCGATCGGCAAGAAACCGAGCGGCAACCGCGACCCGTTCGGACTGCGCCGCGCCGCGCTCGGCATCGTGCGCATCCTGGTCGAGCGCGGCATCGACGTCGACCTCAAGGCGCTGATCGCGCACGCGGTCGCACAGCAGCCGGACGGCAAGGCCGACCCGGACGAGCTCGCCGCCGAGCTCTACGGTTTCATCACCGATCGCCTGCGCCGCTATTTTCTCGACCGCGATGCGGGCCTGAAGACCGAGACCTTCGACGCCGTGATGGCGCGCGAGCCCGCGTCGCTGGTCGACTTCGACCGGCGCCTGGCCGCCGTGCAGACCTTCGCCCGCCTCGAACAGGCCGAGAGCCTGGCCGCGGCCAACAAGCGCATTGCGAACATCCTGCGCCAGGCCGGCGACCCGGCCGGTCTGAGCGTCAACCCGAAAAGCCTCGAGCTGGACGCCGAGAAGGCCCTGCACAACGCCCTCCGCAGCGCCCGTGACAAGGTTGGCCCGCTGCTCGGGGAGCGCCGCTATGCCGAAATCCTGAACGAGCTGGCCGACCTCAGGGACCCGGTCGATCGCTTTTTCGACGACGTCATGGTGATGGTTGACGACGAGACCGTGCGCAACAACCGTTTGGCCCTTTTGGGCGAACTTCGCGCCCTTTTTCTCGACGTTGCGGACATTTCGCGGATGTCGCTCGGCTGATGGCCGACCCGCGGCTCATTATCCTCGACCGTGACGGGGTCATTAACCGGGATTCGCGGGCGTTCGTGAAAAATGCCGACGAGTTCGTGCCACTTCCCGGCAGTATCGAGGCCATCGCCGCCCTCAGCGCGGCCGGCCGCACCGTCGCCGTCGCCAGCAACCAGTCCGGGCTCGCGCGCGGCCTGTTCGGGCGTCGCGAACTCGGCGGCATGCACCGCAAGCTGCGGCGGCTCGTCGCCGCGGCCGGCGGGTGCATCGACCGCATCGTCGTTTGCCCGCACGGGCCCGATGACGGCTGCCCGTGCCGCAAACCGCGGCCCGGCCTGTTGCTCCGGCTGGCCCGGCATTACGGCACCTCGCTGGCCGGCGTCCCGGCGATCGGCGATTCGCTGCGCGACCTCGAAGCCGCCGCCGCGGCCGGGGCGACCCCGGTGCTCGTGCGCACCGGCAACGGCCGCAAGACCGAGGCCGCCCTGCCGCGCGGCCTGCGGGACGTCGCCGTGTTCGACGACCTCGCGGCCGCGGCCCGTGAGATACTGCGCGGATGATGCTGTGGTTGCGCTCGGCGGCCTTCCTGGCGTTCGGCTTTTCGAGCGTGTGCGTCTATGCGGTGTTCGCGTTGCTGGTCTTCTGGGCGCCGCAATCCTTCCTGTGGCGCGTCGTCGTCAACTATTGCCGGCTCGCTATCTGGGCCGGCGAGTTCTTCTGCGGCATGAAGGTCGTGGTCGAGGGCCGCGAAAACCTGCCTGACGAGCCGAGCGTCATCATGATCAAGCACACGACGACGCTCGAGACCTACGGTCACGTACCGATTTTTCCGCGCACGTCCTGGGTCGTGAAGCGCGAATTGATCTGGATGCCGATCTTCGGCTGGGTCATCGGTTTCGTCTTCCGGCCGATCGCCATCCGGCGCAGTTCGCGCGGCGCGGCCGTCAAGCAGGTGATCCGCCAGGGCAAGGAAAAACTCGCCAACGGCATCTGGGTCACGGTATTTCCCGAGGGCACGCGCATGCCGCCGGGCGAAACCCGGCGCTACGGCGTGTCGGGGGCGGCGCTCGCCCAGGAGGCCCACGCGCCGATCGTGCCGGTGGCACACAACGCGGGCGACCTGTGGCGGCGCCGCGAATTCATCAAGCGCCCGGGTACGGTGCGCTTCTGTATCGGCCCGCCGATCAGCGCCCGCGGGCGGCCGCCGCGGGAAACGAACCTCCTGGTCCAGGAGTGGATCGAGAACAAGATGATGGAAATCAGCAGCGCCTACCAGCAGAAACGGGACAAGCGATGAGAATCACGATCATGACCGGCGCGGCATGCCTGTGCGTCGCCCTGCTTGCGGCCTGCGCCGCAACGCCTCCCGACAGCGTCGAAGCGTCGCTGGACCTGATCCGCGAACGTGCGCTGCGCCGTCATGTCAACTTCCTCGCCGATGACGACCTTGCCGGGCGCATGACCGGCGAACCGGGTTACGACGCGGCCGCCGCGTACGTCGCGCAGCAGTTCGCGGCCATGGGACTCGAGCCGGCCGGCAGGGACGGCTGGTACCAGTCCGTGCCCCTGCGCAGCTACAAGGCCGTTGCCGATACCGCCGAGGTCGTCATCCATGCCCCTGGCGGCGACCTTCCGCTGGTCTATCGCGACGACTTTTCGATGTCCGGCGACCCCGTGGCGCCATCGACTCGCGTGCGCGCGCCCGTCGTGTACATCGGCTACGGCGTGCACGCACCGGAGTTCGGTTACTCGGACTACGAAGGCGTGGACGTCGCGGGCAAGATCGTCGCCGGTTACAGCGGCGCGCCCGAGGTCATCGAGGGTGAGCAACGCGCCTACTACGCATCGTCCCTGACCAAGTACGAGGAAGCGGTGGCGCGCGGTGCCGTCGGCATAATTTCGCTGCGTTCGCGCAAGGCCGAAGAGCGGCGCGCGTGGGACGAGGCCAAGAAGAACTTCGGCCGGCGCCCGTCCATGACCTGGGTGAATGCCGACGACCGGGCCGCGCGTCATTTCCCCGAGCTGCGCGGCGCGGCCTATCTCAGCCCGGACGCGGCCGAGCAACTGTTTGCCAACGCGCCGCTTACCTACGCCGACACGCTCGATGCGACGGAGGCCGGCGAGGTGCGGTCGGCGCCGCTCGGCGTCGAGGTGACGCTGGCGCGCGAGTCCGAGCACGCGACGCTAAAGAGCCCGAACGTCATCGGGCTGGTGCGCGGCACCGACCCCGGGCTGGCCGACGAGTACATCGTGTACACGGCTCACCTCGACCACCTCGGCACGCTCGTCGAGGACGACGAACCCAGGATCTACAACGGCGCCTACGACAACGCGATGGGCGTCGCGCTGATGCTCGAAACGGCGCGTGCCTTTGCCGCGTTCCCGCCACGACGCTCTGTCATGTTCGTGGCGCTGACGGCCGAGGAGCGCGGCCTGCTCGGGTCGGACTATTTCGTCAACCACCCGGTGGTGGATCCGGGCGCTATCGTTGCGAACATCAACCTCGACATGCCGCTGTTCCTGTATCCCGTCGCCGACCTGATTGCGTTCGGCTCCGAGAACTCGTCGCTGCAGTTCTTCGCCGAGGCATCGGCGCAGGCCGAGGGCTTTTCGTTCACGCCGGACCCGATGCCCGAGGAAAACCTGTTCGTGCGCTCCGACCAGTACTCGTTCGTGCGCTAGGGTGTGCCGGCCGTTTACCTGGTGCCGGGCTTCACGTCGCTCGATGACGATGTCGACGGCGAGTCGGTCTATCGCGACCACCTCGAGAACCACTACCACGAACCGAGCGACGACCTGTCGCGGCCGGTTGACTGGGACTCGGCCGTGCGTTTCGCGCGCGCGCACGCGCGCATCGGTTACGGCGTGGCGATGGACGCGGAGCGCCCGGCCTGGAACGAGGGCAACTTCTTCGGCGAGCGTTTCGCGACGCCGTAGGCGCCTTATTTCTCGCCGGGCGCCTCGCCGATCTCGCGCAGCTCTTCCGCCTGTTCGGCCGTGATCGGGTAAAGCGCCCCGATCTGGCAGCCGCGGAAGGTGTCGTGGCCCGCGTAGATGCGGCGTGTGTCGCGGCGCACGTCCGGCCGCACTCGCCGCGAAAACGGGTCTTCGACGCAGCGGTGCGCGTATTCGAGCAACCATTGCTCGCGGCGCGTGCTCACAATGACGTATTCGTCGTTGAGTACCTCCACCTGGAGCTGCTCGAAGCTGGTGATCGATTCCGTTGCCTCGAGGTCATTGACCTCGACGAAGTCCTTCACCGCGTTGATGCGCTCTTCCTGGTGCGCCGTTGCACAGCCGGCAAGCGCCAGGGCGATGACGATGATGGTCGGTCCTTTCATTGCCGTTCCCCCCGTGTCTGGTAAAGCTCGTTGACGAACGCGACGGCGCGCGGGTACGCGTCGATCCAGCGCTCGATGTCGGCGCGCATGCCGGCCGGGGCGTCGTCGCGCTCGATGCGCACGGCCTCGGCCCGTCCGCCGCCGTAACCGTCGGGCATCAACCAGAGTCCGGTGAATGCCGCGAAGGCTACGTCAGTATAGTTGATCTTTTCGCCGCCGAGCAGCGAGCGGCGGCCGTCGCCGAGGTCCTCGTCCAGCTCGCGGAGCAGGTCCTCGATGCGCGCGACCGAGCGTGCGTAGTGGGTGTCGTCGATCTTGAACGAGAAGCGCATCAGCGCAGCGAGCACCGGGTACAGCACGCGCAGCGCCAGGCGCTGCCACGCCGGTGTCTTCGCGTCATGCAGGCCCCAGGCGTGCAAGGTGAGGCGGCGGTCGGGAAGGATGTGGTAATAGACCCAGACCTGCAGGGAGCGGCCGTACAGGTCGAGGCGGTGCTCGAGCTCGAGGCGCCCGGCCGTCGGTTCGAGAAAGGCAAAGCGCCCGGGGTCTTGGTGCAGGCAGCGCCCGTAGAGGTAGCGCAGGATATCCGGGGAATTGCCGATGACCGACCGCACCACGCCCGTGCGCACCTTGAGCTGCGGCAGCGACCGCCCGCGGAAGAAAGCGCCGAGCGTGGCGCCCGCGGGCTTTTCCGCGTAGTCGATGCCGAGCCGGTCCATGCACCAGCGGACCTTCTCGACGTAGTGGCTGGCCGCCATCGTGGCGAGCTCGAGGTCGGGCGTCCGTTCCGGCGCGACGAGGCCGCTCAGCGTGATCAGCCAGCGGCACAGCAGCAGCAGGACGACAATGCCTGCGGCTGCTGTAACCGACAATCCGTACCAGGCAACGACGAGCGGCGCGAGGAACAGGACGATCGCGAAGACGAGGTTGCGCCGGTCTGTCACGGGCTTACCAGATCTTCACGCGCTCTTCGGGCGGCAGGTACAGCGCATGTTC
>JBFGYM010000064.1:0-11148 GCA_041587435.1 Woeseiaceae bacterium
AGCAGCTCCTCGCGGTGCTCCTCGTAGAGATCCGCGGCGCGGTTCAGGATAGCCGCACGCTCCCCGGCGCCGCGCCGATCCCACGACGGCTGCGCCGCCACGGACAGGTCGATCGCCTTCTTGACGTCCCCGGCGGCCGCCTGGTGGCAGACGCCGACGATCTCCGAGGTATCCGCCGGGTTGACGGACGGCTCCTCGGCGCCGCTGACTTCCTTGCCGCCGATGATCGGCCTGGCCGTGACGGGCTTGCTGCTCGCGGCCTCGAGACCGGCCAGCAGCTTCGTGCTGACCGAGCGGTCCGGCAGGTTGATGCCCCGCGAATTGCGCCGCTCGGGCTGGAAGATGTTGGCCGGCGCCGGGATCCGCTCGTGCGCCGCGTAATCGTGCGCGGCCGCCGTCGCCAGCGGGTCGGCGATGATGTCCTCGACGGCGATGGACTCGTCGGCGATCTTGTTGACGAACGAGGTGTTCGAGCCGTTTTCGAGCAGTCGCCGCACGAGGTACGGCAACAGGTCCTCGTGGTTACCGACCGGTGCGTACACGCGGCACGGCCGGTCGTGCTTGTCCGGGTCCACGACCTCGGCGTACAGCTCCTCGCCCATGCCGTGCAGGCGCTGGAACTCGTAGTCGCGGCGCGAGCCGGCAAAGTGCAGGACGCTGGCCAGCGTGTGCGCGTTGTGGGTCGCGAACTGGGCGTAGATCCTGTCGCCCGCGGCGAGCGCGGCCCGCGCCGCGGCGAGGTAGGACACGTCCGAGTGCGACTTGCGCGTGAACACGGGGTAGCTCTCGAGGCCCTGCTCCTGCGCCCACTTGATCTCGCTGTCCCAGTAGGCGCCCTTGACGAGGCGCACCGGGATGCGGCGGCCGACGCCCTCGGCCAGTTCGATCAGGAAGCGCAGGCCGTCGCGGCCGCGCTTCTGGTAGGTCTGCAAGGCGACGCCGAAGCCGTCCCAGCCGTTCAGCGCCGGGTCGCGGTAGACGCGCTCGAAAATATTGAGCCACATCTCGAAGCGGTGCGCTTCCTCGGAGTCGATCGTCAGGCCGATGCCGACATCCTTCGCATGCTTCGCGAGTTCGAGCACGTGCGGCACGAGCTCGGCCATGACGCGGTCCTCGTGCGAGTACTCGTAGCGCGGGTGCAGCGCCGACAGCTTCACCGAGATGCCCGGCGCCGCGAAGACGTCTTCGGCCTCGACCTCTTCGTCGCCGATGCTCTCGATGCCCTGGTGGTAGCTGTCGAGGTAGCGCTGCGCGTCGGCGGCCGTCAGCGCGGACTCGCCGAGCATGTCGAACGAGTAGCGGTACGGCAGGTCGGTGCTCTTCATCGCCCGGCGCAGCGCTTCGCCGATGGTGCGGCCCATGACGAACTGGTGGCCCATGATCTTCATGGCCTGGCGCATGGCGGTGCGCACGACGGGCTCGCCCGCGCCGCTGACCAGCTTGCCGAGCAACTTCGTCGGGTTGCCGGTCGCGATCTCGTCGAGCGTGAGGATCTTGCCCGTCAGCATCAGGCCCCAGGTCGATGCGTTGACGAATAGCGAATCGCTCGTGCCAATGTGATCCTGCCAGCGCGCCGCCGTGATCTTGTCCGCGATGAGGCGGTCGGCCGTGTCCGCATCGGGAATGCGCAGCAGGGCCTCGGCGATGCACATGAGCAGCACGCCTTCGTCCGATGACAGGTCGTACTGCTGCAAAAACGCCTCGATGCCGCCCTCGTTTTCCGTGTTCCTGCGCACCGCCCGCACGAGCTGCGCGGCCGTGTCGCCAATCTTGCGGCGTGCGGACGCCCCCGGGTCGGCCTCTTCGGCCAGGCTGCGGACGAGTTCCTGCTCGTCCGCGAGGTAGTGGTCGTTGATGTAGGGAACGCTGCTCGGCTGCGCAGCGGGCTGGTCGGTAAAACTCATCGGAAACTCCGTTTGTCCACTTCTGACGTGGCTCGGGGGCGTCGCGATAATAGCCTATCTGCGCGGCCCCAGGCATCGGTATTGGCCCGGATTCGCGATATAATTTTCGTTTCCTCCTGGTATCAAAGAGACCCCCGTGCCTGCATCTTTCCTCGCGTCCCTCGCCGCGCAAACCGAAGCGCTCAAGTCCGAGGGACTGTTCAAACAGGAACGCCTGATCGCCGGGCCGCAACAGGCCGCGATCGACGTGCGTTCGAACGGCAACACGACAGAAGTCCTGAATCTGTGCGCCAACAACTACCTGGGGTTAGCCAATCATCCCGAGGTCATCGCGGCCGCCCACCAGGCGCTCGACGAGTACGGCTACGGCATGGCCTCGGTGCGCTTCATCTGCGGCACGCAGACGATCCACAAGGAACTCGAGGCGCGCATCAGTGCCTTTCTCGGTACCGAGGACACGATCCTCTACCCGTCCTGCTTCGATGCCAACGGCGGCCTGTTCGAGACGCTGCTCGGCGCCGAGGACGCGGTCATCAGCGACGCCCTGAACCATGCGAGCATCATCGACGGCATCCGGCTCTGCAAGGCCGGCCGCTACCGTTACGCGAATAACGACATGGACGACCTGCGCGCGCAGCTCGAGGCGGCGCAGGACGCGAACGTGCGGCTGATCGTGACCGACGGCGTGTTCTCGATGGACGGCACGATCGCCAGGCTGCGGGATATCTGCGATCTCGCCGACGAACACGATGCGCTGACCATGATCGACGATTGCCATGCCACCGGTTTCCTCGGCGAGCGCGGCCGCGGCACGCACGAGTACCGCGGCGTCATGGGCCGCATCGACATTATCACGGGTACGCTCGGCAAGGCGCTCGGCGGCGCGTCGGGCGGCTACACGTCCGGACGCAAGGAAATCGTCGGCTGGCTGCGGCAGCGTTCGCGCCCCTACCTGTTCTCCAACTCGGTCGCGCCGATGATCGCGGCATCATCGATCGCCGTGCTCGACCTTCTCGAGCGCGATCGTTCCCTGCAGCAACAGCTGCACGAAAATGCACGTTACTTCCGCGAGAAGATGACCGAGCGCGGCTTCGACCTGAAGCCCGGCGAACACCCGATCATCCCGGTCATGCTGGGCGACGCGAAGCTCGCCACGCAGATGGCCGACAAGCTGCTCGAGCGCGGCATCTACGTGATCGGCTTCTCCTACCCGGTCGTGCCGAAGGGCCAGGCCCGCATCAGGACGCAGATGTCGGCCGGCCTCACACGCGCGCAGCTCGACAAGGCGATCCAGGCGTTCACCGACGTCGGCCGCGAACTCGGAGTCATCGCATGAAGGCGCTGGTCAAGGCGAAGTCCGAACGCGGCATCTGGATGGCAAACATCAAGAAGCCCGAGGTCGGCCACAACGACGTGCTGATCAAGGTCAGGCGGACCGCGATCTGCGGCACCGACATCCATATCTTCAAATGGGACGACTGGGCCAAGGCGACGATTCCCATGCCAATGGCCGTGGGGCATGAGTTCAGCGGCAAGATCGTCGACATGGGCGTCGAGGTCAAGGGCTACGAAATCGGCGACCGGGTCTCGGCCGAGGGTCACATCACTTGCGGCTACTGCCGCAACTGCCGCGCCGGTCGCCGCCACCTGTGCATGAATACCGTCGGCGTAGGCGTCAACCGCCCCGGCGCGTTCGCCGAATACATCGCGGTGCCCGCATTCAACGTGTTCAAGCTGCCGGATGCTATCAGCGACGACATGGCGTCGATCCTCGACCCGCTCGGCAATGCGACGCACACAGCCCTGTCTTTCGATCTCGTCGGCGAAGACGTGCTGATCACGGGCGCCGGCCCGATCGGCATCATGGCCGTCGCCATTGCCCGGTACGCCGGCGCGCGCCACGTCGTGATCACGGACGTCAACGACTACCGCCTCGACCTCGCGCGCAAGATGGGGGCGACGCGCGCGATCAACGTCACGAATGACACGGTCGACGAGACGATGAAGGAGCTCGGTATGGTCGAGGGCTTCGACGTCGGCATGGAGATGTCGGGCAACCCGCAGGCATTCCGCGACATGCTGCGCACGATGCACCACGGCGGCAAGATCGCGATCCTCGGCATTCCGCCCGGCGAAATGGCCATCGACTGGAACGAGGTCATCTTCAAGGGTCTCATCCTGAAAGGTATCTACGGCCGCGAGATGTTCGAGACCTGGTACAAGATGTCCAGCATGCTGCAGAGCGGGCTCGACATGGAGCCGATCATCACCCACCACTTCGACGTCGACGACTTCCAGCCCGCGTTCGAACTCATGGAATCGGGCCAGTCCGGCAAGGTGATCCTGCACTGGGACTGACGTCTTAGTACAGATCCTTGCTGTCAAGCAAATCGGGCATGTTCTCTTCGGCTTCCTTCCATTCCGCGCGGGTGGCGCACACTCTTGTCGCGAGGTTGCTGCCGGTTTTCTTGACCCGCTTGCAGATCAGCTCGTTCGGATCCCTCTCGGACTTGCTGGCAGCCTGTTCAGGCTCAGCAGTCTTCGCAGCCGCTCCGCCTTCCCCTTCCGTCGTCGCGGTGCCGGCGCATCCCCACGCAAGAAATGCGGTGACAATCAAGACGCCTAACGCCTTTTTCTTCATGACCAACCCCTTACTGTCCGCCTCGGACTTTCGATATTCGGTTATGGCGATACTCCGCAAAAGCAGTGCGAATAAACGCCCTTCGGGTCGTTGAACCTCGCGACCTGAGCCAGTATTCCCTGCAGCTTGCCGGCGAATACTTCGAGCGCTGACGGCTCGTCCACGAACACGACCGGATCGAGCCCGGACATCCGCAGCACCGACAGCAGGTCGAGGATCAACTGCTCGGTCGGCGTCAGCTGCTTCTCGATCAGCTTCTTGCCGTAGGCGCCTTCGGCCAGTCCCGCCAGTTCGGCCGCAGCCTCGATGGCATCGTCGTAGTCCCCGAGCTGGTCGACGAGCCCGTTCTCGAACGCGTCATTACCGGTCCAGACCTGCCCCTGCCCGATCGAATCGACGTAGGCCTTCTCGAGCTCGCGTCGCTCGGCGACGCCCGAGATAAAGTCGTCGTAACCGTCTTCGATAATCATCTGGATGAGCTGCTTCGTGTGCTCGGACATCTCGCGATCGGGGCGGAGTTCGCCCGACCACGGCGTGGTGCCGATACCGTCGGTCGCCACACCGACCGCGCGCAGCGTCCGCTGGAACGTCGGGATCATTGCGAAGATGCCGATCGAGCCGGTCACCGTCGACGGGTTTGCGATGACGCGGTCCGCCACCACGGAAATCCAGTAGCCGCCCGACGCCGCCACGCTGCTCATCGACGCGACGACCGGCTTGCCGGCAGCCTGCAGCGCCTCGATCTCCTGCGCGATGATCTCGGAGGCGAACACGCTGCCGCCCGGGCTGTCGACGCGCAGCACGACGGCCTTGACCGTCTCGTCGGTGCGCGCGCGCCGCAGCAGATCGGCGGTCGAGTCGCCGCCGATGGTCCCGGGCGGGTGCGACCCGTCGAGAATGTCGCCCGCGGCGACGATGACGGCGACGTTGTCCTTCTTGACGCGCTCGCCGCGAAGCAGGCGCACCTGGTTGAGGTAGTCGCGCATGTGCACGGCCGAGTACATCGTGTCGTCGTCCTCGTCGACGCCGACCCGGTCCTGCATCAGTTCGCGAATTTCCGTGCGGTTGAGCAGCTCCTCGACGAGACCGCGCTCGACGGCCGCCTGGCCCATGTCGCCGTGCGCGCTCGCGACGTAATCGACGAGGTTCTGTGCATAGTGGTCGATGGCGCCTTCCGGCAAGCCGCGCGCCGCGACGACGTCATTTGCGTACATCGCCCAGAACTGGTCGACGAGACGGCGACGCGACTCGCGATCTTCGGGCGACATGTCCATGCGCGTGTAGGGCTCGACGAAAGACTTGTGCGTGCCGATGCGGAATACGTTCCAGTCGATTCGCAACATGGCGATCGCCTCGGCGAAGTAGTTGCGGTACGACCCGTAGCCCTGCAGATAGACGATGCCCTCGGGGTGCATGTAGATCTCGTCGGCGTGTGCCGCGAGGTAATAGGCCTGCTGCGTGAAGTAATCGGCGCTCGCGACGATGCGCTTGCCCGATTCGCGAAAACGCTGCATGGCCCGCGCGATGCGCTGCAACTTGCTGAGGCCGGCCCCGCCGAGTGAAGTCAGCTCGAGGTGCACCAGGGCGATGCGATCGTCGTCGCGGGCGTGATCCAGAACCTCGACGACCTCGGTGACGAGCGTCTGGGGTGGCGCATCACCGACGAGCTCGGCGATGGCCCGGTCGTACGGGTCGCCCGCCACCTGCTCGACGAGGGCGCCGACCGGCTGCACGATGAGCGCCGCGCGCGGCGGGACGAGCTGCGGCGCCTCACCCGACAGGGCGCCGAAGAACAGCATGAAGATGAACAGCAGCAGGATGAAGTGCAGCACCTTGCGCAGGCCGTTGATGCCGCGCCAGAGCGCTCTCAGGAATCGAACCAGGAAATTGCCGCTACTCATACCTGCCTTCCTTTAGTTGTCCGCACCGCGGTAGGTGATGCGGTAGATCTTGCCCGCGAAATCGTCGCTGACGAGCAGCGACCCGTCATCCTTGACGATGAGATCGACCGGCCGGCCCGATGCCCGCTCGTTCTGCAGCCACCCGTCGGCAAACGGCTCGTAAGCGACGGCACGATTGCCCTCGAGACGCACCAGCGTAACGCGGTAGCCGATCTTCTTCGAGCGGTTCCACGAACCGTGCTCGGCGATCAGGACCTGGCCCCGGTATTCGGGCGGAAACATCGTGCCAGTATAGAACTTGACGCCCAGCGGGGCGACGTGCGGCCCGAGCTTCTGCGCGGGCGGCGTGTAGTCGCTGCACTGCCGGCCTTCGCCGTACTCCCAGTCGGGGATGTCCCCGCCGTGGCAGTAGGGGAAGCCGAAGTGCAGGCCCTGCCGCGGCGCGCGATTGAGCTCGCAGGGGGGAATGTCGTCGCCCATCATGTCGCGCCCGTTGTCGGTGAACCACAGCTCCTTCGTTACGGGATGCCACGTGAACCCGACCGAGTTGCGAATTCCGGAGGCAAAGGTCTCGCGGCCGGTGCCGTCCACGTTCACGCGGATGATCTGCGCGTAGCCGAGCTTGTCGCAGACATTGCACGGCACGCCGATGCTGATGTAGAGCTTGCCGTCGGGGCCGAAGCCGATGTAGCGCCAGCCATGGTGGCGGTCGGACGGCAGGTCGATGTCGAGCACCTCCCCGGCCGGAACCGAGTCGAGACTGTCCTCGATGTCGCGAAAGCGATAGACCCTGTCGATCTCGGCGACGTACAGGTCGCCGTCGTGAAACGCGATTCCGTTCGGCGTGTGCATGCCGTCCATGAGCTCGATCGTGCGCGTCGAACCGTCGTCATTCTCGACGACCGCGTAGACGGAGCGGCCGCGCCGGGTCGAGACGAACAGCGTGCCGCGGTCACCGAGCGCGAGCGAGCGCGCGTTCGGTACGTCTGCGTATTCCTCGATGGCGAAGCCGGGAGGCAGGCGAATGTCCTCGAGCGACGCCTGGGCGGCGATCGCCCACAACACGCCTCCCAATAAAAGGGCGAGTCTACGAACCACGTTACACCCCGCGAAATGCGTCCTTCAGAGCAACAACAGCGACAGTCTTGGCCAGAATGTTATCAGGATAACCGACAGCATCAGAATCAGCAGGAACGGGAATGTTGCCGAGTAGACGTGCATGATCGGCTTCTCGAAGCGATAGCTCGCGATGAACAGGTTCAGCCCGACGGGCGGCGTCAGGTAGCCGAGCTGCATTGCGGCCAGGAACACGATACCGAGGTGCACCTCGTTGACGCCGAAGCCCGCGGCAATCGGCAGGATCAGCGGCACGACGAGGACGATGGCCGAAAAAATGTCGAGGATCGCGCCGAGGATCAGCAGGAAGACCAGCAGCAGCACGAGGAACGACGTCGGGGAACTGACGACTTCAGCCACGAAGCCCAGCAGCTTCTGCGGCACCTCGGTATCAATCATGTAGTACGTCGAGGCGAGCGAGACACCCAGGATCATCAGGATGCCGCCGACGAGCACCATCGAATCGCGAATGATGCGCGGCAGATCGCGGAACGCGATCTCGCGATTGATCAGGACCTCGACGATGAAGACATACAGCGCCGTGATGGCCGCGGCTTCGGACACGGCGAAGAAGCCGGAATAGATGCCACCGAGCACAACGATCGGCAGCGGCAGTTCCCAGAAGGCTTCGCGCAACGCCCCCGCGACTTCGCGCAACGAGAGCGCCCCCATCGGCTTGCGGTTCGCGCGGTTCACCCAGATGCTGTAGCCGGCCAGCATGACGACCATCAGGATGCCGGGGAGAATGCCGGCACGAAACAGATCATCGATGCTGACGTCCGCCACCACGCCGTACAGGATCAGGGGCAGCGACGGTGCGAACAGGAGGCCGAGGCTGCCGGACGACGTCACGAGCCCCAGGTTGAAGCGGTCGCTGTAGCCGTCCTGCTTGAGTGCGGGGTACAGGATGGCACCCAGCGCTATGATCGTGACGCCCGAAGCGCCGGTGAAGGCCGTGAAGAACGCGCAGGCCGCGAGGCACACGAGCGCGAGGCCGCCCGGCATCCAGCCGAACATCGCGTTCGTCAGGCGCACGAGACGGTGCGGCGCGTTGCTCTCGCTGAGGATGTACCCGGCGAACGTGAACAGCGGTATGGCCGTCAGCACGGGCGTCTGCGCGATACTCATGAGTTCGAGCGCGATCGTCATGAGCTCGGTGTCGCTACGGTAGAAGCCGGCCATGGCGCTCGTCGCAATGATCGCGAACAGCGGCGCACCGAGGATCGCCAGGACGACCAGCAGCAGGCTGACGACGATCATGCCGCGGCCTCCTGGTCACCCGGCCGGAAGATGCCGAGAAGAAGTTTCAGGACCCGCAGCAGAAACTGGTAGCTGATGAGGACGAACGCAACGGGAACCACGGCATGGGCGAGCCACAGCGGCACGTCGCCGATGACATAGTCGCCCCAGCTCATCTCCTCGCGGACGAGCCGCCAGGCCTGCCACGCGATCATCGCGCACACGGCCGCCGCGAACAGGTCGACGACCACCTTGATCCACGAGACGATGTTGCCGGACAGGACGTGCGTGATCGCGTCGATGCGGATGTGCTTGTTGTCCCGGCATGCGGCAATCGAGCCGACCATGGCCAGCCACAGCACGATGAAGCGCACGAGTTCGTCCGCCCAGGGAATGGCGAACGTGCTGTCGAGCAACTGGCGATTGACGATCTGGAAGACCGACACGCCGACCATCGTCGCCAGCAGGACGACGAGCGCCGTGTTCTCGGCGAAGCGGCCGGCCCGCTCGAGCCTTTGCAGCGTTTTCCTCAAGCGGCCCGGCCCTATTCCGCGGCGCTCCGGGCCCGGTACTCGGCGATGTAGCCGAGCATCTCGTCATAGAACGCGGGCGTGTACAGCCCTTCCGAGCCGAGTTCCGCCGTCGATTTCGCCAGGACGGCGCGCGTCTTGTTGTACTCTTCGATGTCGAACGGCACGCTCTTCAGCCCGGCGTTGAGCAACGCATCACGCGCGCCGCGATTGTCGACGAGGTTGGCCTGGTCGAAATTGCGATACGTCCGTTCCATGACTTCGCGGACGATGGCCTTGTCCGCGTCGCTGAGCTTGTCGAAAGCGCGCTTGTCCACCGCCATGAAACCCAGCGTGTAGACGAGCGGCAATTCGGTGATGTACTTGACCTTGGTATGCCACTGCAGAACGAGCGCACCGATCGGCGACATGGCCACGATGTCGATGAGCCCTGTCTGCAGGCCCGTCAGTACGTCGGTCAGCGGCAGCGTCACCGGCGACAGCTGCAATGCTTTCATCGAGTGCCGGCTGACGAGGTCACCCTCGGGGATCCAGATCTTCTTGCCGCGCAGGTCGTCGAGGGAGTTGATCGGCGTGTTCGACATCAGGATGGCAAAGCCGCCGGCCGCGAAGCCGAAATTGACCCAGCCCGCCTCCTCGAGGCCGGCCGACAGCTTGGCGTCCATGCGGCTGCGCACGTAAGCCGCCTCTTCTTCCGAATCGAACACGAGCGGCAGCCCGTAGAGATTCAGGTCGGGGTACTGCGACGACAGCGACGACGGGGTGAACGCACCGCCCTGCAGCGAGCCGATGCGGATGCGGCTCAGCACTTTCTGGTCGCTGCCCATGACGCCGCCGCCATAGTACTTGATACGTACGCGGCCGTCGGTACGATCCTTGATTTCCACGGCGCTCGCACGCATGTCTTTCATCCACTGCGAGCCTTCGGGCGTCACGGTGGCGACCTTGAGTGTCGCGGCCTGCAGCGGCAGGCTGAACGCCAGCACCAGGCACGTGAGTATCAGTTTCTTCATCGTCAGTCCGTTCAGAAGTAATCGTCCGCCTCGGCCAGCATGACCTCGGCCTGTTTCTTCGCCAGTACGTTGCTCAGCGTGTAGCCGTCGTAATAGGGATCCGCCGCCAAGACCTCGCCGAGCAGCCTGTCGTGCAGTTCCCGCTCGTACAGCAGCTTGGCGTAGCCGCGCGCATACTCGACCTTGGCAGCGAGGTCCCTGCCTTCGGTGAGCGCGATCGCTTTCTCGAAATACTCGCGCGCGCGCTCCGGTTCCCCGCCGAGCGCCGGCGGCCGAAGTGTCAGCAATATTCCCATGTACGTGTAGACGGCGCTGTTAACTTCGTCACCGCTTATGTCCATATAGCGATTGAACAGCGCCTCCATCTGCGGCAACTCCGCGAGTGAATTCCAGTCCTCGCTGTGTGCGCGCAGGTAGGCGAGCGAGGCAAAGCCGTACGTGTAGAGGTACTCCGCATGGCGGGCGCCGATGCCGCCGAGCGAGGCGACGAACTCGTCGTAGGTCGCGCCGGGCCACCCGCAAGACGGCGCGTAGGACTTGCACATGGCGGCAAGCGCGTATCTGCGCGCACGCGTCGTGAGGCGCGACGCGCGTTGCTCCTCGTCCGCGAAAATCGCGCCGTACGATGCATACAGGGTGGCCCCCGACGACAACAGGTCCGGATCGGTCGGGTTGTCCCTGATCATGCCGTCGATCAGCACCATGAACGTCGGCAGCGCCGCCTTCGCGGTCTCCGGATCGTCCTGGTTGAGCACGGATTGGGAGATGCTGTCGGTCAGCCCGCTGGCCGCCGACGACATCAGG
>JBFGYM010000065.1:0-11050 GCA_041587435.1 Woeseiaceae bacterium
CGTTTCTCCTCGGCCACGTTCAGCCCGACGATGCCGAGATCGCAGACGTCGTCGCTGACGAGACCCGGGATGTCGTCATCGCGGACGAGGAGCAGGTCGATCGGCATGTTCTCGCCGTAGCAAATGAGCTGGTCCTTGCTTTTCGTGACCTTCAGGCCGCAGCGTTCGAGCAGGTCGATCGAATGGTCCGTCAGGCGACCGGTCTTTTGCACCGCAATCTTGATGCGCTGCTCAGCGGGTTCCATGGTGTGTCGTCCTTAGTGAGAGTGATGGGTGCGTTCGATGGCGGTCTGGTAGCCACCGAAACCGTCGCTCAGGAAGCGCGCGACGCGGCCGATGGTCGTGACGCTCACGCCCGTCAGGTCGTGGATCTTGCGGTAGGGCAGTCCCTGCTCGAGGTACGAGACGACCTGCCAGCGATCCACGAGGGCCTGGAGCTCGGCGGGTGTGCACAGGTCCTTGAGGAAATTGCGGCACTCGTCGACGGTTTCGAGGCTCATGACGGCCTCGAACAGCGCGTTCTCGGCGCGGGCCTGCTGGCGGGCGGTTTCGTGTCGATTCGGTTTCATTGTATGTATTAACGTACTAACACGTTAATACGCTAATACACTTCGCCGAAACACACAAGCATTATTTTCGCCGTCCTCGCGGTTCAGGTGCATTCAGGGTGCCAGTCACCTTATACCCGGTATAAGGTGACTGGCACCCTATTACCCAATGACCCATTCAGACGGGGGGTGATGGTTTCAGGTGAATTCAAAAACGGGGCACTGACGCCTTGACGCAGCGCTTCAGAGGCACCTACACTCGCTGAAACTCATCGAGACCGGTCGAGGGATAGGCCCGACGACGCCGGGGCAACCAGCGGACTTAACCACTCCGAAAAGGTGCCAACTCCTGCGATGCCCACCGGGGCATCGAAAGATGAGGGTTACTGCAGCGCCACATGTAGATTTTCTTGGGCGAAGGGCAGAACAACCCCTCCCTTGCGGGCTTCGCAGGGTTCCGATGAGACGAATTGGAACGGCAATGCGGAGACCGACTATGAACCCTCCAGTCAGCAAAGCGACGAGCGCGGTGCGTGCGTCCATCGAGACGGATACGCAGCACGGCGCCGTGGTGCCGCCTTTGCACCTCAGCTCGAACTACTCGTTCAGGGGGCTGGGAGAGCCCAGGCAGTACGATTACACGCGCTCCGGCAACCCGACGCGCGACGCCCTCGCGGACGCGCTCGCCGAACTCGAAGGGGGCGCCGGCGCGGTGATCACGGCGTCGGGCATGGGGGCGCTGACCTTGCTGACGCAGTTCCTGCGCCCCGGCGACACGATCATCGCGCCGCACGACTGCTACGGCGGCACCTACCGGCTGTTCGAGCAGCAGTCGCTGAAAGGGCTGTTCAACGTCGAGTTCGTCGACCAGACGGATATCGGCGATCTCCGCCGCGTGGCTGCGGCGGTGAGACCGACGATCATCCTGACCGAGTCGCCGTCCAACCCGGTGCTGCGCATCGCCGACCTGGCCGCGATTCGCGAAATCGCCACCGAATGCGGCGCGTTGTTCGCAGTGGACAACACGTTCCTGTCGCCCGCGCTGCAGAACCCGATCGAATTCGGCGCCGACCTCGTCATCCATTCGACCACCAAGTACATCAACGGGCACAGCGACGTGGTGGGCGGCGCCATCGTCGCCGCAACCGCGGAACTGGCCGAGCAATGCGCCTACTGGGCCAACGTCATCGGCATTACGGGCGCGCCGTTCGACAGTTTCATGACACTACGCGGCATCCGCACGCTGCACCCGCGCATTCGCCAGCACGAGGAAAACGCGAACCGGATCGCCCGATTGCTCGACGAGCAGGACATCGTCGACACCGTGTACTACCCGGGACTCGAAACGCATGTCGGGCACGACATCGCGTGTCGGCAGCAACGTGGCTTCGGCGGCATGGTGAGCTTCGACATCGACGGTGGGGAGGCGGCAGTCCGCGCCTTTGTCGAAAGCCTGCAGCTCTTCTCGCTGGCCGAATCGCTCGGCGGCGTCGAAAGCCTCGTCTGCCACCCGGCGTCGATGACACACGCCCCGGTGTCGGAGGAGCGCAAGGCCGCGGCGGGCGTCACGGAGTCTTTGATCCGCCTGTCGATCGGGCTCGAGAGCGTCGACGACCTCGCGACCGACATCCTCTGTGCGCTGGAAGCCGCCCGCAAGGCGACTGCGATCAAGCCGGTCGCCGCCGTGGCGTGTTGCTGAGCCGATGAACCTTCCGGACTACCTGCTCGCACAGATAGCGGCGGACACGCAATTCCTGCGGGTACCGGGCGACTTCGTGCTCGAGAGCGGCGCGGTCCTGCAGGACGTAGAGGTCGCATACCGGACCTGGGGCGACCCGGCCAACGCCGCCGAGCACGCCATCCTGATCTGTCATGCCCTGACGGGCTCGGCCGACGTGGAAGCCTGGTGGCCGAACATCATCGGCGAGGGCAAGACGTTCGATCCGGCCCGCGACTTCATCGTCTGCGCCAACATCCTCGGCAGCTGCTACGGGACGACCGGGCCTGTCAGCGTCAAGCCCGGTACCTCGGAGCGCTACCGCGCCGACTTCCCGCGCATATCGGTGCGCGACATGGTCGAACTCGAACGCGTACTGCTTGACGAACTCGGAATCGGCTTCGTGGAACTCGTGACCGGGCCCTCGCTGGGCGGGATGCAGGCGCTCGAGTGGGCGATGATGTACCCGGAGCGGGTCGGCAGCATTGTGCCGATCGGCGTCGGTGGCCGCCATTCCGCCTGGTGCATCGGCGTCAGCGAGGCGCAGCGCGCCGCGATCGCCGCGGACCCGAACTGGCGAGACGGCTATTACACGGACGAGGCGCCGCCCGAGCAGGGTTTGGCCGCCGCGCGCATGATGGCCATCTGCACCTACCGCAGCTGGGACAGCTTCGACGAGCGCTTCGGGCGTGCGCAGCGCGACGACGAGCTCTACCAGGTGCAGTCCTACCTGCGTCACCAGGGCGAAAAGATCAACGCGCGGTTCGATGCCAACACGTACGTGACGCTGACCCATGCCATGCACAGCCATGATCTCGCGAGAGGGCGAGGGCAGTACCCCGACGTCATCGGCCGCATCGAGCAGCCGGTGCTCGTGGTGTCGGTCAGTTCGGACGCCCTGTACCCGCCGCAGGAACAGCGCTTCCTGGCCGAGCACCTGCCGAACGCGCAATACGAGATCCTCGATTGCGCCCACGGACACGACGGCTTCCTCATCGAGACGGAAACGCTGGGCGACATGATCGTCGCCTTCAGGAATGGCCGTTCCGCCGCGTCGCGGCTTCGCGCGGTCAGCTCAGTGAGCGAATGATTTCGGCGGTCATGTCCTGCGTCGTCAGGCGTGACTCGCCGGTTGCCGCAATATCCGCCGTCCGCGCCCCGCCGGCGATGGCGCCGGCGATGGCCCGTTCCACCGCGGCGGCTTCCGCGGCGAGACCGAGGCTGTGACGCAACAGCAGCGCCGTGCTCGCGATCGTCGCGCACGGATTCGCAATGCCGCGACCGGCGATGTCCGGCGCCGAGCCGTGAATCGGTTCGTACAGGCCCGTCCTGCCGTCGCCGAGCGATGCCGACGGCAACATGCCGAGCGAGCCGGCGAGCATTGACGCCTCGTCGGTAAGGATGTCGCCGAACATGTTCTCCGTCACGATCACGTCGAAATCGGCCGGGCGGCTCAGCAGGTGCATGGCGGCCGCATCGACGAGCAGGGTCTCGAGCTCGATACCCGGAAACTCCGCGGCCATCAGGCGGTTCGTGACGGCGCGCCACAGGCGCGAGGTTTCGAGTACGTTTGCCTTGTCGACCGAGCAGAGTTTGCCGCGCCGCTCGCCCGCCAGCCGCGCCGCAACCCGGACGATGCGCTCGATTTCGGGCACCGTGTACTCGCAGAGGTCGCTGGCGGACGATTCGTCTCGCGTCTTCTTGCCGAAGTAGATGCCGCCGGTCAGCTCGCGAATGACCAGCATGTCGACGCCCTGCAGTTTTTCCGCCTTGAGGGGCGACGCGCCGGCCAGTTCATCGTAGATTTTCACGGGCCGGATGTTGGCATACACCCCCAGCGCCGCGCGGATGCCCAGCAGGCCCTGCTCGGGGCGAATGGGCGCATTCGGGTCGGACCACTGCGGTCCGCCGACGGCTCCGAGCAACACCGCGTCGGAGCCTCTGCAGCGCTCGACGGTGGCAGGCGGCAGGGGATCGCCGACCGCATCGATGGCCGCGCCGCCGATGAGTTCCTCGTGATACTCGAAGCGATGCCCGTGCCGCTCCGCGATGACGTCGAGCACGGCCCGGGCGCTCGCGATGACTTCGGGGCCGACGCCGTCGCCGGGCAACAGGGTGATCACGGCCTCCATGCGCGTGTCTCCTCGAATGCTTCGATGCTGTCGATGTGCTTTTGCAGGAAGCCGAGCTGGTCGAGGCCCTCGACCAGGCAATAGCGCGCAAAGCGGTCCATTGCGAAGGACACGGTGCGCCCGTCAGGCAAAGTAATCGACGTGCTCTCGACGTCGATCACGAGCTCGGCGCCCGGGTGCTCCAGTAGCCAGGCATGCACGCCATCATCCACGACGATTGGAACGAGGCCGTTTTTCAGCGCGTTGTTGCGGAAGATGTCGGCGATCTCGGTCGAGATGACGGCTTCGAACCCGTAATCGAGCAACGCCCAGGGCGCATGCTCGCGCGACGATCCGCAGCCGAAGTTGTTGCCGGCGACGAGAATCGTGCACCCCTGCGCCTCGGGACGGTTGAGGGCGAAGTCGGCCTGCGGTGTGCCGTCCTTGGCGTAACGCAGATCGTAGAAAGCGCTCTTGCCGAGACCCTCGCGCGACGTCGTCGTCAGGAAACGGGCGGCTATGATCTGGTCGGTATCGATGTCTTTCGTCGGCAGCACGACGGTTTTCGATGCGATTCTTCTCACGGCTTTCATGCGAGTTTCCTCGGGTCGGCAATCCGGCCCGCGATGGCCGACGCCGCCGCCGTCGCCGGGCTGGCCAACACGGTGCGCGCGCCCACGCCCTGGCGGCCCTCGAAATTGCGATTGCTGGTGCTGACGCTGAGCTGGCCCGGCTGCGCGATGTCGCCGTTCATGCCGATGCACATCGAACACCCGGCTTCGCGCCACTCGGCGCCGGCGGCCACGATGATGCGGTCGAGCCCGCGCGCCTCGGCGTCGGCCTTGACCTGCTCGGACCCTGGCACAACCAGCATGCGCACGCCGGCGGCCACCTTGCGGCCTTCGAGCACACGCGCCGCCTCTTCGATATCCGAAATCCGCCCGTTGGTGCAGCTGCCGACGAAAACGACGTCAACGGGGTTGCCGGTCATCGGCTTGCCCGGCTGCACCTGCATGTAGTCGAGGGCCTTGCGAAAGCTGGCGTCCCCGCCTTCGGGAACCGGTTCGTCAATGGCGACGACCATGCCCGGGTTCGTGCCGAAGGTCACCATCGGCTTGAGCGCCGTGGCGTCGATCGTCACGGACTTGTCGAACGCGGCACCGTCATCGGTGCGCAGCGTCACCCAGCGCGCACGGGCCGCATCCCAGTCCGCCCCCTGCGGCGCGCGTTCTCGCCCGTGCAGGTATTCGAACGTCGTGTCATCCGGCGCGATCATGCCGGCGCGGGCACCGCCCTCGATCGACATGTTGCAGATCGTCATGCGCGCCTCCATCCCCAGAGCACGGATAGCATCGCCGCGGTATTCGATGACGTGGCCAGTGCCGCCGTCGACGCCGATCCTGCCGATCACCGCGAGGATCAGGTCTTTCGCCGTCACGGCATGCGGCAACCTGCCGTCGACGTTTACGGCCAGCGTTTTCGGCTTGCGCTGCAGCAGGCACTGGGTCGCGAGCACGTGGCCGACTTCGGTCGTTCCGATGCCGAAGGCGAGGGCGCCGAACGCCCCGTGCGTGCTCGTGTGGCTGTCGCCGCAGACGATCGTCTTGCCCGGCTGGGTGGCGCCGAGTTCGGGGCCGATCACATGGACGATGCCGCGCTTGCCGCTGCCGAAGCCGAGCAGCTCGAGACCGAATTCCTCGCAATTCTGCTGCATCTGGCGGACCTGGTTCGCGGCGCCTTCGCCGGCGACGAGCAGGTCCTTGAACGTCGAGACGGGCGTCGTCGGCGTCGAGTGATCGAGCGTTGCCAGCGTCAGGTCGGGCCGCCTGACGGACAGCCCCTCGGCGCGCAGCACGGAAAACGCCTGCGGTGTCGTGACCTCGTGGATGATGTGCAGGTCGATGTACAGGACGGCCGGCGTGTCGTCCGACTCCGGCACGACGACATGTTCGGCCCAGACCTTTTCGAACAAGGTCGTCGCGGGACTCATCGGCGCGTACCCGTCCTAGATCGTGGCACGGGTATCCGCCGCGTCCGTCGGCGCGTCATCGCGCTGCCCGCGGCGCAGGATACGATTGATGACCTCGAGGCAGGCGCGCGTCCCGGCCTCGACGATGTCGACGCTGGTGCCGCGCCCGCGGAAACTGCGGCCCTCGTGCTCGACCGTGACGGTCACCTCACCCTGCGCGTCCTCGCCGATCGAGGCGCTGTGCAGGTCGAAATTGCGCAACACCAGTTCCACTCCCGTGACATGTTCGAGCGCCTGGAAAGCGGCCGCGATCGGCCCGTCACCGTGCGCCGAGTCGCTCATCTCGCGGCCGTCTTCAGCGATCAGCGTGATGGCGGCCGTGGCAGGCTGGTCGGTGTGCGTCTGGACTTCGAGTGCCTTGAGTGTCCAGGGGCCGGAGGAGGTGCCGCCGGCGGACATGACGATGGCCTCGAGGTCGCCGTCGTAAATGTCCTTCTTCTTGTCGGCCAGTTTCTTGAATTCCTGGAAGGCGCGGTTGGTCTCGAACTCGTCGAGTTCGAAGCCGAGTTCGACGAGCCGGTCGCGGAATGCGTGCCGGCCGCTGTGTTTGCCGAGAACGAGATTCGATTTCGAGATTCCGACATCCGCGGGCCGCATGATCTCGTAGGTCGAGGCATGCTGCAGCATGCCGTGCTGGTGGATGCCGGCTTCGTGCGCAAAGGCGTTCTCGCCCACGATGGCCTTGTTGCGCGGCGGGTGCATGCCCGTGATGTTCGATACGAGTCGCGACGTCGGGTAGAGGCGCGTGGTATCGATGCCGGTCTCGAGGCCGAAAAACTCGGCGCGCGTCTTGATCGCCATGACGGCCTCCTCGAGCGAGCAGTTACCGGCCCGTTCGCCGATGCCGTTGATCGTGCATTCGATCTGGCGGGCGCCGGCATTGACGGCAGCGAGGCTGTTGGCCACGGCCATGCCGAGGTCGTTGTGACAGTGCACCGACAGCGTGACGTCGTCGATGTTCGGCACGTTGGCCTTGAGATAACGGAAGAGCTGGTCGAATTCCGCCGGCACGGTGTAACCGACCGTGTCCGGAATGTTGACGGTCGTCGCGCCGGCCTCGATCGCGGCGGATACGACTTCGGCGAGAAAAGCCAGCTCCGTGCGTGACGCGTCCTCGGGCGAGAACTCGACGTCGTCGACCAGTTCCCGGGCCATCTTCACGGCGCCGACGGCGCTCTTGATGATCTCCTCCTTGGCCATCTTTAGCTTGTACTCGCGGTGGATGGCGCTGGTGGCGACGAACACATGGATGCGGTGCTTCTCGGCGCCCTTGACGGCTTCGTAGACTTTTTGGATGTCGTTCGGGTTGCAGCGGGCGAGGCCGCAGATGACCGGGCCGAAATTCTCTTCGGCGATCGCCTTGACCGATTCGAAATCGCCGGGCGACGCCGCCGGGAAACCGGCTTCGATCACGTCGACATTGAGCTCGGACAGGGCCTTTGCAACGCGCAGCTTTTCCCGGATCGTCATGCTGCAGCCGGGCGCCTGTTCACCGTCCCTCAGGGTCGTGTCGAAAATGCGAATCCTGTTGTCTGACATCGGTTCTTCTCCGGTTTCCGTCGGTGACGGTGCTATTCGTTCAACCAGTCCATGCGACCCCGCAACTTGCGGCCGACGTCCTCGATCGGGTGTTCGAGATCGGCTTGCATCTTCGCCTTGAACTCAGGCATGCCGTTTTCGTTCTCGGCGATCCAGTTGCGCGCGAACGTGCCGTCCTGGATGTCTTTGAGCACGTCCCTCATCGCGGTGCGCGACGACTCATTGACGACGCGCGGACCGGAAACGAGGTCGCCCCAGGCCGCCGTGTCGCTGATGAACTTGTGCATCTTGGCGAGCCCGCCTTCGTGCAGCAGATCGACGATCAGCTTGAGTTCGTGCATCACCTCGTAATAGGCGACCTCCGGCTGGTACCCGGCCTCGACCAGCGTTTCGAAGCCCGCGACAATCAGTTCGGTCGCACCGCCGCACAGCACGGCCTGCTCGCCGAACAGGTCGGTCTCGGTTTCCTCGGCAAAGGTCGTCTCGATGACCCCGGCGCGGGCGCCGCCGATACCGGCCGAATAGGCGAGGGCCTTGGCCAGTGCCTGGCCGGTCGCATCCTGGTGCACGGCGACCAGGCACGGTACGCCGTGGCCTTCCTCGTACTGCCGCCTCACGAGGCCGCCCGGGCCCTTCGGCGCGATCAGCGCGACGTCGAGGTCGGCGCGCGGCTCGACCTGCCCGAAGTGCACCGCGAAGCCGTGCGCGAACAGCAGCAGGGCGCCCTGGCCGATGTCGTCCACGACCGACTGGTAGAGCGTTTTTTGCACCATATCGGGCGTCAGGAACATGACGACCGACGCACCGTCGACGGCGTCGCCCGGTTCCGCGACCGTCAGGCCATCCGCCTCGGCCTGCGGCCAGCTCGCGCCCGACCTGCGCAGCCCGACGACGACATTGAACCCGGAGTCCTTGAGATTCAGTGCGTGCGCACGACCCTGGCTGCCGTAGCCGAGAATCGCGATCTTCCGGTCGCCGAGGATGGACGTATCGACGTCCGCTTCGGAGTACATCTTCATGGTGGTTCCCGTCATTAATCGAAAATCAAAAAAAACCCCACAGTCCTGTCGGATGCGGGGTCGGCGTTGTTCTCAACTCAGATACGCGCTACCCGCTGCCCCTCCCGAGAAGAAGCAGAACGAGCGAGAGCGAAATCAGGCGCGCAGTCATAGCGCGAGATCATGTTGTAAGGCACCTGCGATGTCAACCGTTTCCTGCAAGGTTACGCGTGTTACCAAATAATCATTCGAGAAAGCCCACCTAAGCACTTAATTTGAATGATCAAAATACTCGCTCTCTGCCGAAGAAGTCAGCCCTTGTCTGTCGATGTCGCGGCGAGGTTTCGACAGGTATCGCTGGGCGTCGGTCAGGGTCGCGTCAATTGACAACAGGCTGCCCGGGTCGCGGTCGCCGTCGTCGCGCACACGGGATGCGCACGATGTTTCCCGCGGGGCTAGCGATACGTGATTCATATGTTATTCTTGCCCAATCGAACAACGGGACCTTTCTAAGTAAAGGAAATAAGCGGCGGGGAAACCTCGGGAAACTCGGGGAAGCCGACAACGAACGCAGAGAGAAGAAGGGGTTCCAGACAATTCATCGCCGCGCGGCGAGGGTGGAGAGGGCCGCGTGCGCAATTGATGACACCGTCCGTGTCATTGTATTTACTTGTGCATGTATTCAACGGATACGTTGCATCCCTCTCCGGAACTTTTCAGTACAACAACGACCTTTAAGGAGCGTTCATGAAACGGTGCATAAGCAGCAGCCGGCGTCTGGCCACCGCGTTCTTCGCGGTTTCGGCCATGATCGCAAGCGGCAGCGTTTTCGCCCAGACCGTCGATCAGGTTTTGCAGGCTGATCAACGTCGGTTGAACCTGGCCCAACAATCGCAGGAACGGATCAACAAGATCGTTGAAGGCACCCGTTCTCTCGAGGACCAGTACCGGGCGATCAACAAGGAAATTGACGGCCTCAAGGTCTACAACCGCCTGATGAGGGCCCAGGTAGAGGGCCAGGAGGCCACGCTGGAAGACATCGCGCTGTCGATGGACCAGGTGGACGTCATCAATCGCCAGATCTTCCCGCTGATGGAGCGCATGATCGACGGCCTCGAGCAGTCGATTTCGCTGGACATCCCGTTCCTGATGGAGGAGCGGACCAAGCGCATCGGAGACCTGAAGAACATCATGGAGCGTTCCGACGTCACGGTTGCGGAGAAATTCCGCAAGGTGATGGAGGCCTACCAGATCGAGAACGACTACGGTACTTCGTCCGAGTACTACGAGGAGTCGCTGACGATCGACGGGGCGACGCGCGCCTTCAACATGCTGCGCATCGGCCGGATCGGCTTGTACTTCCAGTCGGACGACACCAAGATCACGGGCCGCTGGGACAACCAGGCTCGCGAATGGGTCATCGACAACTCGGCGCGCAACGAGGTCCGCAAGGGTTTGCGCATGGCTCGCCAGTTGATCGCACCTGAACTCATTGTCATTCCCATCCAGGTACCGGAGGCATAATCAATGAAACGCTTTACTCTCATTATCGCCGCCGGACTGCTGAGCCTCGGTCTGACAACGGCAAACGCCCAGGGACAGGACGACAAGGCCGCCGCGTCAATGGCGGAACTCCTGCGCCTGATCGAACAGGGCCAGGCGCGTGACTCGCGCGAAGCGCGCCAGCGCGAAGCGGCGTTCGCCCAGGCTCGAAATCAACAGCAATCGCTGCTCAACCAGGCTCGGGCCGAGCGCACGCGCGAGGAAAACATCTCGCAGCAGCTCGAGAACCAGTTCGAACAGAATCAGCAGCGAATCATCACGGCACGCCAGGCGCTCGACGAGCGTCTCGGCGCACTCAAGGAGCTGTTCGGCGTGCTGCAAACCGTGTCCGGTGACACGCAGGGCCGCTTCGCCGCGTCGCTGACCAACATCGAGTACCCGGACCGCGGCGAGTTCCTCGTCGAGCTCGGCAGCAAGATGGCCGGTGCGAGCAGCCTCGCCTCGATCGAGGACATCGAGCGCCTCTGGGCGATGCTGCAACAGGAAGTCATCGAGTCGGGCAAGGTGTCGCGCTTCAACCACCTCGTGACCAAGGCAGACGGTAC
>JBFGYM010000066.1:0-10648 GCA_041587435.1 Woeseiaceae bacterium
CGGGCACGAAGAAACTGATCAGCAGGATGATGACCGACAGCAGGTACACCCAGTAACTGAGCATGTTCATGTACGGGAACACCATGTCGCGCGAACCGCACATGAGCGGAATCAGGTAATTGCCGAAGCCGCCGAGGAGCAGCGCGGTCAGCAGGTAGATCACCATGATCATCCCGTGCATCGTGATGAACTGGTAGTAATTCTCGGGGTTGATGAAGCTGAACTGGTCGGGGAAGCCGAGCTGCAGGCGCATCATCGCGGACAGCCCGAGCGCGACGAGGCCGACGAAGATCGCCGTTATCCCGTATTGCACGGCAATGACCTTGTGGTCCTGACTCCAGATGTACTTCGTGATGAACGTCTGCGGATCGTGGTGTTCCTGTTCGTGATCACGATCGGCGATGGCAACGTAAGACATAGACCCGGCCCTATAGCGTGTTGATGTAGGCGACGAGGTTCTGCATCGCCCGCTCGTCGTACAGCGACTGCCCCATCAGTCCCATCTGGAACCCGTAGTAGTCCTGCGGGTGCGAACCGCGGATGTTGTTCCTGAAACTCTGCAGCTGGCGCTCGAGGTACCAGTCCGACATGCCGGCGAGCCGCGGCGCGTTGAGCGCCTGCACGCCCATGCCGTCCTTGCCGTGGCAGTAGGCGCACACCCGGTACTCCTTCGCACCGGCAGTGACGTCGCCGCCGATCGTCGGCGTCACCGGCTCGTCGGGGAACGTGCGAATGTGGGCGACGACGTTGTCGATCGCCTGCTCGTCGACGAGCGTCGCGACCATGCCGACCATCTGCTGGCCGAAGGTGTCGCCTTCCTGCGTGCCGCGCAGCCCGTTCTTGTAATTCATGATCTGGCGCTTCAGGTACCACGCGGACTGTCCGGCCAGCTTCGGCGCATTCATCGCCGCGTTGCCCTCACCCTGCTGGCCGTGACAGGCGGCGCAGACACCGTACTGCGCGGCGCCGATGGCGGCGTTGCCGGCCGGCTTGCCGAGCTGCGCGCTGTAGGTCGTCTGGCCGGCCAGCCAGGTCTCGTAGCTCGCCTGGTCCTCGACGATGACGGCGCCGCGCATGGTGTGGTGCCCGACGCCGCAGAGCTCCTCGCAGAGGATCTCGAAACGCCCCGTTCTCGTCGGCGTGAGCCACAGAAAAGTGTTCATGCCGGGGACGAGGTCCATCTTGACGCGGAATTGCGCGACCGCGAAGTCGTGCAGGACATCTTTAGAGCGCAGCAGGAATTTGACCGGCCGGTCGACCGGAATATGGATCTCGGCGTTGTAGATCAGGACGTCGTCCCGCCCGTTCGGGTCGTCCGGGTCCATGCCGAAGGGGTTGTCGGCCGTGATGCGTTCGGCATCAACCTCGCCGAGCTTGCCGTCCTCGCCGGGCAGGCGGAACGTCCAGTGCCATTGCTGCCCGACGGCCTCGACGACGTGCGCCTCTTCCGGAACCTCGACGAACTTCGCCCAGACGAACAGGCCCGGCGTCAGCATCGCGGCCACACCGACCGCCGTCAGCATCGTCAGCCAGGTCTCGAGTTTCTTGTTCTCGGGCTCGTACGTGGAGCGGGCGCCCTTTTTGTAACGAAAGCGAAACACGCAATACGCCATGAACAGGTTGACCGCGACGAACACGAAAGCCGTGACATACAGGGTGATGTCGACAGTGAAGTCCACCATGCCCCAGTTCGAGGCGAGCTCGGTGAAGGTCCACGGACTCAGCACGTGGAACAGAATCGAACCTGCGACCAGCAGGATCAGGACTACGGCCAAAGGCATACTGCACACACCCCCATGATTCTTCTGTTTTTCTTCTTTCCTCTCTTGGCAACATACTGGAATTAGTAGGTGTTTTCCACAATAGACGGCCCCTCGGCGGCGGCGCGAACCCGGACCCGCCAGGAGGTCAGCGCGGCTCCCTGGCGGTCAGGCGACTCACCCCGAACGTCAGGACCGCGCCGGCGATGAAGCCCGGGATCGCCTCGTACAGGCCGTGGTAGTCGGCCTTGAAGAAACTGAGCCAGGTGACGCTGACGAGGAAGCCGCCGAGCATGCCGGACAGGACCCCCTCCCAGGTGATCCGCTTGTAATAAAGCAAGCCGATCATGACCGGCCCGAAGGCCGAACCGAGCCCCGACCAGGAGGCGAGGACGAAGTGGAAGATGACGCGCGGCTCCTGCACGCCGAGCACGACCGCAATCACGCCGATCACGATGGTGACGATCTTGCCGTAGTTCGAGAGGCGCTCGTCGCTCTCGTTGCTGCCCATGATGCGCTGGTAGGTGTCGCGCACGACCGACGACGAGGCGAGCAGCAATAGCGAGTCGACCGTGGACATGATGGCGGACAGGACCACGACGAGCAGCATGCCGGCGATGACGGGGTGGAACAGGTTGTTCGATATGACCGGGAAGATGCGTTCCGGGTCGTCGAGACCCGGGTAAAGCGCACGCCCGGCCACGCCGGCCGTCACGGCGCCGAACGTGAACACGAACAGCACGATCAGCGACATGATGCGCGCCTTGCGGATTTCGCCGTCGTCGCGCGCGGACATGTAGCGGATCAGGAGCTGCGGCACGCCGAGGAACGGCAGCCCGATTGCGACGAAACTCGCGATGCCGACCCACGCGGGCGTCTCGCCGAAATCGAACATGTCGAGCAGCGCCGGGTCCTGCCGCAGCAACGAGGCTTCGACGCTGCCCCAGCCGCCGGCCGCGACGATGGCAGCCGTCGGCACGGCGATCAGGCCGAGCAGCATCAGCACGCCCTGCACGACGTCGGTGTACGACACCGCCTTGTAGCCGCCGACGAAGGTGTAGGCGATGATGATCACGGAACCGGCGATCACGCCGGTCTCGTAATTCATGCCGAGGAATTCGGAAAACGCCTTGCCCGTCGCGACCATCTGCGCCGTCACGTAGGTAATGACCATGATGACGATGATCAGGACGGCCGCGCCGCGGACCAGGTGCCATTTGTCGGCGAACTTCGCCGCGAGGACGTCGGGCACCGTGATCGAATCGGTCTCGTCGCCGAGCTTCTTGAGGCGCCTCGACAGGAGCCACCAGGACGCGCCGATGCCGAGGATCTCGCCCACGACGACCCAGTAGGCCTGCATGCCGACGAGATAACCCATGCCGGACAGGCCGAGCAGCAGCCAGCCGCTCTCGCCCGTCGCGTTGGTGCTGAACGCGACTACCCAGAACGGCAGCTTTTTGCCGGCGAGGTAAAAGCCCGACAGCGTGTGCGTCTCGCGGCGGCTCCAGACGGCCAGCCCGGCGAGGATGCCGAGGTAGATGATCAGGACGGTAACGGTTGTGGTCATCGCGATTCGCCTTGTGCCGTGTCGGGGCCGGTAGGTGAACCCGGTATCAGCGGTCGCGCGTAATACGGCCGGCGATGATCCCGGACATGAGCACGACGATCCCCAGGACGAGCAGGAACTCGGGGTAAGACCGCGTGAGTCCACAGTAGTAGATGCTCGCGACGACCAGCAGCTGGAAACCGTTGACGAGCAGGCTGTCGCGCTTGACCGCTTTCGGGAAGCGTATGCGGGAGATCATCAGAAGGGCCAGCACGAACATCAGCACGGGCAGGTACAGGTGCAGCGGCAGGGACGCTGCAACGTCGGGATGGCGAATCAGCACGAGCACGACGGCCGGCGCGAGGCCACCGCCCATCGCGGTAATCGGCACGCCCGTAAACCAGCCGCCGCTCGGCTGGTCCGAGTACAGGTTGAAACGCGCGAGGCGCATGGCGCCCGCGAGCGCAAACATGCCGATGGCGACGAGCAGCACCCAGAACTGGCCCGTGCCGACGGCGACGCCGCCGATCTGGATGCCCGCATTGAGCATCAGTACGGCGGGCGCGACACCGAATGACACGAGATCGGCCATCGAGTCGAACTCGGCGCCGAAGTCCGAGGTGGCTTTGAGCAGGCGCGCCGACACGCCGTCCATGACGTCCAGCAGCGCGCACCACACGATGATCCAGGCGGCGAGTTCGAGTTCGCCGAGCTGGGTCGTCGCAATCGATGCGATCCCGAGCAACAGGCTCAGCGCGGTGAACGCATTGGGAACCGTGTAGCGTAGGCGGTTCAAGGGCTTGGGCAACCTCTTCTTATTGACGCCCCCATTCTGCATTCCGCCGCGCCCATTATCCACCGCGGCGGCCGGCCGCCGTCAGCCGCCCCACCAGTTCAGGCCGCGTACCGAGGCACCCGAGCCCGTGATGCCGATCGGCCCGCGCGGCACGGTCAGCTGCATGCGCACGCCGTCGCGATCGATCTCGATGACGACGTCCTCGCCGGGCCGGCCCTGCATCGTCAGCCCGCGCAGGTCCATGACGTTGAAGACGCGCTCGCCGTTGTAGCTGACGACCTGGTCACCGGGCTGCAGGCCCGCATCGTTGGCGGGCGAGCCCGACAGCACCTGCGTCACGCGGATCGCGGTCGGCTGTCCCTGCGCCTCGAGGTAGCGGGCGTAGGCGTCGTCGCCCAGCGATTCACGCAGGATGGCCTGCGGGTTGGCCGCAGCTTCGAGGGGATCGAAGCCCTCGCCGTCGCGCTGCGCCTCCCAGGCCGCCTGCATGGCCTTGAACGAGGCCTCGGACTCCTGCTCGAGGATGCGGCGCGCCTCGGCCTCGGCAAAGCCGCCTTCGACGAGCCGCGCAACGCGCCGCTCCTGGTAATCGCGCATCCAGGCCGCCTCGTCGCGCGACAGGCGCTCGCGGGGTTCGCGCGGCTCGCGCGGCGCATCGGTCTGGCCAGGGCGCCGCCCCGCCGGCGCGGCGTTGCCGCTTTCGAAGCGCTCGAGTTCCTCGAACAGCATGGCGAGGGTGTCCTCCAGCGCGAGCCGCGCATCGCGCTCCTCCGCCACGATCCGCTCGAGGCGCGCGATGCGCTCGGCGGGCGCCCCCCCGTCATCGACCCCGGCAGGCTCCGTTGTCGCCGTGTCGGGACGCTGCGATTTTCCGTCGGATAGAAGCAATCCGCCGACCGCCAGGGCGGCGAGCAGGCTGATGATGACGATAATGGCGATTCTCGGCATGGTGTGCTCCGTCGCGCTACTCGGCCACCTCGGCTGCGACCACCTGCGCCGGGCAACCGGCATCCGGCGAATACGGGCCGAGACCCGTGTTCACGCTGGCAATCTGCCCGGGCGGAATCTGCCCGCCGATGTTGAAGCGCTGCTGCACCTGCCGCCCTCCCTCGACGTACTGCACGGCGACCTGGACACCGGTAATCGGCAACGTGGCCTCGTTTCTGACCGACACGATGAGGCGGCCGTTCGCGTCGGCCGAGCAGGCGCGATTCACGTACGCGCCCGGGTTGGTGGGCAGCTCGAGGCGGACGAGTTCGGCCGAGGCCAGCTTGCCGTAGTCGCCGCCGCTTTTCGCCACCACCCGGTAGTGCTCGATCGCGCCGGGCAGATCACCGCGCTGCCTGGCAATATCGCCGAGCGCATAGTGGGCCGGCGCCGTCGGCAGCAGCTCGAGGCTGCGTTCGAGATCGGTGACGGCGGCGGCCTGCTGCCCGAGTTCCTTGCGCGCAATACCGCGCTGCAGGTGGTAATAGAAGAAATCCCCGCGCCGCTCGATTGCGCGCGTGTAGTTGGTCACGGCCCAGTCGTGGTTGTCCTGCATGAGCCGGATGTCGCCGCGCAGCGCATGGAAATGCGCCTCCCCCTGGAACATTCCCAGCGCCTTTTCTACCTGTGCGGTCGCCGTGTCCAGGTCCTTCGCCGCGAGCGCCTTGCGGCCCTCGTCGTAGGCATCGTACGCCGGCTTCAGCTCCATGGTCCGCGCCATGGCGCGCGCATACTCGGCCTTGCCCTCCTTGCCGCCGGCCGGCAGCGCCGCGGCCGTCGCCCGGTTGGCCTCGACGCGCTCGCGCGACGGCGGGTGGCTCGCAAACAGGCCGCTCAGCCAGTTCGTCTGGCGGCCCTCGCTGAGGCGCAAGAACGTCTCCTGCAGATCCACGGCGCCCTGCGGGTCGTAACCGGCCTGCGCCATGTACTGTATGCCGTAGCGGTCGGATTCGAGCTCGGCGTCGCGGCCGTATTTCGCGAGCCCCATCTGCGCGAGCAGGTTGGCCCCGCCCGCGACCAGGCCGCCATAGTCGCTGTCGCTCGCGGCGATCGCCGTGCCGAGCACGCCGACCTGCATGAGCATCGCGCGCGACTGCTGCTTCGCCGAATGGCGCGCCGCCGCGTGCACGGCCTCGTGGCCGAGGACGGCCGCGAGTTCTGCCTCGGACTCGAGTTCGGTCAGCAGGCCGCGATTGATCGCGATTTTGCCGCCCGGCAGCGCCCAGGCGTTGGGCACCGAGTTGTTGAGGACGACGAACTCGTACGGCAGATCGACGCCGCTTTGCGCGGCCACCCGGCTGCCGACGCCGCGCACGTAGGTCGTCAACGCCGGGTCGATGTCATACTCGCCGCCCTGCGACTGTTGCATCGGCGCGTAGTTTTGCCGGCCGAGCTCGATCTCCTGCGCGGTGCTCATGAAGACGAGTTCCTTCTTGCCGGTGACCGGGTTGACCGAGCAGCCGAACAACATCGTGAAACTGAGCAGCAGGAAAAAAGTTGCCTTGCGCATTATTGACCCCTCGTGGCTGGGCGGTCAGTATACCGCCGGGCGCACAACATACAGACACCAGCAAACAGGGAGAAAACCATGGGACTGTTCGACTTCGTCAAAGACGTTGGCCGCCAGCTGTTCGAGACCGACGCGGAAGCCGCCGACAACATCAAGCAGCACCTCGAGATCAAGACGACCGGTCTCAGCAACCTCGACGTCCAGTTCGACGACGGCACCGTCACGATCTGTGGCGACTGCGCCACTCCGGCGGTTCGCGAGCAGGCCATCCTGATCGCCGGCAACGTCAAGGGCGTCACGAAAGTGATCGCCGACGACCTCAAGGCACCGGCGCCGAAGCCCGAAGAACCGGAAGAGAAAGCAGAGGTCTACGAGATCGTCAGCGGCGACACGCTCGGCGCGATCGCCAAACGCTATTACGGCAAGGCCTCCAAGTACATGAAGATCTTCGAGGCGAACCGCGACATCATCGACGACCCGAACAAGATCTACCCGGGCCAGAAGATTCGCATCCCGCTCGACGACTGATCCGGCGGTGTCACAGCAGACCTTCCGGACCTGCTGAATTCGGCGGGCGGCTCCGCACGGCTTGCGGGGCCGCCTTCGTAACTAGGGGATAATCCCGATAGTGCTGGCCCTGCGACACCGCCACTATTGACCCATGGAAACTGACGCACGCGAATTGATGGTCGACCTCAGGCGCGACCATGAGAACATGACGATCGTCCTGGATCTCATGGACACTATCGTCGAGGAAATGGAGGCGGGCCGGGACCCGGACTTCGTGCTGCTCGGTGAGATCATGCACTACATGACCGTCTACCCCGACGCCGTGCATCACCCCAAGGAAGACGTCGTTTATGCGCAGCTGCGCGTGCGCCGGCCCGACCTCTCCGAGGATCTCGATCACGTCCCCGACGATCACGGCGATATCGCACACCTCGGCACCCTGCTGCGCAACGAAGTCGATGCCATCAATGCCGGCGCAGCCGTGCGCCGCGACAAGATGATCGAGGACACGGCGGCTTACGTCCGGCGCTTGCGCAATCACATGCGCTGGGAGGAGCAGGACCTGTTCCGGCGCATCGACCTGATGCTCGACGCCGAACCCTACCGCGTCGATACGAGCCGGTACGACCAGATCCGCGACCCCGTGTTCGAGCTCGAAGTCGAGTCCGGGTTCCGCCGCCTGATCGACAGCCTTCAGAAATAGTACGCGACTTGCGCAAACAGCCCGGCGTCGATGGACAGGTAGCGCCCGGGTATCCCCGCGTCGATGCCGCCGAATTCGCTGCCGTCGGGCCCCAGCGGGACATTGATGCTGCCGAGCAAGGTCATGTTATCGGCCAGGCTGTAACTCGTCACGAGCTGGAACAGGCCGCTCGGGTCGGAGACGTTGGCAAGCAGCGTCGGCGACAGCGTCCATAGCGGTGACATCTCGATCGTCACGCTCCCGGCAACGTAGTGCCGGCCGAGTGCGAACAGCTCGCCGCGCTCGAGGCGCACGAACAGGTCCGGATTGGCCAGCAGGCTCGACGGGGCATAGGCGCCGCGCCGCTGCCCGAACCCGTTGTAGTAGTACTCGATTGCCCCGCTCATGTTCCTGCCAAATGCCGTCCAGGAATAAGTCAGGTTGGTGACGAACTGCGCGTAAGTGTCGAGGTCGGTGTCGCTGACGACCAGGTCGGCGCTCCAGACGGCGCCGCCGACGCTGCGCCCGACGCCCGCACCGAGCACGGCGGCGCCGTAGCTGCGCGCCAGCAGCAGGTCGTACTCGCCGGGCCCCGCGACGCCGTGGTACTTGATCGCCGCCGTCGCCTCGTCACTGCCGGCATCGCCGCTCTGCGGATTGCGCCGTGCGACGTAGGCTGCCTGCAGATCGTCGCCGTTGTCGCGGAGGTACTGCGCGTACAGCATGTCGTCGCCCGCCTTGTACTCGGTGTCGATCGACGCCGGGTCGAAGGGGTTGACGAGGTCCATCGGCGCATAGAACAGCCCGTTGCCCCACGTCAGGGCCTGGCGGCCGAGCCGCAGCACGGTCTTCTCGCTCGTGTAACCGACCCACAGCCGATCCAGCCGCTGCAGCACGGCGCTGTCGCGGCCCTCGTCGATGACGCCCGTCAGGTCGAAGAGGCGGCGATCGTCGCCCGGCAAGCCCGTGAGCGGCAACGTGTCGGCATCGACGCCAACGAGTTGCCAGGCCGCATCGAGAGTCCAGCCGCGGGACTTCGCAACGGCGTTCAGGCGCAGGTCCGCGAGCCCGTCCAGCGCATCGCTGCCGACCAGGTCGCGAAACAGGCTGTCGTCGGGATGGCTCTGGCCCGTGAGGCGCAGCTTGGCATGGCCGCCGACTTCGGCCGTCACGGGATCGGCGCCGGCAATCGCCGCCAGCAGGAGCAGCGGCAGCAGCGCTTCAGGCCGCATTTTGCTGGACGTCCTCGACGATGCGGCCGTCGAGCATGCGCACGATACGCTTGGCGTAGCCCATCACGCTGCGATCGTGCGTCGCGATCACGAACGTCGTGTCGTGATGCTCGTTGAGCTGGGTGAACAGCTCCATCAGCTCGCCCGACGCCCTGGAGTCGAGATTCGCCGTCGGCTCGTCGGCCAGCACGAGCGCGGGCCGCGACACGATGGCGCGCGCCACCGCGACACGCTGTTGCTGGCCGCCTGACATCTCGGCGGGCCGGCGTCCCTCGAGGCCTGCGAGGCCGACCTCCTCGAGGATCGCGCGCGATTTCTCACGCCGTTCCGCAGGCGGCACGCCCTGCACCTGCATGACGAACTCGACGTTCTCCTGCGCGGTCAGCACGGGGATCAGGTTGTAGGCCTGGAACACGAAGCCGATGCTGGCGAGCCTGAGATCGGCCAGCTCGCTCTTGGACATGCGGTCAATGCGCTGCCCGGCCACCCAGACCTCGCCGCTGTCCGGGATGTCGAGCCCGCCGATCGCGTTGAGCAACGTCGTCTTGCCGCCCCCGGACGGCGACATCAGGCACACGAAATCCCCTTTCGCGATTTCGATGCTGAGATGATCGAGCGCCTTGATGTCCTCGTCACCCTGGCGATAGGTCTTGCAAAGGTCCACGCAACGTACGGCAGTCATCATCCCACCTTCGTAATGGCTTCGACGGGTTCGTATCGCGACGCGCGCCACGCCGGCGACAGGCTCGCGAGAAATCCCAGGATCAGCACGACGACGTTGGCCAGCACGACGTCGTACAAGGTCAGTTTCGGATACAGGACGCTGGACGCGCCCATCATTTCCATGCCCTCGGCGACGGCTGAGATGTCGAGGCCGTCCTTGATCGGCTGAATGCTGGCCCACGCCAGCACGTCGCCGATCACGAGGCCGACGGCAAGCAACAGCATGGACTCGATCACGATCTGCCCGAGGATCATGCTCGGCTTCATGCCGAGCGCCATCATCAGGCCGATCTCGCGCACGCGCTCGAACACGGCCATGACCAGCGTGTTGACGAGCCCGAACGACAGCGCAAGGAAGATGACGACCACCCAGATGAGCACGAAACCGTCCATGACCCTGAGCATCGTGCCGAGGTAGGTATCGACGTCGTACCAGCGCCGCACGTCGACCGAGTCATCGACGGCCGCGATGACTTTCTCGTAGGTCGGTTCGACGTCGCGGTAATCGTCGCCGACGAAGTACACTTCAGTCGTCGCACCGCCGATGCCCAGCATTTCCTGCGCCACGGACTTGCCGACGAACACATAGCCGTCCTCGAATGCCGGCATGCTCGCGTTGAAAAGCCCGACGACGCGAAAGCCGCGGTCGGCAATCTCGTTGTCCGGATCCTGGCTCATGATCACGACACGCTTGCCGACTTGTGTCTCGAGCGTTTTCGCGAGCTTAGCGCCGATGACGATGCCCTTGTCCTGCGGGCCCTCGAGGAAACGACCTTCGACGTCGTCGTAGTCGAGGAAAAGGAACCCTTCTTCCGCCGCAGGGTCGATGCCGAGCAACGTCACACCGCGCGACTCGCGCTCGCTCGTAATGACGGCGGGAACCCTGACGCGGCTGGCCCAGC
>JBFGYM010000067.1:0-10442 GCA_041587435.1 Woeseiaceae bacterium
AGGAGTGTGAGGCCTACACCGAGCAGATCGTCGTCGGCGACGGCGTTGCGAAAGGCGGCGCGCTCGGCGGCGTCATCGGTGCCGCGACCGGCGCCGTGCATGGCGATGCCGGCCGCGGCGCGGCGACCGGCGCTATCTACGGCGGCACGCGTTCCGGCCTCGACGCGGACCGCGAAAAACAGAAGGTCTTCAAACGCTGCCTGCGTGGCCGCGGCTATCGCGTCCTGAACTAGCCGCCGAAATCCCGGTAGCGCACACCTTTATTCCCGGCCTGCTCCTGTGATACTGTGTTTTTATACAGTGTCAGTCAACCTATTTGCAGGAATGCCATGCAGGAAAGAGGCCACAAGGGCCGCGGCGCCGTCTCGGCGCCCCGCGGCCGATTCGACGATCGACCGGTCGAACTCGACGACGAGTTCACCCACGAGCAGTCGTTGCGCGCCCCGCAGACGCACCTGCACGCCATGCAGGCCGGCCGCATTGTCAGCACCAACGATTCACCGGATATTCCGTTCGACCGCTCGATCAATCCCTACCAGGGTTGCGAACACGGCTGCGTCTATTGCTACGCGAGACCGTCACACAGCTACCTCGACCTGTCGCCAGGGCTCGATTTCGAGACCGAGATTTTCTACAAGCCCAACGCCGCGTCGCAGTTGCTCGCCACCTGGGAGAAAAAAGGCTACGAGTGCCGGCCGATCGCGATCGGCGCCAATACCGACCCCTACCAACCGGCGGAAAAAACCCTCGGCATCACGCGGCAACTCCTCGAGCTGTTCCTCCGGCACCGCCACCCGGTAACGCTGATCACCAAGAGCCATCTGGTCAGCCGGGACGTCGACCTGCTCGCCGATCTCGCGGCGCTGAATCTGTGCTCGGTGGCGATCAGCGTGCCGACGATGGACGACGACCTGAAGCGCATCATGGAACCCCGGGTGCCGTCGGCCGCGTCGCGACTCAAGGCGATCGAGACGCTGTCGTCGAGCGGGATCCCGACCAGCGCGCTGCTAGCCCCTGTCATCCCGGCCATCAACGACAACGAGATCGAGACAATCCTCGATGCCGTGGCGTCCGCCGGCGCGCGCCAGGCCCACTACATTTTCCTGCGCCTGCCCCATGAACTCGTCGGGATCTTCACCGACTGGCTGCAGACGCACTTCCCCGATCGCAAGGAGCGCGTGCTCAGCCTCGTCCGGCAGTCGAGCGGCGGCCGTCATTACGACAGCCGGTTCGGCGTGCGGCAGACGGGCCGGGGGCCGTATGCCGACATGCTCGGCAAGCGCTTCAAGACGGCTTGCCGCAAACTCGGACTCGTCGCAGCCGAATACCAGCATTCCCTTGATTGCGAACAGTTTATCCCGCCCGGACAACAGCAACTCGGCCTCGAATTCTGAGCCGGTACGGCCGCTACCGCCGGCCTTCGCCAGCCGGTATAGTGAGTCGCGTTACCATCCGCCGAACGCAGAACTAATCAGCCGGACCCGTGTCTGACGAATGACTATGTTGAGAACCCGGAACCTCGTTGTTCTTCTGCTCGGAGTGCCGCTGGTCGGTCTCGGCCAGGAAACGGACGAGCCCGAGGAATGGATCGACCCTTTCGAGCAGACCGTCCCGGTCGCTGATGACGTTGCGGCCGACCTCACGGTCGAACCCGAGGCGAAAGCCGCGCCGCCCACCGAGGAGGACGTGCTGCGCGAGTTCGCTCGCTTCCGCCAGTTGCTCGACGAGCAGAATTTCGACGAGGCCGACATGTCGGCCAAGCGCGTCGTGCAGATGTCGATCGAGATCTACGGCCCGCAATCTCACGAGACCGCCAGGGCGCTCAATAATCTCGCCATCGTGCAACACAACAACAAGCAGTACGATGCCGCGATTCAGAACTTCACGTCGGCCATCGAGATCCTCGAGGTCGTCGAGGATCGCCTGAACGAACAACTCGTCAATCCGCTGAAGGGGCTCGGCGCAGCACAGCTCGAACAGGGCCGCCCTGATCTTGCGTCCAGGTCGTTCAACCGGGCGAGGCACATCACGCACGTCAACGAGGGGCCGCACAACATCGAGCAGGTGGAGATTCTCGAGTCGCTCGCCGAGGCGCAGGTGCGGCTCGGCGACCTCAAAGCGGCGCGCGACGTTCTAGACCGCATTCACATACTCAACGTCCGGCATTTCGAAAACGACATCATGGGACTGTTGCCGTCTCTTATGCGCCGCGCGAGCTGGCAACACCGGGCCGGCTACTACAACGACGAGCGCGCAACGTACCGTCGTGCCGTGCGCATCATCGAGGATTCCGCCGGACGCGACGACCCGCGCCTGGTCGACCCGCTCGTTCGGCTTGGCGAGTCCTTCTATTATTTCGAACCGCTGACCGACGGCCTGCAACGGCCGCTCGCCTCGTCGGGCGAACTGTACCTCAAGCGCGCCGTGCGTATCGCGGAGACGACGCCGGGCTTTCCGTGGCTCGAAAAAGCAACGGCTCAGCTTGCACTGGCCGACTACTACGTCGTTTCGGAATCGCACAATCGCGCGCGGCGAATCTACCGGGAAGTCTGGGACGAGTTGTCGCTGGATGAAGACCGCATTGCGATGCGTAACGAGCTGATGGGAGAGCCCATCCCGGTTTGGGAGGAACCCCTGCCCGGCGCGACCGAGGCCGCTGCGCGCGCAGGACCGCGCGGCAGTGACGTCAGGACCGGGACAATAACAGTCAATTTCACGGTCTCGGCGCGGGGGCGTGTACGCGTCCTGACCACCGAGGCCGACCCGATCGAGTTCCGCGACATGCAGCGCATGGTGCATCGCGAGGTCCGGCGGCGCGCGTTCCGGCCGAAAATTGTGGACGGTTCTCCGGTCGAATCGGACAACCAGGTATTCCGCCACGAGTTCTACTACCGTGAGCGCGAAATCGACGACATTCGCCAGGACGACGAGGCGAAACAGGGAGCCGAAGCGCAGAAGACATGAGAAAAACGACCATGCCCACGAGGAGTGAGGCCCTGCCGGGCCGCGCAGCCGCGATGCCCGTCCCCGACCGGCATTACGTGAACGGTAACCCGTTACAGGGGCCGTTCCCGGAAAACATGGAACGCGCCGTGTTCGCGCTTGGCTGCTTCTGGGGCGCGGAACGCCGCTTCTGGCAATCCGATGGCGTGTACACGACGGCAGCCGGCTACGCGGGCGGCATCACACCGAATCCTACCTACGAGGAAGTCTGCAGCGGCAACACGGGGCATGCCGAGGTCGTGCTCGTCGTCTACGACCCGGCCTTCGTCAGCTACGAAACGCTGCTCGGCGTGTTCTGGGAAAGCCACGACCCGACGCAGGGCATGCGCCAGGGCAACGACATCGGCACGCAGTACCGTTCCGCGATCTACACGCTCGACGACGGCCAGCATCGCACCGCGCGCCGCTCGCTCGAGGCCTACCAGGCCGAGCTCTCCAAGGCCGGTTACGGGGAGATAACGACGGAAGTCGCGCCGCTCGATACGTTCTACTACGCCGAGGATTACCATCAGCAGTATCTCGCCAGGAACCCCGGCGGTTACTGCGGTCTCGGCGGCACCGGCGTCAGCTGTCCGGTCGGCCTCGACCTCGATCAGAAGTCTGCGTAGGATACGCCCCAAACCGCAAAGGACCCGTTTCGTGGCCGCCAGGAAGAAGAAAGAGCCGAAACCGCGCAAGCCCAGCCGCGCGCAAGCCGAAGACGCCGTTCGCACGCTGCTGCTGTGGGCGGGCGAAGACACCCGCCGCGAAGGCCTCCGGGACACGCCGACGCGCGTCGCGAAAGCCTACGAGGACTGGTTCGGCGGCTACAAGGTGAATCCGTACGAATTCCTGCAGCGGACGTTCGAGGAAGTCGAGGGTTACGACGAGATGATCGTGCTGCGCGACATTCCGTTCGAATCTCATTGCGAACACCACATGGCACCGATCATCGGCAAGGCGCACGTGGGTTACCTGCCGCGCAACAAGGTCGTCGGCATCAGCAAGCTTGCCCGTGTCGTGGACGCGTTCGCGCGCCGCTTCCAGGTGCAGGAAAAGATGACGGCGCAGATTGCCAACTGTATCCAGGACGTTCTGCAGCCGAAAGGCGTCGCGGTCGTTATCGAGGCGACCCACCAGTGTATGACGACGCGCGGCGTGCACAAGTCCGACGTGTCGATGGTGACGAGCCAGATGGTCGGCGGCTTCCGCAGCGACGCTCGCACCCGGGCCGAGTTCCTGCGCATGATCGACGCGCAGCGCTGATCCCGCACCGTCAGTGAAGAAAACCCTGTTCGCCGGCGGCTCGCTGTTACTGGCGGCGCTGCTCTACCTGCTGTTGTGGCCGCTGCCCGTGGATCCCGTCGCCTGGCAGGCGCCGGTCGACCGCGGCCTGGTCGACCCGTTCGCCCCGAACGACCTGCTGCAGGCGGCGACGGGCATCGACCTGGGCGAATTCGAGGGGCCCGAGGACGCCACGCTCGGCCCGGACGACGCGGTCTATGCCACCACCCTGAGCGGACACGTCATCCGCATTCGCAACCGGCGTGCCGCAGCGTTCGCCGATGTCGGGGGCCGGCCGCTCGGCATCGAAACGGCAGGGGACGGCTCACTCATCGTCGCGAACGCCTTCAGCGGACTGCAGCGCGTCGACCGGTCGGGAAAGGTATCCACGTTGTACGGCGGCGGCGACGCCGACGTATTTGCCAACAACCTCGCGATTGGACCGGACGGCGTCGTGTATTTCACCGAGGCAAGCCGCAAGTTCAGTGCCCGGGCGTTCCGCGACACGATGGAGGCGACGCTGTTCGACATCATGGAACACGGCGGGCACGGGCGAGTGCTCGCCTACGACCCGTCGACGGGCTCGGCCGAGGTACTCCTTGACGGCCTCGCCTACGCGAATGGCGTCGCGATCAGCGAGGACGGCAGCTTCCTCCTCATCGTCGAGATGAACGAGTACCGCGTACTCAAGCACTGGCTGCAAGGGCCGCACCGCGGTTCCACGGAGGTGCTGCTGCAGAATCTCCCCGGCTTCGGCGACAACCTGAAGTCAGGTCACCACGGCCGTTTCTGGCTCGGCTTTGCGGCGCCGCGCAAGGCCATCGTCGACCGGCTGGCCGACCGGCCATGGTTGCGGAAAGTCGTGCTCCGGCTGCCGCGCTTCCTGCGCCCGGCCGCCGACCGGTCATCCCACGTCATCGCCTTCAACGGCGACGGCGAGATCCTGATGAACATGCACGACCCGCAAGCGCGTTACCCGATGCTGACGGGCGTCCTCGAGACCCGCCGGAATCTCTACCTGACGACGCTGTACGGCAACGTCCTGCCGGTGATTGCCAAGCAGGACCTGTAGCTAGTTGCGTTCGCCCCTGTCGAGGCCGAGTTCGGCGACCCCCTGCCGGAACACGATGTCGACCGGAATCGACGCCTCCGTCAGGCGGTCGAGATCGGCCCGGAGCTGCGCCGATATCACCCCCTTCGTTTCCGTCAGTTCCCTGGCGCCCTCGTAATCGCCGTCACCCTGGAGCGTCAGCAGCAGGCGCGAGAGCTTCGTCATCGCCTTCTGCATGCGCTCGAAATCGACACGATAGCGGCCCGTTGCAGCGTCGCGCACGAAGGCGCCTTCCTCGAGGAAGAAATTGAAGCGCACCATGTTGGCTTTTCCATGGGCGCTTGCCGCGCCGAAGCGCACCGAGCGGAACAACCCGGCCATGAAGGTCACGAAGTAGTCGCGCAGATCCACGTCACCGAGTTCGCCTGCCTCGTGCAGCTCGCTGATCATGTACAGCCCGAGAATGTCGGCCTTGTTCTCTTCCATGCTCGACGCGTATTCCTTGAGCGCGAGCTGCACCGTGCCCTTGCCGTTGATCGTGTTCTTGATGCCGAGCCCGTGCGCAACCTCGTGGAACATCGTCTCTGCGAAAAACGCATCGAAGGTAATGAACTGGCGCTGCGACTCGTCGATCAGCACGTCGGCAATCGGCTCGAGGATCTTCTGGTACTTCGCCTGCATGGCGTTCTTTAGTTGCAGCCGTCGCGAACCCTTCTGCAGCTGGACCTCCTCGTCGTTCGGCAGGTTGATCGCGATCGTCTTCGAGCCGGCATTGCTGTGGCCGGCGTAATAGATAACGTCGTAGGCGTTGAGGTCTGCGTTCGTCCCCGGCGATTCCGCCTTGTATGCCTCCGCCACGGGCAGCCCCTCCTGCAGCGCGGGCAGGAAACCCGTGAAGCGGCTCAGCCGCGCGCTCCACTCGAGGTCCTTGATCAGCACGTAGGCCTCGTACGCGGCGCGATAGCCGAACAGCCGGTCCATGTAGGTCTCGATGGGACCGATGATGACGTCGATGTCGTTGTCCTTGACGTCCATCCAGTAGGCGTCGCTGAGCTGGAAGTCGTCGCTGATCAGCGCGGCGGCGCGGAGTTTCAGGTAATTGGCGAAATCCGGGCTATCCGCCAGCTGCGCCGCTTCGCGCAGGAGCCGCGCCGTCTCGGCCAGCTCCGCGGCGTACTCGACGTGGTACGGCACGAGTTCGAGTTTGCCCTCGGCGTCGCGGCGCACGAACGAGTAGAGGTCGGCCTTGCCCGGGAGGTATGCCTCCTCGAATTCTTCCCGGCTCATGTCCTCGGGGTAGAAGCGCGCGCCCAGCGGTTTCGGGCCGAAGCCGTCCATGAACGGCTTGTCGTCATCGAGTGCGTCCCACGGCCCGTAGTTCAGTTCGGCGAAGCGCCGTACGCGATCGTCGGCGATCGAATCGAGCCAGGCCCGGTAGTTGTCGCCGAAGGACTGGCGCCAGAACAGGTCGTCCATGATCTGCGCCGCGTCGATGAGCAGCACGATCATCTGCTTCTGGTTGTCGCTGAGGTGACCGAGATCGGCAGTCAGCGTGAACTCGGCGTAGATTTCGGGGCGGACCTCCGCCTTGTCGAGCGCGGTTACCGTGACGTCGGGGGGCGCCTCGCGGCCACAGGCAACGAAGGTCAGGGACAGCAGCACGACGCCCAGCGGGCGCACGAGGTTGGAGATTTTCACGGTTTACCCCCGGGGCAAAATGAGACTTTGCATTATCGCACAGCTCAAAGATCGACGATCTCGACGTCCGCGTAGCTCAGTTCCCGGCCGAGAAACTGCCCACCGACCCGCGCAAAACGGGTCGCACTGTCGGTCGCCAGCAGCCGCAGAAATCCCGGCGCCTCGCTGTCGCGGCGGGCACCCAGTTTTTCCAGCGCGGCGACGACCACGCCCGCCGTGGTGCTGGCCGAGTCAATCAGGGCTACGCCGTCGTCGGCCACGTCGCGAATCGTGTCCCGCAGCAACGGGAAATGCGTGCAACCCAGAATGATCGTGTCCGGCTGCATTCCGTCGGCCTCGTCGAGGTAGCGACGTACGATGGCGCTCGCTATGTCGCCCGTGCTCCAGCCTTCCTCGGCCAGCGATACGAGCATCTCGCACGCCTTTTCGCGCACCTCGGCGCCCGCATCGCGCGCCGTGATGGCATCGCGGTAGGCGCCGAGACGAACCGTCGCCTCGGTGGCCAGCACGAGATGCCTGCCGCCCGGTGCGGCGGCGACGGCCGCGGCCGCGCCCGGCTCGACGACGCCGACGACGGGGACCGGTGCGAGCGCCTTGCGCAACGCGTCGAGCGCTACGGCTGACGCGGTGTTGCAGGCCACGACGAGCAACTTGATGCCCTCCTGCTGCAGGCGCGCGGCCGCCTGGGTCGCATAGCGTTCGATCGAGGCCGGGCTCTTGGTGCCATAGGGCAGGCGCGCGGTGTCGCCGAGGTACACGAGATTCTCCTTCGGCAGCGCTTCACGTATCGCCTTGAGAACCGTCAGGCCGCCGACGCCCGAATCGAATACGCCGATCGGTAGTTCGTTACTGGAATGGTCAATCATGGGCCGCATTGTGCCGAACCGCGGCCATCTGTGGAATAATCCGGCCCGATTCTTTCGACGACGGGAATTACCCGGTGCACAAAATCCTGTACGGCATCTTCGCTGCGATCGCGCTGTTGATCCTGATTGGCTTCGCGTTGCCGCGCACGCACCGCGTCGAGGTGTCCGCCGAAATCGACGCGCCCCCGGCCACCGTATTCGCACAGGTCAACGACTTCCGCCGCTTCACGCTCTGGGCGCCGTGGGCAGAGACGGACCCCAACGCCCGCTTTATCTACAGCGGGAACAGCCGCGGCGAAGGCGCAACCGTCACCTGGGACGGCGCCGTCATCGGCAGCGGCGTGCAGACCATCGTCGAGAGCCGGCCGTTCGACTACGTCGGCATCGTAATGAATCCCGGCGAGCCGGGCGAGGCCAGGTCCTGGTTCCGGCTCGCGCCGGGCACGGGAACCACGATCATTCACTGGGGCTTCGAGGCCGACTACGGCATGAACGTCGTCGGTCGCTATTTCGCGGCGATGCTCGGCAGCGTTGTCGCGCGCGACTACCAGGCCGGCCTCGAAAATCTCAAGCAGCTGGCCGAGAGCCTGCCGGCGGCGGATTTCAGCGACCTCGATGTCGAACACCTGGTCGTAGAGCCTGTCGACATCGCCTTTCTCCCGACCGTCTCCCGCCCCGAGCCGTCGGCCATGTCCGAGGCGATGGGCGAGGCTTACTTTCGCATCCTCAGCTTTATCGACGAGAACGGCCTCGAGGACGCCGGTGCACCGCTGTCGATCACGCGCGGCTTCCGCGGCGCCGAGCTCGTCTTCGATTCAGCCATACCGGTGCGCGGCCTCGACGATGACACCCCGCGCGACGGCGCCGGCGTGAAGATCGGAGAAACCTACGGCGGCGTGGTCATTCGTGTGCGTCACGTCGGCTCCTACCGCGAGCTGGGGGCGACGCATCGCAAGATAGCCGCCTACCTGGCGGCGCTCGGCATCGAACGCAACGGTGACGCGTGGGAGTCCTACGTCAGTGATCCGGGCAAGGTGGCAGAAGACGACCTGGTGACGCTGATCTTCTACCCGATCAGACAGATTTGACCAGGAACGGCGGGACGCGCGTTTCGTCGTTGTCGGCCAGCGGCAGGCTGGCCTGGCCGTCGTCGCGCAGGCGAACGATGTCGCCGTACATCGCGACGATGCGCTGTGCGCAGTCGCTGGCTTCCTCGACCGACATCTTGCGCACCGAGGCGCAGATCGGGCCCTCGCCGTTGAGCGGCGCGACGCGCTGCATGTCCTGGCGCAGATCAGCAAACGCCTGCTTCGTCGTGAGCGGCAACTCGTCTTCATGCAGCTCAGCGAGATTGTCCTCGAAAGCCCTGATAAGCCGTTGTTTTATATGGCCGTGCCCGGCGAGCACGAGCAGTGCCGCGTGAAAGCGATTGACGTGGTCAGTCATTGCCTCTCCAGCGCTTCTGGATGTTGTTGTCGCGCTTTTCTTCTTCTGGAGTCGACTACGTCCTGTAGTCCTCGAGCCCTCCTGCAAGGGCCCCGGCAAGTCCTTCGGTACTCTTTCCGGATCAGAATCTTGCGCTCGTTTCTTATAGCAGGTTTTCCAAACCGCGCGCAAGTGTGGTCTACACGTGCTTACAATAGGCTCGCGAGGGCTTTTTCCTGCCTATGATTGACCGAACTGCTGCCATATTGATGCTCTGCCTGGGCGCGCTGCCCGGCCTCGCCGACGAGCCTGCCGTCGCCGGGCAAGATCACGCCGATCCGCCAATGATCGGCAAGGTCTGGATCAATAACGGCGACATTTTCGACCTCACCGACCCGGAAGAGGACAGGTGGTTCTATCGCTGGATCAACCGGCTGCACGTCAGGACGCGGCAGGGAACGATCAGCGACCAGCTGTTGTTCCAGCCGGGCGACCGCTATGACCCGAGGACCGTGGAGGAGTCGGAGCGCATCCTGCGCGACAACAAGTACCTCTACGATGCCAATATCGAGCGCCGGCCGGGTGACGAGGGCACCGTCGACCTGGTCGTATCGACGCGGGACGTCTGGTCGCTGATCCCGGAACTGTCGTATTCGCGCAATAGCGGGCGTTCGCGCTCGCGCATCGGTCTCGAAGAAACCAACCTGGCGGGACGAGGCCAGCGGCTGCGTATCCTGCGCGACAAGGGGATCGAACGCAGCGAGGACGAGATCCATTTCTCGGACCGCAACCTCGGGCGCACCTGGGTGTCGCTCGCGGCGAGTTATTCCGACAATTCGGACGGCTTCAGTCATGCGCTCGCCGTGACGCGACCGTTTTATGCGCTCGACGCGCGCTGGGCGGCAGGCGCGAACGCGCAGGTCGACGATCGCCGCAGCCAGCTCTACCAGTTGGGCGACGAGGCCGCCGAATACCGACGAGAACGCGACTACGCCCACCTGTTCCGCGGCTGGTCGCGCGGTTTGCGGGGCGGCAGGGCGAAACGCTGGACGGTTGGCCTTGTGTACGATGACAGTCGTTACTCGGCAGCCGTGGACTCGACACTGCCCAGCCTGGTCCCGCCCGACCGCAAGCTC
>JBFGYM010000068.1:0-10407 GCA_041587435.1 Woeseiaceae bacterium
CGCCCGAGCGAGTGTCGTAGCCGCCCGCCTGCAAGGTCGCCTCGACCTGCACCCAGTCGCGCATTTGCCACGCTTCGTGCAGCGTGCTGCCGATCGACCACAGCATCCAGACGCCGACGCCGGCGAACGGTAGCGCGAACAGGGTTGCGAGAATCCGGCCCTTCATGCCCGTCAGGCTAGCATCGCGGCGCGGCCACCGCCGTGACCTGCATTCAGCTACCTGCACGTTTTCGGATGACGTAAAATGCCGGCCGATGAGCCAGGATGCCCCCGATAAAGACTTCTCCGACGTCGAGTCCCGCCGCAGTGCCGACAGCTTGCGGCGCCTCTCGGCCGGCCGCAAGCTGGCTTACGCGATCGGCCTGCCGCTGTTGCGCGGCGTAATCTGGCTGCTCAATGCCACCTATCGCGTCGACAAGGTCATCGGCGAGGACATTGCCGAGCGCGTCATTCGCGAAGGCAGGGCGTACGTGCCCTGTTACTGGCACTCGCAGCACCTGGTGCTGTCGAACATGATGCGCCGGTGGGTGCAGCGCGGCTTCAAGGCGGGCTTCGTCATCTCGGCGTCGGTCGATGGCGATGTGCCGGCGCGAATCGCGAAGAGCTGGGGCGGCGAGGTCATACGGGGTTCGGCGGCGCGCACCGGTGCGCTCGTGCTGCGCGACGCGCAAGCCATGATGAAACGCGGCGTGTCGATCGTGACGACGCCGGACGGACCGCGGGGTCCCGTCTTCGAGCTCAAGACCGGCACCGTGCTGATGTCGCGCATCGGCGGCGCACCGCTGCTGCCGATTGGCTACGCGGCGGATCGCGCCTGGGTCATGAACACGTGGGACAAGTTCATGGTGCCCAAACCGTTCGCAAAGATCGTCATCGCCGTCGGGGAACCGATCGAAGTCCCGCGCGGCGCGTCGATGCAGGACATCGAACGCGTGCGCGATGAAACGCAGGCCGCGATGGACGGCCTGAATCAGCTCAGCAGGGACACCGTCCTCGCGACAACCTAGCCGCGCCCGGAATCGTCATGTCGGCTGCTCTCCGTGAATCAGGTTGCCGATGACGGTCGCCGTTTCGAGCGCTTCCATCCCCGTGCGGCCGCTGACGAGCGGCGGCGTGCCGTTGGCCACCGAATCGAGAAACGCCTTCGCCTGTTCCATAAGCGCGTCGGAGTCGCCGAAGGCCTGGTTGCTGATCTCGACGTCCTCGGGTCCCTTTACCGGGCCGTCGCCGCGTTTCGTGTAGCTCGCGAGGGCCTTGGTTTGCAGGTTGGCCGACAGGTAGGAGTCGTCCTGGAAGATGCGCAGCGAGCGCTCCGTCTTCAGGCTGATGCGGCTGCTCGTGACGTTGGCGATGCAGCCGTTCGCGAAGCGAATACGGGCGTTCGCGACGTCGATGTTGTTCGAGAAAATGCGGCGGCCGACCGCGTCGACATGCTCCATGGGCGAGCGTACGAAGCTGTGAATCAGGTCGATATCGTGAATCATGAGATCGAGCACGACGCTGACGTCGAGGGCGCGCGGTTTGTATGGCGCGATGCGGTTGGTTTCGATGAAGCGCGGCACGGTGATGTGTTTCGTGAGCGCGACGACGGCCGGGTTGCACCGCTCGAGGTGCCCGACCTGAAGCACGAGCCCCGAACTTTCGGCGAGCTCGACCAGGGTCCGCGCCTGTTCCATCGTCGAGGTAATCGGCTTCTCGACGAGGACGTGGATACCGTTGTCGAGCAGGAACTCGGCAACCTCGAAATGCGCCGACGTCGGGGTGACGACGGATACTGCATCGACCCTCCCGACCAGCTCGCGGAAGTCCGTCAGGCCCTCGATCCCGAGTTCGCCCGCCACGCTCGCGGCGCGCGACGCATCGGCGTCCACGACGGCGACGAGTTCCGAGTTGGGCAGGGCGGCGTACTTGTCGGCGTGCCAGCGGCCCATCGAGCCGACGCCGATAACGGCAGTTCGTAATATTGTCATTGGGCTAATTCTATGTCGTGAAATCGCTCGCCGTTTTCGTCGAGCCTGAAGTAACAGGGCGCATCGAGCCAGCTGCCGAGATTGACCGAGCGGAACGATCCGCCGTCCGCGTCAGCCCGGTAGTCGTCGCGGACATGCACGTGACCCGAGATGATCAGGTCGAACGGGCGCTCGGCATACGCCTTGTGTGCGTGGACGCGGATCTTTTCGATCGCGTCGCTGCGGTCGATGGTCTTGGTGTTGGACGTGTAGTCGCGGCTCGCAGCGCTGGCACGGTCGCCGATCCAGGCGATCAGCCGGCCCGGCAGATGCCGCACCAGGAAGCGGATAACGGGTGTGCGCAGGAACCAGCGCAGGAACAGGTATCCGTGGTCGTCGGGATCCATCTGGTCGCCATGTTCGAGCCGCACGGTGCGGCCGCCGAGTTCGATGTACTTGGGACCTTCGCAAACGGTGAGCCCGAGGCGCTCTGACCAGAAGTACCGCAGGTGCAGGTCGTGGTTGCCTTCGAAGTAGAGTATGTCCACGCCCTCGTTCGCCAGGCGCCGGATCTCGTCGATGATGTCGCGGTAGTTGTCGATGAAATAGTCGTGGTCCGCCACCCAGAGGTCGAAGATGTCGCCCAGCAGCACGAGGTGGGAGGCGTTGGAAGACCCCGACAGCGATCGCAGGAACTCGAGAAACGTGCGGGCGCGGGGGCAAGAGGGCGACATGATGTGAATGTCGGAAACGAGGAAGGCGCTCGGCATAGGCGCAACGGTATCAAAAGTGGCGCGATGCCCGCCAGATCGGGGTGGAATCAGTCGGCGTCGTTCCTGACCTCGTCAGCGACTGCCTGCAGCTTGTCCCAGTCGAGAATCTCGATCTTGCCGCGCGGTGCGTAGAGAATGCCGTCGCGTTTCATCTTGGCCATCTGGCGGCACACGGTCTCTTCGCTCAGGCCAAGCAGGCTCGCCATCTCGCCGCGCGAGAAGGGCAGCGTAAACCGACGGTTGCCGTGTTCCGACTTGGGGATGATCAGCGTGATGAACGACGCGATCTTCGCGGCGGCGCACTTGTGCCCCATCACGCGCATCAACTGGCGGCTGTGGCCGAGCTGGGCATTGAAGGCCGAGATCACGCGCATCGCCACGTCGCCGCGTTTCTTGATCTCATGCACCAGGGGCCGGTGGCGTATGCGACAGGCCTCGACCTCGGTCTCGGCGATGGCCGAATACTGGTAGTGATCGTCGTCGATCGACTGCAGCCCGACCAGCAGCTTGCCCGGGCTCGACAGCCCGACGATCTGCTCGCGCCCGCATGCCGTGTGGCAGGTGATCTTGACGAGTCCTCTCGTGAGCGAATACAGCGACGAGGACGGCTCGCCCTGCGCGAACAGCACGTCGCCGGCCCGGAAACGCACCTCCTTGACGGCGTCGGTCACGAGGCACTGGAATTCGGCGTCCGCGAAGGGGCTGTGTTCTGCCTGAAGCTCGTGGAATGGGCAATCACAATTGCCGCAAGTCATTCTTTTCACTCCCCAATCCCGATCCGCAACCTAGCAGGGAGCGCCGCCCTTCGACATCGTGGCTTGTCCTCGAAAACCTCGGTTTCTACCTAGCCGAGACTGACAAATGTCAGTTTCGCCGCGCGCTCGGCGCGGGGTACGGACAAGCCGCAAAGAGTCGGCACTCCAGTACGTGTAATCCACCGGCCGAAACTGACGAATGTCAGTGTTTTCACCGGCTGCAGTTTCTATCGTGTGTTTGCTCCGCGCGACCGTTCCTCCCGATCCTTTAGCGGCCGTAGCCGGGCTATACATCAATCAATCATGGGGAGTACATCTATGAACCAGTTCCTGAAACTCTTTAGATGGGCCTGGTCCGCTCTCGTGGTGTGTGCCCTCGCTTTCGCGATGGGCGGCTGCGAGGGTAGCGACGGAGCCGCTGGCCCGGCCGGACCGGCCGGCGCGCCGGGCGGCACCGGGCCGCAGGGACCTCCGGGACCTCCCGGATCTAATGCTGCTGTAACGCCGCTCGAGAGCTGTGGGGTTTGCCACAGTGACGGCTCGTTTGCGTCTGCGCCGGCAGCCCACGCGCTGGCGCCGATCGAGGCGGTCAGCAACATCACGTTCGGGACGGCCAATCTCGGCGCCGACCTGACCGTTACTTTCGACCTGGCAGCCGACGGCGCTGCGGCCACCAATTACGACCAGGTCCAGCGCGCCTACATGACCGACGGCGCGACCCGGACCGACTTCCGTGCCACCGCGACGCTGACGAACAATGGCGGCGGCAACTACACCGTCACGGTTCCGGGCGAAGGGGCCTCGAACAACGAGCGCTGGCTGTTCCGGGTTGGGGCTGGTGATGATCGCGAGACGCGTGTCTATTTCTGGGGTGACACAGGGGCCTCGCCGGTCGAGACACTCGAGATCTCCGCGGCCGCGTGTAATTCGTGTCACGGTCCGGAAGGCATCGACGTTCACGGCGGCTACTTTGCCGCGGATGATGGCGGCGAGCCCTGCCTCGTATGCCATGGCGTCGGCACGGTGCCGAGCCTCGCAGCGGTGGCTCATGAGTACCACATCGGGCTGCGTGACGAGATCACCTTCCCGACGTACATGAACAACTGCAGCGTCTGCCATAGCGAAGCGCCGCAGCTGGCCGTAGTCAACGCAATGCCGGTCACGGGCGCGGGCTGCTTCACGTGCCACGGCTCGATGGCAGGTTTTGATTTCACCGGCCTCGAGTTCCACAACACGATTCCGAACCCCGAAACGGCCAACTGCGCGCAGTGCCATGATGGCGGTCTCGCTCGGGAATTCGTAGCCGACTTCCACAACGGCTCGACGACCGGGCGCGGCGGCATCATCTGGGATGGCGTCGACACCTCGATCACCGAGGGTGCGAGGTTTAACTGGGAGGTCACCGGCGTAGTCGATGACGGCACGAACCTTGCGATCTCCTGGACAGCCTCCTACGACGGCGTCGGGGTCGATCCGTGCAACGCCACGGTCGGTCCAGGGGCACCGGTGTTCTTCGTGAACAACAGGCTCCGCGTATACCGCAACTATGCCCAGGGTGATGACTTCATCCTCGGCCAGTCGACCAGCGCGCCGGGCCAGGCCCTCAACGTGGACGTCACGGATCTCAACACGACCTGCGCAGCCAACGTCGCGACGACCACCATCCCGGTGGACGCCGTCGTTGCCGACAAGGGCAGGCTGGCGCTGGGCGGCAGGCCGCTCGTCGTCAGTGTGGCTGATCCTGCCGATAGCATGGCAGTCCGCGTGCCGACGCCGACCTTTGACTGGGTCATCGGTGATGGCGCTCCGGCAGTTGCTCGCCGCAACGTCGTCGATACCGCCAAGTGCCTCGGGTGCCACGTCGGATCGATGTACCAGCACGGCGGCGACCGCGTCGACAACGTCGATATGTGCCTGCAGTGCCACAACGCGGCTGCCAACGAGCAGAGTGTGCGCGTGGGCATGGGCGTCGATGCTTCCGAAGCCTATGACGGCCGGGTTGGCGAAACCTTCGAGATGAAGACGATGCTGCATCGCATTCACTCGGCAGGTCAGGACGGCTCGCCTCCGTACCTCGTCTATCGGAACCGCGGCATCTACGCGTTCGCGCCGGATGCGTCAGCTATCCCGAACTGGCCGGGCACGGGGCAACAGGTTGTCTTCGGATCCGATCCGCCCTACACCACGAACCACAACTTCCATGCTCCGACCTACCCGCGGTCGCTCAACGAGTGCACCGCCTGCCATACGGACGACTTCATGGTCATTCCTGATCAGACGCAGTCGATGGCCACCACGGTCGAAGCCGGAAGCACGGTGTGGGATGACCAGATCGACGACGTGCTGCAGGGCGCAGCGACGACAGCTTGCGTCACCTGCCACAAGGACGGTGCGAGCAAGGGTCATGCCTACCAGAACAGCTGGACGCCGCAGGAGTTCCCAGAGGGTCGTCAGACGATCATCGACGCGGTGAACTAGCGATTGGTTGAGGGGCGGGCCTCCGGGCCCACCCCGCACCACCGACAAGGAGGAAAAACCGGGGCCGGGAGAGCAATCTCCCGGCCTTTTTGTGCAGGGACGAACTCATGCCGCAGAGCACAGGGATGTGCGAGAGCGGCGTTGCGGCCAGAGGCTGCGGTTATTCCTTACGAGACTGCGGTTTTCGCGCTTTCGAAACTGACGATCGTCAATGTCTCTTTCCGTCCAATTTCATAATGTGCACTTGGGGAAATTCCGCCTTTGTTCAGGCGGTTGCCCCGTACCTGCGGGGCAACGACAATCCCGGGAGTGTAAAAATGTCCAGTAAAATCCGATTCTTGCTGCTCTTGGCGGCGGGCTCATTCCTGTTTGCAGGCTGCGAAGGCAGCGACGGCGCTGCCGGACCTGCAGGCGCTGCAGGTCAGCCCGGCGCAGACGGCGTCGCTTGTTGGGACCTCGACCAGGACGGTGTGCCGGACCCGGAAGAGGATCTCAACGGGGACGGTACGGTTGACGTTCTCGACTGCCGCGAACCACCGCCCGGAACGGCGGTGCTCGTGACGGGCCAGGTGACGACGCCGAACGGTCCGCTGGATCGATTCGTTGCCGTCGCGTTCACCAATGTAAACGGCGTGACCGCGTTGGCGGACGTGGCAATAAACGGCACGTACGAAATCGTGTTGGCAGAGGGCGATTACGACGTAAATGCGAGTCGTCCGGGATACGAAGCGGTCGCGGTGGCGGCATTCACCGTGACGGACGGTGCGGTCAACTCGCTCGATTTCGACCTGCCCGAGATTCCCGACGGCGAGTTCATCGGCAGCGACCAGTGCGGCCAATGCCACACGATTCAGTATGCATCGTTCGTGCAAACGGGCCATCCGTTCAAGCTGAACAAAGTCGAGAACGGCGTGCAGCCGAGCTATCCCTTTACGACGCTCAATGGTGTGCTGCAGCGCATCACCGACGATGACGCGGCAGCAGGCGACCCGAAAGCCGGCACGGACAATACGCTCGGCACGCCGGTTACCTGGGACGACGTTACCTACGTCATCGGCGGTTACTTCTGGAAAGCGCGCTTCATCGACCAGAACGGCGCGATCGTGACCGGATCCAGCGTTCAGTACAACTTCGCGACCGACGCGATGTCGAGCTATAACAACAACGTAACCGACAAGCCGTACAACTGCGGCAACTGTCACGTGACGGGTTGGCGGCACCAGGATGCGGCGCTGAATGACAATCGTCAGGACAACCTGCCGTTCATGGACGGCACGTTTTTCGAGGGCGGCATTCAGTGCGAAGCCTGCCACGGTGCCGGCGCATCGCACGCGAAGTTTACGGGCACGATCACGCGGGCTGCCAGCCTGCCGCGTTCGGACGCCGAGTTGACGGCGGCGGATGCCGGCTACGGCGACGCGATTGCCTGCGGCGAATGCCATACGCGCGACGGTGAGCGCGATTACCCGAGCTACGTCAGCGCGTTTGAGAACGCGCTCGCTACAGCGAACGCGCCCGATCCGCGCCCGTCCGACATGGGCGGCCGTATCGCGGCATCGGGCGGCATGGTCCGTCACCACGAGCAGTACGACGAGATCCTCGGTATCGATCCCGACACGCTCGACACGGTGCGTTCGCAGGGGTTCTTCGCCACGCACGGTAACTGCAACACGTGCCACAATCCGCACGGTTCGTCGGTCAACGTGGACAATCCGCTGTACGCGGGCATGCCGGGCGTCGACAAGACCAACGCCGGTTGCCTCGGTTGCCACAGCGACTACGACCCTGCGGCTCGTCTCGGCCCGGGAATGCGGTCACTGGCCTGCATCGATTGCCATATGCCGTACCTCGCGAAATCCGCCACGGCGGTCGCCGGCGAGGCAGATCGTCCCGCAATCGGCGACGTTTCGTCGCACATCTTCAGGATCAACCTGGACTCGACTGCGGATCAATTCACGGCGAACGGCAGTTATGCCTATCCGGCCATCGACGAAGACTGGGCGTGCAGGACATGCCATAACTCGGCACCGGGCGCGGTCATCTTCCCGATCCCGGATTCAACCGTCGACACGTACGTCTTCCACAACAACATCCCCTAGGGCGGGACGTAGAACGGCGAGGGCCCCCGGTTTCCGGGGGCCCTTGTTTATTCCGGGGCAGGTATCACGGCGCGAGGCGCTCGATCGTCCAACTGCCGTCGGCCTGCTTGCTGTACTCGAAGCGATCGTGCAGGCGGTTGCGGCGTCCCTGCCAGAACTCGACCTGGTCCGGGACGACGCGGTAGCCGCCCCAGAAGGACGGCAGGGGCACTTCCTTGTTCCTGAACTTCTTCTTGATTTCCTGGAATTTCGCCTCGAGCAGCGAGCGCGACGAGATGACGCTGGACTGCGCCGAGACCCAGGCGCCGATCTGGCTGCCGCGCGGTCGCGACAGGAAGTACTTCATCGACTCGGCCGTCGGGATCTTCTCGGCCTTGCCCCGGATCTTGACCTGGCGCGCCGCCTCGGACCAGAAAAATAGCATCGACACGTAAGGGTTGTGTTCGATGTGCTGCGCCTTCTTGCTGTCGTAGTTGGTGTAGAAGACGAAGCCGTTCTCGTCGAAGGATTTCAGCAGCACGGTCCGGCTCGACGGCCGGTTGTCGCGGTCGACGGTCGAGACGACGAAGGCGTTAGGGTCCATCGGCACCGTCTCGCAGGCATAGCGGAACCACGCCTCGAACTGCACGATCGGGTCGTCGTCGAGATCGTCGCGGTCGAGGGCAAAGCCCGTCGCGGACCGCCGCAGCGCCGCAACGTCCATGCCGTGGTGTATCGAATCGTCGGACATGAGGCGGATACTACCGAAAATAGGGTGTCAGTCACCCTATTTCCGGAACCGCGGCAATAGGGTGACTGACACCTTGACGTTTGGAAAAGGATGTCCGGTACCGCATTTCCGCCGGTTCCAATCCCGAAACGGGTGACGGTATAATGCCCGGCTGGCAAGAAAGTGCGGGATTTCGTCGCACCGTCGTGTCGCCCGGTTAGCGAAAGTGGCGGAATTGGTAGACGCGCTGGATTTAGGATCCAGTGGGGCAACCCGTGGGAGTTCGAGTCTCCCCTTTCGCACCAGTCTTTTCAGCCTTACATTACTGATTTTTAAGAGATTTACAAAATGAACGTCACTGTCGAGTCGACCGGTGCTCTGGAGCGGCGCATGCGCGTCGAGGTGCCCGCCGAACGCATCGAAAGCGAAGTCGATTCGCGCCTGAAGTCGGTCGGCAAGACCGCCAGGATCAAGGGTTTCCGGCCCGGCAAGGTGCCGGCACGCGTGGTGCGCCAGCGCTACGGCAAGCAGGTTCGCCAGGAGGTGCTCGGCGAGATCATGCAGAAGAGTTACTCGGACGCCGTCACGCAGGAGAACCTGCGGCCGGCGGGCGGACCGAAGATCGAGACCGAGACGGACGACGGCAAGACGTTCGCCTACGTCGCGACCTTCGAAGTGCTGCCCGAGGTGAAGCTCAAGGACCTCGACAAGATCAAGGTCGACAAGCCCGAGGTCGAGATTCGCGACGCGGACCTCGACGACATGCTGCTGAGCTTGCGCAAGCAGCGCGCGAACTGGGAAACCGTCGATCGCAAGTCGCAGGATGGCGATCGCGTGATCGTCGATTTCACGGGCACGATCGACGGCGAGGAGTTCCAGGGCGGCAGCGGCAAGGAAATTCCGGTCGTGCTCGGCCAGGGCCAGATGCTGCCGGACTTCGAGAAGGGGCTGAAGGGCATCAAGGCCGGCGACGAGAAGACGATCAAGGTCAAGTTTCCCAAGGACTACCACGCCGAGGATCTCGCCGGGAAGAAGGCCGAGTTTGCGATCAACACCCACCGCGTGGAGGAGGAGATCCTGCCCGACCTCGACGACGCGTTCGCCGAGGCATTCAGCGTCACGGAGGGCGGCCTGGAGCAACTCAAGAAGGATGTGCGCGAGAACATGGAGCGCGAGGCCAGGACCAAGGTCGAAGCCGACATTCGCGAGCAGGTCATGAACGGGCTGATCGACAAGAACCCGATCGACGTACCGCAGGCGCTCGTCCGCGAGGAAATGCACTCGATGCAGCACGAGGCCATGCAGCGCCTCGGCATCGAGGACCACGACCAGGCGCCGCCGATGGAGAACTTTCGCGAGACGGCCGAAAAGCGCGTGCGCCTCGGTCTGTTGCTGCGCCAGGTCATCGCCGAGAACAAGGTGACGGTTACGCCGGACGACCTGCGCGCGCGCGTCGAGGACATGTGCGCGGGCTACGAGAATTCGGGCGACATGGTCAATATGTACATGAGCAACCCGCAGATCATGCAACAGATCGAGCCGATGGTGGTCGAACAGAAAGCCGTCGACTGGCTGCTGGACAACGGCAAGTCGAAGGTCAAGAAGGTGACCTTCAAGGACTACATGAACTCGCCCGCTTCGTGA
>JBFGYM010000069.1:0-10384 GCA_041587435.1 Woeseiaceae bacterium
ATCCTGACGCGCTCCGTCGACATCATGATCAGTCGGCTGCGCAACAAGCTCGGTGATTCCGTCAAGCCGCCGCGCTTCATCCAGACGATCTGGGGTCGCGGCTACTCGTTTGTCGGCGTGCCACGTCGGGATGATTGAACGCCTGTCACGATCCCTTTCGTTCCGGTTGCTCGGAATCTTCCTCGTCCTCGCCGCATTGTTCGTGTGGGGCACGTCTGTCGCGCTGCGCTGGGTCTACAACAGTGACGAAATCCGCGGCCTCATTTCGGGCCACCTGTCACTTCACGTGCAATACGTTCGCGATGACCTCGGGTCGCCTCCGCGCATCGACCGGGCGCTCGCCATCACGCGCCGCGTGCCGGTCGATATCCGCATCCTCGGGCCGAGCGTCGACTGGGCCTCCGACGACCGCTTTCCACGCCTCGAAGACCTCGAGTTCGGCCCGAGCCCGCTGTTCAGTGACGATCCGGACGCGTGGGTCGACGAGCTGCAGGGTATCGAGTTCGCGGTACAGGGGCGCCACCGGTTCCTGAAGATGTCGCAGGGCGATTACGCTATCGTGGTCGCCTCGCCCCGCATGGCCGACGCGGGCGGGGGACCGGATCTTACGCTTCTCATACTCAGCCTCGGGCTTTTCTACCTGATGCTGGGCTACGCGGCCGTCTCGTGGCTGTTCAAGCCCATTCGTGCCATCAGGGCGGGGGCGGCGCAGATAGGGCGCGGCAATTTTGCGCACCGCATCGAGAACATCCGGGGCGACCAGCTCGGCGACCTGGCCGGCGACATCAATACGCTCGCCGACGATGTCGAGAGCATGCTGGACGCCAAGCGCGCGCTGCTGCTCGGTATCAGCCACGAGTTGCGGACGCCGCTGTCGCGCATGAACCTCGTGCTGGAACTGCTCGACGACGAAACGGCGCGCGCGCAGCTCAAGCCCGAAATCGCCGAGATGGAAAAAATCGTCGGCGAATTGCTCGAGGCCGAACGCCTCAGCGGGCGGCACGACACGCTCAACCGGACGGCCGTGCGGGTCGGCGAGTTGCTCGACGAACTCGTGGACAATTATTTCGATCGCGACCGCGAGCGCATCGTGGTCGACAACCGGGCAGGGGACGCGACGGTCGGGCTCGACGGCGCGCGCGTGACGCTGCTGTTGAAGAACCTCGTCAGCAACGCGCTGCGCTATTCGCCCGCCGACAGCGGACCGGTCGAGATCGAGGCCGATCGCGACAGGAATTCGCTCGTCTTCCGCGTGTGCGACCGCGGCCCCGGGCTGACCGAGGAGCAGGCAGGCCGGCTCGGCGAGCCTTTCTATCGCGGCGACCCGTCGCGGACGCGCGAAACGGGCGGCACCGGGCTCGGACTCTACCTCGCCACGCTCGTGGCCCAGGCCCACGGCGGCCGCCTCGTCCTCCTCAACCCGGGCGGTCCCGGGGCCTCTTTCGAGTGCCGCATCCCGGTCTGATTTGACATAAGCCCTTCGTTTTCGCTTGACGGCTCGCACCAGAGATATCAAAATGATATCAAAATGTACGGTCCCGAAAGGAGAGGACGATGATCAGAGAAATAAGACGAACCGTCACATCGGGGTACCTGGCGCTGGTCGTTCTGACCGTGGCACAGCTGGGTCTGGCTTACATGATCTTCCTGGCCGTCAAGGCCCAGTCCATAGGCAGCCTGGTCGCATGGATTCTGGCGTCGATCATCGTGCTGGTCTGCTGGGCGGGCCTGTTCATGGTGCATCCCAACGAGGCCAAGGTCATGCAGTTGTTCGGCAAGTACGTCGGCACCTGCCATGACCCGGGACTGCGGTGGGCGAACCCGTTCTACACGAAGACGTCTGTCTCGGTGCGCGTCCGCAACTTCGAGAGCGGGCAGCTCAAGGTCAATGACTCGAACGGCAGCCCGATCGACATTGCCGCCGTCGTGGTCTGGAAGGTGTTCGACACCGCCGAGGCGCTCTTCGAAGTCGACGATTACGTGAACTTCGTGCAGATCCAGAGCGAGGCCGCTTTGCGCAATCTCGGCACCAGCTATCCGTATGAGCCGCATGAAGATGATGCGGACGGATTGGCCCTGCGCAGCAACCCGGTCGAAATCTCGCACGCATTGAGAGAAGAGATCCAGGAACGGCTTGAGAAAGCCGGCGTGACCGTCATCGAGGCGCGCATCTCCCACCTTGCGTATGCCCCGGAGATTGCCGCGGCGATGCTTCGGCGTCAGCAGGCATCGGCGATCATCGCAGCGCGGCGCCAGATCGTGCGGGGCGCCGTCGGCATGGTGCACCTGGCACTCGACGAACTCGACGAGAACGACATCGTGGACCTCGACGAGGAGCGCAAGGCCGCCATGGTCAGCAATCTGCTCGTGGTGCTGTGCAGCGACGAGGCCGCGCAGCCGGTGTTGAATACGAGCACGCTGTACACCTGATCCCGTTCCGGGCGCTACATCTACATGGCCGCAAAGAAATCATTCGCGCTGCGTATCGATGCTCGTACCTACGAGGCGATGCAGCGCTGGGCGAAAGACGATCTGCGCAGTCTCAATGCGCAGATCGAGTTCGTCCTGCGTGAGGCCTTGCGCAGTGCCGGGCGGCTGAAGAAAGCGAAAGACGACGATCCGGGTGATAGCATCGGGTGATGGGCAGTGTTCTCGCCATCGCGTCGGTCCTGCTGGCGTTGATCGTGGCCGGCTTCATCATCTACATCGCCTGGGAACTGACCTCGAAGCGCAACCTCCCGGACGGGCCCGAAAAGAGGTCCGACCGGGACGGTAGTGACTAGCGCCGTCCTGCGCGTTCCTTGCGGTCGCGCGATTCCGTACGCCGCTTGTCGTTCGATTTCGCCGCAGGACGCGGTGCGGGGCTGGACGCCTCGCGCCGAGGCTCCGGTCGCGACCGGGCGACGGGCTGCCGGGATTCCTGCCGTCGAGTGACGGTCGGCGCTCGCGGCTCGGGGCGCCGGGTCGTGACAGGCGTCCGCGATTCGTGCCGTTGTGCCGTCATGGGCGCTCGCCGCTCGGTCCGCCGCACCGTCGGCGGCTGCTGACGCTCGCGCCGGTCTGTCGTCACCGTCTGCCGACGCTCGCGCCGATCCGTCGTCACAGTCTGCCGACGCTCGTGCCGTTCGGTCGTCGCGCGTTCGCGGCGTTCCGCGGAATCCGTGTTGCGCGACTCGGGCCGCGCCCGGAAACGAATCTCGGGGCGTTCCCGGCGGGCATCGCGCGTCGCGGGCTCGCGACGCTCGGGATGGATCTGCCGAGCGGTGCCGGCTTCCTTGTCGACGCTGCGCGATCGCCGCTGCGTGTTTCTGACCTGCGGACGCGGCTCACGCGGTTCGCCGTGGCGCTCGCGGAACGTGATCGGCGCATCGCGCCGGGCGGTCCTCGCCGGCGTGCGGACGGTTGCCGCCGGCTGGCGAAGGCCGTCCTGCGGCGGCTGGAAGCGGTTGCGCGTGACACGCACCCGATCGGCGTAGTGCCGACGGTCGCGGCGTGGCTGCCAGCGATCGCCCTCGTAATAGCGGTTGATCGTGATGTTCGTGTTGCGAACGTAGGTCGTGTTGTAGACGTTGATCGTGGGCCGGCGATACCACCAGCGATCCCGGTAGGTCCAGCCGTAATACGGATGCCCGTGGTAGCTGTGGTGGTAGACGTGCAGGCTGTCGGAAAGCCAGCCGATGCTGAACGCGGTCGTCACGCCCCAGAAGTAGCCGCGGTCGAAGTGATAGCCCGCCGCATACGGGTAGTAGTAAACGGGATAGGCGCGCGGATAGTAGTAGTAGACCGGCCGTGGCTGGTAAACCACGACACGTTCCGGCTCGTAGTAAGGCACGTAGATGACGTCATCGGCGACCGGCGTGATCTCGATGACGCCGTCGCTGCGCGAGACGTTCTGGTAAGAGTCACTCTTCAGGTTGCCCGCAGCATAGGCGCGATCGCGGAAGCGCTCGATGGCGGCGACCACGTCGGTCTGTTGCGCCACGACGGCTTCGCCGAGGCGCCAGGTCCAGTCGATGTCTTCGTTGAGATGCTCGATGATCTCGGGGTAGTTGAGGAGAGCGACGACCGAATCGTCCCATTCGGGATCGGGTTCCAGCGACGGGTCTTCCTCGAGCGCCTCGAGGAACCGGGCGGCATCGACGATCTGCAGGGGATAGGCGGACGCCGGCAGCACGATCGCGAGCAGGTCGTCTGGATACAGCGCGATCGGGCCGACCAGTTCTTCGAGGTCGGTCTTCGACAACAGCGGAATATCCTCGTTGCCGACCACCGGTTCGATGGCTGCCGGTGACGCCTGGTGTTTGCCGATCACGTTGCCGCGGTCGTCCACCGGCGTCTGGGCGAGTGCGGCCATCGGCAGCACCGTCAGCAGCGCCAGTGTCTTCAAAACATTCAGTCGATTGTTCATTTCAGCCTCCGGGCCCGGATTGCGTGCGGACCTCCTCATGCTCGGGATCATAATAGGCCGGCAAAGCTGAACCGCCCCTTAACTGCGGCGGGGCCCAGCAGGGGTGCTCGGTGGGCATCGAGGGAACCTTTCCGGCGCCGGAAACGTCTCCATGATGGGCACCAACGACAAGACGAAGCGATGAAGTCCCGCCAACAACTGCTCGCAGAGATCGAAGAAAAGCTATGGAAAAACAACGAGATCGACAATGATCTTGACACAGTTTCTCTAACCGGGCCCGATGCGGCACCGGGCTATGACCCTTATGACAATCCGGGCCGCGGCAAGGAAGTGCCCGACGGCACCGACATCACCGCGCGGCGCCGGAAGATCCGGTCGCGTCGCCGCCGCTAGTCGTCGCCGTCGTCGCCGCCGTGCCAGGCGATGAATTTCCAGCCGTCGCCGGTGCGGATCAGCACATCGGTGTAACGGCCGTTGTTCATCTCGACATCGCCGCCCTTGCGCTTGAACGCGGTCGAATACAGGTAGTGAGCGACTGCCACGTCGCCGTGCACCGTGATCGACAGCGGGTAGAGCTCGTAGTGCAACACGGCACCGACTTCCTCGTCGAGGAAACGACTCCATTTGGACGTCGATCGTTTGCTGCGCGGTGCGGGCGACGTCGTGTTCCATCCCATGAAATTGTCGGCGAGCATGGCGTCGACTTCGTCATGGTCTCCCTCGAGAGACGCATCCCATTCGCGCTCGATCGTCAGGAATACGTCGGCTTCGTCGTCGCGAACGTCCTGAGCGAAGCTCGTCGACAAAAAGGCAAGGGCGATCAGCCCCGGTACGATCTTCGAGCGTGCAGTCATGAGCGGTTCCCCTGTATTTGTCCCCAATGAGGGCAAGTGTAGTCAGGACTGCGAGCCACGACAAACCGATCAGCGCCGGTCTTCGGCGGCAAAAACCAGTTCTGACAACTGCGCGAGTTCGCGTTGCGGTATCGCTGTTTCCGGTTCGTATTCGTACAGAGCACGCAGCTCGGCGACGGTCAGGTACTCCGGATGGTGGACTTCGAGAATGGTCGCGTATTCGAGAGTAACGTTCTCGCGGACCAGCACGAGCTGGTAGACGTGCAGGGCAAGGTCGTGCGCGCCGGTCAGGCGCATCAGTGAACCGATCTCGGTCGGCCTGTCGGGAAGCCGCGTATTGCCGATGTAAAGCGTGTTCTTCTGGATGCCCCAGCCGTCCTCCTTGAAGGTCTCGCCGATCGAGTCGCCGGCGAGTACCTTGGAATGCGCGTCGTCGTAGCGGTCGTCCAGCTGCTCCACGAACTGCACGACCGCATACGTACGGCAGGTTGCGGTGTCGCCGTCGAGGCTGAACAGGCTCGAGCGCCGCAGGCCGGCCTCGCTCGCCAGGACGTCGATGCCGTAGCCGCCGAAACGCTTCCCGATACGCTCGCTGTTGAGGTTGACCGATTCGGTCGCACACGCGCTCAGGACGGCGGCAAGAACGGCGGGCGGAAAATGGGACTGGCGCATGCGGCGAGGCTAACAACGGAAAACCGGAGCACCATATACTCTGTATCGCAAGCGGTAAAGGAGTGAAAAGGATGCGAGCCATGGTCCTGCGCGCAACGGGTCCCTTCGACCGGAACCCGGCGCCACTGAAGCTCGAGGAGCGGCCTGTCCCGGTGCCCGCCGATGCGGACATCCTGATCGAGGTGTCGGTGTGCGGCGTGTGTCACACCGAGCTCGACGAAATCGAGGGCAGGACGCCGCCGCCGCGCCTCCCGGTCGTGCCGGGACACGAGATCGTTGGCCGGGTTGCCGCGACGGGATCCCGCTGCACGCGCTTTCGACGCGGCGAACGCGTCGGCGTCGGCTGGATTCACCACTCGGACGGCAGCGGCAACGAAAACCTCAGCAAGGATTTTTGCGCCACCGGCCGCGACGCCGATGGCGGCTACGCCGAGTTCGTCGTCGTACCGGAGCGCTACGCCTACCCGATCCCCGACGCATTCAGTGACGAGGAGGCGGCGCCGCTGCTGTGCGCCGGCGGCGTGGGCTACCGGTCGCTGCGGCTGACCGGCGTCGGGGACGGCCGGGTGCTCGGCCTGACCGGCTTCGGCGGTTCCGGTCACCTCGTCCTGCAGCTCGCCAAGCACCTCTATCCCGCGGGCAAGGTGTACGTGTTCGCGCGCAGCGCAGGGGAACGCGAATTTGCGCTCGAGCTGGGCGCCGACTGGGCCGGCGACACGTCGGACGCGCCGCCCGAGCCGCCGCACGCGATCATCGACACGACGCCGGCCTGGAAGCCAGTGCTGGCGGCGCTCGAGTGCCTGCGACCCGGCGGGCGTCTCGTCATCAACGCCATTCGCAAGGAGGCCGGCGATCGAGAGCTGATGGCGGGTATCCGCTACGAGGACCACCTGTGGATGGAGAAGGAGATCAAGTCGGTCGCCAACGTTACGCGGCGCGACCTCGAGGAATTCCTGCCGATTGCGGCACGCATCCCGTTGCACGTCGAGGTCGAGACCTACGCCCTCGAAGACGCCAATCGTGCGCTCAACGACCTCAGGTCGGGGGACGTCCGGGGCGCCAAGGTGCTGCAAATTGCCGGCCGACGTTGAATCCTTTTCGGCCGCTGGGGCATCCAATACCTAGGTTACCGCAAGATGCAGGCGCTGCGCCTGCAGACCGAGCTGCGGCTGCGCGAGCGCTTCGACCAGCGTGCTTTCCATGACTTCGTGCTGGCGCAGGGACTGCTGCCGCCCGACATCCTCAAGGACGCCGTCATGAACGAGTTCGTGCCTAGCCAGCTCGACTGAGGCGTTATACTGCGGGCTCTTCGATGTCGGAGGGCCCGCATGTCTCACAACCTGGCCTGTTATCGCTGCGGCGCCTCGCTGGCCGAACTCTCCCTGCCGCTGTCGCGGCACGACCAGTGCCCCGCATGCAGTGCCGATCTGCACGTTTGCAAGATGTGCGAGAGCTTCGACGTGCGGGTGCCGCGGCAGTGCCGCGAAGACGGCGCCGAGGACGTGACGGACAAGGAGCGGCCCAACTTCTGCGACTGGTTCAAGCCGAGCGACACGGCTTTCGACCCGGCGCGCAAGTCGCAGGCCGACGCAGCTCAGGAAGCGCTGGCGGCGCTGTTCGGCGATGACGGTTAACAGGCGGCAGTTCATCGGCGCCGCGGGCGCCGGGTTGCTCGCGCCGCCGCTGGCGGGCTGCAGCGGCTACGACCGGCGTCCGGTGCCGGGCTTGCCGGCCAGCGGGTTCGGCGAGGACTCGACCGCGGAGGAGGTGACCGAGGGCCTCGATCTCGGTCGCAAGCTCGCGATCGTGACGGGCTGCACCTCGGGCATCGGCTTCGAGACCATGCGCGTGCTGGCGAAGCGCGGCGCTCACGTCGTCGGCACGAGCCGTTCGCTGGAACGGGCCGAAGAAGCCTGCCGCAAGGTGATCGGCACCACGTCGCCCGTGCAGCTCGACCTCGGCGATTTCGATTCGGTGGCGCGTTGCGCCGATGCGATCCTGACGCTGCGTTCGCCGATCGACATGCTCATCTGCAATGCCGGCTACCGGGGCGGCGGCAACGAGCGCGAGCTCATCAACGGCATCGAGAAGCATTTCGTCATCAACCACCTCGGCCATTTCATCCTCGTGAACCGCTTGATGTCACGCCTGTACGTTTCGTGGCAGGGGCGGGTCGTGACGGTCGCGAGCCGCACGGCTTATCGCGATGCACCCGAGCAGGGAATCCTGTTCGACGACCTGGCAATGGCGAACGACTACAGCGACTCGCTGGCCTACGGGCACTCGAAGCTCGCCAATGCGCTGTTCTCCCTGCAGCTCGCCGAACTGCTGCGCGGCACGCGCATCACGAGCAACGCACTTCACCCCGGCGTGATCAGCACCGAGCTCGCACGTAACCTGAATCCTTTCACGCGCTTCATCTGGAACGCTTACGTCGGCGTGGCCGGCAAGACGGTGGAACAGGGGGCAGCCACGACGTGCTATGTCGCAACGCACCCGTCACTCGGCAACGTCAGCGGGCGGTATTTCGAGGACTGCAACGCCGTCACTATCGAGGGTGCCGGGCACATGCAGAACCGTGCGATGGCCGAGCGGCTCTTGCAGGTGTCGATCGAGCTGACCGCCGACTGGCTCGTCGAGTTCGAGGAACCCAGGGCGGAAGACCTCAATCCGCGCTTCAGGAAAACGGACTGATGGCAGACGGCGCGCACAAGGCCCTGGTCGTGCTGTCCGGCGGCCAGGACTCGACGACCTGCCTGTACTGGGCCATCGAGCGCTTCGGCCGCGACGGCGTCGAGACCCTCACCTTCGACTACGGCCAGCGGCACCGCATCGAACTCGAATGCGCCGCGAACGTGGCGGAATTCGCGGGCGTCGCCAACACGTTGCTGCCCATCGATACGTTCGGTGCGCTCGGCGGGGATGCGCTGACCGATCCGGACGTCGCGGTGCCCGTGCGCGATGCTGACGACGGCGGCCTGCCCGTCACCTTCGTCCCCGGGCGCAACCTCGTGTTCCTGACATTCGCGGCCGCCTATGCGTGGCCGCGCGGCATCGAGCACCTCGTTACAGGCGTGGCCCAGACAGACTACAGCGGTTATCCCGACTGCCGCGAAGAGACGATCGCCGCACTTCAGCACGCGCTGCGTCTCGGCATGGAAAGCCACATCACGATTCATACGCCGCTCATGCATCGCTCGAAGAAAGAGACGGTGGAGCTGGCGCGGGATCTCGGGGCGCTGCCGGCGATGGCGCTCACGCACACCTGTTACAACGGCGAACGACCGCCTTGCGGACGATGCGCGGCGTGCGAGTTGCGGGCGAGAGGTTTCGCGGAGGCCGGGATCCAGGATCCCCTCGGCAGCGCGCCGTGACCTACTCCGTACGCGAGATCTACTACACGCTGCAGGGAGAGGGCGCGCAGACGGGCCGGCCGGCCGTCTTCCTGCGGTTCGCGGGCTGCAACCTGTGGTCCGGCCGTGAGGCACACCGCGCCGACGCGGTCTGCCGCTTCTGCGACACCCAGTTCGTCGGCACCGGGGGACCGGGCGGCGGCAAATTCGATACTGCCGCGGAACTGGTGCATCGCGTTCGCGCGGCCTGGCCCGCAGGGTCGGCCGCGGCGAGCCCGTACGTGGTCTGCACGGGAGGCGAGCCGCTGTTGCAGCTCGATAACGAACTCGTTGAAGCGTTGCACGCGGCCGGGTTCGAGATCGGCGTGGAGACCAACGGGACGATCGCAGCGCCTGCCGGCATCGACTGGCTGTGCGTCAGCCCGAAGGGCAAGGCGCCGGTCGTGCAGCGCAGCGGGCACGAGATGAAGCTCGTTTACCCGCAACCCGAAGCCGAGGCGCAGCCCGAAGAATTCGAGGGCCTGCCGTTCGATCATTTCTACCTGCAGCCGATGGACTCGCCCGAACTCGCCGACAACACGCGCCGTGCGATTGACTATTGCCTTGCGCACCCGCAGTGGAAGCTCAGCGTGCAGACGCACAAGATCGTCGGGATCGACTGACGATGAACCACCGCGTCGGACGTGCCGTGTTCGCCCTCGCCGCGGGTCTCGCGGTCTCCCTCTTGGCCTACCGGTGGATCACGGACCCCGGCCCGCGGGCGCAGCGCGCGGCCGAGGAGCGGGCGGTCGGGGCGGCGCGTGTCCTGGTCGAAGAGGCGGTGGGCGCCGGCCCGCTCGAGATCGTCGATCCGCTTGCGCCTGATCGCAAGGTCGGCAAGGTGTACGTTTACGCCGAGGGGCCCGGCTGGGCCGTGTCGGGCTACTACCGGCGCGACGAGCGCGACCGCTGGCACCCGTTCCTGGTCCTGTTGTCACCCGGTCTCGAATTGCGCGAATTCAGGGCCGAGGACGACAATCTCGAGGTCAGATAGCCAGGGAGGCGAACCAGCCGATGGCAACGACGAAACTCGTCAGGTACGCGATGCCGAGCAGGAT
>JBFGYM010000070.1:0-10380 GCA_041587435.1 Woeseiaceae bacterium
CGCGCCGCGAACCCGTTGAGGCCGTAGCGATAGCTGTAGATCTTGCGCGTACCCGGCCCGGCCCGGCTCAGCACGCGATCCTGCTCGTTCTCCAGTTGGGCGACGTAGGCGCGGACCGACGGACTATTGCGATCGATCCTGACGCGCGGCGCAGCCGCGGCGGGCGCGGTCGCCACCGGCGTTGCGAGCTTCGCGTGCTGGTCCGCCGCAGAGGGCGAGGCCAGCTGGACGATGTAAACCCTGGTGTCGCCGGGTTGGTCCTCGCCCGCGAGCCGCACGGGCACTTCGCTCGCGTCGCGCAGCACCGACCCCGCCGCAACCCCGGTGGAGACGGCGAGAAGGCTGCAGAGCAGGACGAGGCGGGCGATGTTCATCGTTTCAGTCGTTGAGGTAGCCGCGCAGCTCCTCGGCGGAATACTGGACGCCGAGCCCCATCGCTATGCGATTGACGAAATTGAAGTAGGCGACGATCAGCGTCAGGTCGAGGATATCCTTGTCGTCCAGGCCTTCGGCGCGCAGTTCGTCGAGGTCGCTCTCGGTCATCGCGCCCGGCGCGCTCGTCAGTTTCTCGGCATGACGGACGATGTTGCTGAGCCGCGGCTCGAGCGTCTCGAGGCCGTCCGCCGTCGCGAGCATGTTGAGCGTCTCCTCGTCGTCGAGATAGTGGCGCAGCGACTCGGTGTGGTGATTGACGCAGTACTCGCACTCGTTGTTCGCCGAGACGACCACGGCAACCGCCTCGCGCTCGAGCCGGCTCAGCCCGGACTTGCCGAACATCAGGGTCATGTACAGGCCCAGGTGGTCCTGCATGGCCTGCGGGTTCAGGCTGTGTACCTTGAGAATGTTGGAGATCTTGCCGCGCTTTTGGACCAGCTCCCCGTACATCTCGGCGAGCTTGCCGTCGGCCTCGCCGACCTCGATTTCTTCGATCCAGGACATGCGGGGACGTTACCATGGATGCCCGGTGGCGAGTAGATGATCAGCCGGAAGGTTCGCCGAGCCAGTCGCGCGGCCGCAGGAAGTCGGTGTACAGCTTGTGCTCGGCCGACCCCGGCTCGGGCTGCCAGTTGTACTGCCACCGGACCCGCGGCGGCAGCGACATCAGGATCGACTCGGTGCGGCCGCCTGACTGCAGGCCGAACAGCGTACCCCGGTCGTAAATGAGATTGAATTCGACGTAGCGTCCGCGGCGGTACAGCTGGAATTCGCGCTGCCGTTCGCCGTAGCGGTGCGAGCGCCGTTTTTCGACGATCGGCCGGTAGCCGCGGAGAAACCCCTCGGCGGCGCGTTGCACGAACTCGAAGCAGCGCTCGAATCCGAGCTCGTTGAAATCGTCGAAGAACAGGCCGCCGACGCCGCGCGGCTCGCCGCGATGCTTGAGATAGAAATACTCGTCGCACCATTGCTTGAAGCGCGGGTAGAGCTCCTCGCCGAACGGGTCGCAGACGGACTTTGCGACGGAGTGCCAGTGGACGACATCGTCGTGGAACGGGTAATACGGCGTCAGGTCGAAACCGCCGCCAAACCACCAGGCCGGCTTGCGCTGGCCCGCCGTAAAAAACCGAAAGTTGGCGTGCGTCGTCGGCACGTAGGGGTTGTGCGGATGCAGCACCAGCGACACGCCGACGGCCTGGAACGCCTTGCCGGCGAGTTCGGGTCGGTTCTTCGTTGCCGATGGCGGCATTTCGTTGCCGAATACGTGCGAAAAACCGACGCCGGCCTGTTCGAACAGGGCGCCGCCGGAGAGGACCCGGCTTTCGCCGCCGCCACCGCCGGCTCTTTGCCACGCGTCTTTCTCGAAACGCGCCCTGCCGTCCAGCGTCTCGAACTCGGCGCACAGGCGGTTCTGCAGGCCGGTGAGGAACTGCCGGACGGCATCGATATTGCTCATGATGATCGGGGCCTCAGTACGTTTCCGCTGGCAAAGTCCCGTATCTCCGACGGCCCCGACGCCGGGCCGCAGTCTCCCGGGACCACGTAGTCTACAACGCTCGCGAACTGCCGTCGCAGCACGTAGCGGTTGCGGGCGACGGGCTTGCCGCTGAGGTTGGCGCTGGTCGAAACCAGCGGCGAGTCGGCGGCGGCGCACAGCGCCCGCGCCGTCGGGTTCGTCGTGATGCGCACCGCGATCGTCGCATGCTCGCCGCACAGGAGCGGCGTCACGCGCGGTCCCGGCGCGACGATCCACGTGATCGGGTAATCCGGGTCGGGCGGTGGCAATTCGCTGCCCTCGGGGAGTTCGGCCCAGCCGCCAAGCTGCGCCGCGTCCGCGGCAATGAGGATCAGCCCCTTGCCAGCGTCACGGCGCTTGATGTCGATGACTCGCTGCAGTGCGCGCTCGTCGTCGGGCAGGCAGCCGATGCCGAACACGCCCTCGGTCGGGTACGCAATGACGCCGCCGCGCAGCAGGACGTCGATCGCGACCGCCACGGCTTTCATTGCTTTTTCTTCGCGGCCTTCTTCTTCGCGGTCTTTTTTCCGGCCGCTTTCTTCTTTGCCTTCTTTTTCGTCGCCGTCTTCTTCGATTCGGTCTTCCTGGCGGTTTTCTTCTTGCCGCGCCGGCCGCGCTCGGGCGCAGCCGCGAGGAGTTCCTTGCATTCCTCGAGTGTGAGCGACTTCGGTTCGCGGTCCTTCGGCACGCGGGCGTTCTTTTTCTTGTTGGTAATGTACGGGCCGTAGCGTCCGTTCAGAACCTGGATGCCCTCTTCCTCGAAGTCGTGGATGATGCGGTTTGCGTCGGCGATCTTCTTCTCTTCGATGAGTTCCAGGGCGCGCGGCAGCTCGATCGTGTACGGATCGTCATCGCCGCGGATCGAGACGTACTTGTCGCCGTAGCGCACGTACGGTCCGAATCGGCCGACGCTGGCGGAAACCGACAGGCCGTCCGGCGTCTTGCCGAGCTTGCGCGGCAGCTTGAACAGCTCCAGCGCCGTCTCGAGGTCGATCTCGTTCATTTTCTGCCCGGGACGCAGGCCGGCGAATTTCGGTTTCTCCTCGTCGTCCTTGGTGCCGATCTGCACGAAGGGACCGTAACGGCCCATGCGCACGGAGACGGGCTTGCCGCTCTTGGGGTCGGTGCCCAGTTCGCGTTCCTTGGCGACCTCGCCGCGCGTCAGGCCCTCCTTCTCCTCGCACAGCTCGTGGAACGGGCCCCAGAAACTGGCGAGCAAGGGCACCCAGTCCTGGTGACCGAGCGAGACTTCGTCGAGGTCGTCTTCGAGCTTGGCCGTGAAGTCGTAATCGACGTACTGCGTGAAGTGCTCGGTCAGGAAACCGTTGACGATGCGGCCGATGTCCGTCGGGATGAAGCGTTTGCCGTCCATCTCGACATACTCGCGGTTCTTGAGCGTCGCGATGATGCTGGCATACGTCGACGGCCGGCCGATACCGTATTCCTCGAGCGTCTTGACGAGGCTGGCCTCCGAGTAGCGCGGCGGCGGTTCGGTGAAGTGCTGCTCGGGCCGCAGCGCATCGAGGCGGATCGTGTCGCCTTCGGCGACCTCGGGAAGCAGCCGGTCACTGTCGTCGTCGATGCCGTTGTCGTCCCGGCCTTCCTGGTACACGGCCATGAAGCCCGGTTCGACCAGCACCGAGCCGTTGGCGCGGAAGCGGTGCCCGGCTCCGGGGTCGCCGGCCGCCATGTCGATCGCAACCGTGTCGAAGACGGCCGGCACCATCTGGCAGGCCATCGTGCGCTTCCAGATCAGCGAGTAGAGCTTGTACTGGTCGCTGTCGAGCGAGCTCCTGATGTCGTCCGGGAATCGTGCGGCCGACGTGGGTCGCACGGCTTCGTGCGCTTCCTGTGCATTCTTCGACTTGTTCTTGAAGGTGCGGGCTTCGTCGGGCACGTTCTCGGCGCCGTAGCGTTCGGCGATGACGTCGCGTATCTCGGCGACGGCGACGGCGGCCAGCGTGACCGAGTCGGTGCGCATGTAGGAAATCAGGCCGACCTGGCCCTCACCGGGCAGGTCGATGCCCTCGTAGAGTTTCTGCGCCACGCGCATGGTGCGCTGGGTATTGAAGCCGAGTTTGCGCGAGGCTTCCTGTTGCAGCGTCGAGGTCGTGAACGGTGCGGCCGGATTGCGGCGGCGCTGCCGTTTCGTGACACTGACGGCCGTCAGTTCACCGCCGGCGGCAGCGAGCAGTGTCTTCTCGACGTCCCGTGCGGCAGTCTCGTTCTCGAAACTGAATTGTTCGACCTTGTCACCTTTGTATTGCACGAGTCGTGACGCGAACGGCTGCTCGTTCTTGCTGACGTCCGCCTCGATGCTCCAGTACTCGCGCGCCTTGAACGCCTCGATCTCGAGCTCGCGCTCCACGATCATGCGCAACGCCGGGCTCTGGACGCGACCCGCCGACAGCTTGGGCTGGATTTTCTTCCAGAGAAGCGGCGAGAGGTTGAAGCCGATCAGGTGGTCGAGCGCGCGGCGCGCCTGCTGCGCGCCGATGAGGTCGTCGGACAGGTTACGCGGATGGGCGACGGCCTCCTGGACGGCCTGCCTCGTGATCTCGTGGAAGACGACGCGGTGTACGGCCTTGCCGTTCAGCGCTTCGCGCTCCTTGAGAAGCTCGATCAGGTGCCAGGAAATTGCTTCGCCTTCGCGGTCCGGGTCAGTCGCGAGGTACAGGGCATCGGCCTTCTTGAGCGCCCGCATGATCGCATTGACGTGCTTCTCGTTGCGCTCGATGACCTGGTAGGTCATGGCGAAGGCATTATCGGGATCGACCGCGCCCTCTTTCGGGACGAGGTCGCGCACATGGCCGTAAGAGGCCATGACCTCGAAGTCCTTGCCCAGGTACTTGCTGATGGTCTTCGCCTTCGCGGGCGACTCGACAATGACGAGATTCTTTGACATCTGGCTCCAAAAACGGAAAAACCGCGGCTCGTGCCGCGGTTGAATTACATGCTTGACAGCAATGTGTCAAGGAACTGGCAGGCCGCCCTAGTGCAATAAGTCGGACGTTTCCTCGAAAACGAGGTCTTCCATGCGGGCGTACGCGAGCTCCTGGCCGGGCTGGCTGAACAGCACCATGAGTACGACCCACTTGATCTGCTCGACGTCGATATCGGTCGCTTCGAGCGCCAGCAGGCGGTCGATCAGGATCTCGCGCTGTGGCGGCGACAGGATACCGATCTGCTCGAGATAGGTGATGTAGCCGCGGCAATGGGCGTCGAGCCGCTCGTGCTCGAAATCATTGTAGATGCGCGTGCCGTGCGCGGTCTGGCTCTCATACGGCAGGTTGTCCTGCTGGCCCGTCAGATCGTCGAGCCACACGAGCGCCCGCTCGATCTCGGCGTCGCCGAAGCCGGCTCGCGAGAGTTCGAGGCGCAGTTCGTTATGGTCGGGTTCCGGGTCGTCCTCGGCATCGACGTACGTTTCGAAGAGATACATCAGTACGTCGAGTACATTTTCTTTCATGCCTGGAGCGGCTCCTTCAGGGTGTAACGTCCGCCGGACAATGACTCCACTTCTCCATGGAGCTCCAGGATCAGAAGCATGGAGGAAAGCTGGCCGATCGTCAATCCGGAGCGTTTTTCCAGCTCGTCGATGCTGATCGGGTCGAAGCTCAGGTGCTGCCGGACGCTCGCGTACTCGTCGCCGGCGATCTCGTGGAGGTGGCCGGTCAGCGGGCCGAGTTCGGCCAGGATGTCGTCGGCGGTCTCGACGAGCTTCGCGCCCTGCCGGATCAGCTCGTGGCAGCCGCGCGACAACGGGTTGTGGATCGAGCCGGGGATGGCGAATACCTCGCGGCCCTGCTCGGCGGAGAGCCGCGCCGTGATCAGCGAGCCGCTGCGGCGGGCGGCCTCGACGACGAGGGTGCCCAGGCTGAGGCCGCTGATCAGCCGGTTGCGCTCCGGGAAGTGGTGCCGCTCGGGCGGCGCGCCGAGCGGGTATTCGCTGACCAGCGCGCCGCTCGCCGCGATCGCGTGGGCCAGTTCGCGGTTCTGCGCCGGGTACACGCGGTCGATGCCGGTGCCGAGGAATGCGACCGTCCTGCCGCCGGCGGCGAGCGCCCCTTCGTGGGCCGCCGCGTCGATGCCCTGGGCCATGCCGCTGACGATGCAAAAGCCCTGGCCGGCGAGGTGCCTGGCAAACTCGCGGGCATTGCGTACCCCGCCCGCCGTCGGGTTGCGGCTGCCGACGATGGCGAGCGCCGGGAGGTGCAGCGCGCCGACGTCGCCGTTGACGTACAGCACGAGGGGCGGCCCCGGCACCGGTTTGAAGACGTCGGGATAATCGTCGTCGCCCCAGGCGACGAGATGATGGTCGGCGTCGTCGAGCCAGCCGAGCGCCAGGTCGATGGCCGTGTCGTCGGGCGAGACGATGGCGTCGCATTTGTTGTCACCGAGGCCGGCCTCGCAAAGGCGCGCCCGCGGCTGGGCGACGATCTCGTCGACACTGCCGAAGCGATCGAGCAAGGCGCGCAGTTCCGCGACGCGGACGTACGCGTGTGCGAGGACCAGGAGGGGGCGGTGCGAGGAGGGCATCCGCCAATAATAACGCCCGCAGGCACGAATGCGCTGCGGGCGTATTACGCCGATTTCGGCAATTAGCTAGGTCGGGTTGCGGAACGTGTCGTGGACGTGAATCGCCTGCGTGGCTTCCATGACGAGGCCGTAGCTGATGCGATCGTAGGTCTTGAAGACCATGATCGTGCCGGCTTCCTCGTCCGGCAGGCGAACGCTGCCGCCGCCGAAGCGGTCCTTGACCTCCTGCCCGGTCTGCCAGACCGTCAGCACGTCGCCGACCGCCAGGCCGTTGTTGGTGCCGCGGTTCAGCACGACGACCTGGTACTGGCCGATCTGCGTCACGCCGCCGACGACCGACACGATACGGCCTTCGATGTTGCTGCTCGGCGAGCGCGGGAAGAAGTTCAGCGGGATGTCCACCGATTCGGGCAGCAGGCGGTCGCCGGCCTTGGCTTCCTGGACGGTGTCCGTCAGGGCCACGGTCGCGGGGTCGCCGCTGCGCCGCAGCGCGCCCTCGCCGACGGAGATGCCCTGGTAGCCGATCAGGCGGTTGTCGTCCGGGTCGTACAGCGGGTCGCCGACATGGACGACGTTGTAGCGTGCGCCGGGCGCGCCGGCGCTGAGGCCGCGCACGTAGATCTCGTTGCCGGCCGAGGCGATCAGGTGGTCGCCGCGCGTCGTCAGCAGGTACGGCAATGCGTCGGCCTGCGATTTCTCGAGGATCACGCCGGAACTCAGGAAGGCCTGTACGTCCTCGTACGGAATGCTCGTGATCGACTCGGTGAGCGGTGTCACGCGGGCCTGCGGCGACAGCCGGTAGGTGGACGCGCGCACGTTCGTGATGCGCGGCTCGCCGTCGATGTACACGAGGCCGAGCACGTCGCCGGGATATATAAGGTGAGGGTTGACGATATCCGGATTGACGTACCAGATCTCGGGCCAGTACCAGGGGTCCTTGAGGAAGGTCCCGGCGATGTCCCACAGCGTGTCGCCGACCTGGACCACGTACTCGTTCGGGGCACCGTCAGCCAGCGGGACGGGGTCGTTGATGCGCTCGAGAACCGGCTGGTAGGGCTGCGGTTCGGAGTAGCCGCCTTGCGGCTCGTACGACGTGTTGCCGCTCGTCGCCACCGGTGCCGCCGGGGTCTCGTAGGCCGGCGGGTTGCCCCCGCATCCGGCCAGCGTCAGGGCCACGGTGGCGGCGGTCAGCCGGAGGCTGTGATTCAGGCATAACTTGCTTGCTGACATGTCGCGAGGACTCCCTGGATACAAATCGATTTAGGCCTGTCCAATCAAGGCGTTGCTATACTATGTCGTCCCGGTATTGCCGAGGCTGCTAATTACGTCACATTTCCGGCTCCGAATATGGTCCGGCATGGACGATTTCACGCGGCCTAGTCTGACATCTTATTCAATAAAGTCAAACGTTTAGGTCGTTTTTGTAGGAATTCACACGAAAATGGCGCCCGCGCGGGCGTGCGAAATTATGGCAAAACTGAAGATTCTGGAATTCCCGGATCCGCGGCTTCGCAAAAAGGCCGTCCCGGTCGAGGTCGTGGACGACGATCTGCGCACGCTGATCGATGACATGTTCGAGACCATGTACGAGGCGCCGGGCATCGGACTGGCCGCCACCCAGGTCGACGTGCACCGGCGGCTGCTCGTCGCCGACGTCTCGCCTGACAAGACGGAGCCGCACGTCCTGATCAACCCGGTGATCGTCGAGAAAGACGGCGTGACAGTCACCGACGAGGGCTGCCTGTCCGTGCCGGGTTACTACGAGGAAGTGGAACGCGCGCAGCACATCCGCGTGCGCTTCCTCGACCGCGACGGCCAGCAACGGGAAATGGAGGCCGACGGCCTGCTCGCCGTGTGCATCCAGCACGAGATGGACCACCTCGAGGGCAAGCTGTTCGTCGACTACCTCTCCGAGGCGAAGCGCTCGCGCATTCGCAAGAAGCTCGAGAAAGAGCGGCGTCACGCGGCAATCGTGATGTGATGAGACTGGTCTTTGCCGGTACGCCGGACTTCGCGCTCGCGTCGTTGCGGGCGCTGGTCGAATCGGGCCGCGCACCCGTCGCCGTGCTGACGCAACCCGACCGTCCCGCCGGCCGCGGCCGCAAGCTCACGGCCAGCCCGGTCAAGCAGTATGCGCAGCAGCAGGGCATTGCCGTGCTGCAGCCGCCGACGCTGCGCGATGCGCGGGCGGCGGACGCGCTGCGCGCGCTCGAGCCGGAACTGCTCGTCGTCGCGGCGTACGGCCTGATACTGCCGCAGGACGTGCTCGATATCCCGGCCCACGGCTGCCTCAATGTGCACGCCTCCGCGCTGCCACGCTGGCGCGGGGCGGCGCCGATCCAGGCCGCCATCCTCGCGGGCGACGAGAGGACCGGCATCAGCCTGATGGCCATGACCGCGGGGCTGGACTGCGGCCCGGTGTATCACGTCGAGGAGGTCGCGATCGGCACGGAGGAAACGGCCGGCGAGCTGCACGACCGGCTCGCCGAGCTCGGCGGTCGCAGCCTCGTCGCGAATCTCGACGCGATCCTGGGCGGCGCGTTGCAGGCCGTGCCGCAGGACGACGAGCTCGCGACCTATGCACCCAAGATCGAAAAGCGCGACGCCGCGATCGACTGGTCGCTGCCGGCCGACGAGATCCTGCGGCGCATCCGCGCGTATAACCCGTTCCCGGGCGCGTTCTGCTTCCTTGACGGCGAGCGCCTCAAGATCTGGCGCGCCGCACGCGGCGACGGCGCGGGCGAGCCCGGCACGGTGCTGCAGTGCGACCGGGGCGGCCTGCTCGTCGCGGCCGGCGACGGCGCGATCCGGGTGCTCGAGCTGCAGTGGCCGGGCAAGCGGCGCACGACCGCCGCCGGGCTTGCCGGGCAGCCCGAGCTGGCCGGCCGCAGGCTGGACTAGGCATGGCAAGCCAGGGGGCAAGAACGCGGGCCGCGGCAGCTGAGGCCGTCGACGCGGTCGTGACCGGCGGCCGGTCCCTCGATGCGGCCATCGCTGCTCACGAGGCGCAACTGCCGGCGGCCGAGCGGCCGCTGATGCGCATGCTGGCATTCGGCGCTCTGCGCCATCACTGGCGCCTGCAGGCGTGGATCGGCGCGCTCGTCAGCCGCCCGCTGAAGCAGCGCGACAGCGTCGTCAATGCGCTGCTGGCCGTCGGCCTGTTCCAGCTCGTCGACACGCGCGTGCCCGAGCACGCGGCCGTCTCGCTGACCGTCGACGCAACGCGCGCGCTGCGGCGGCCAAAGCTTGCGGGACTCGTCAACGCGTGCCTGCGGCGCTTCCAGCGGGACGGCCTCGCGGCGCGTGAGCCGCAGGGCGACGAGGCGCGCTGGAACCACCCGCAGTGGCTCATCGACAGGCTCAGACAGGACTGGCCCGACGACGCCGACGCGATCCTCGAAGCCAACAATGCGCGCGCGCCGATGTGGCTGCGCGCCAACGCCTCCCGGCAGTCGGCGCCACAATACCGGGAACGTCTTCGTGAAGCCGGCATCGGTGCGAGCCTCGTCGAGGCAGTGCCCGACGCGCTGCGGCTCGACGAGCCATGCGGCGTCGACGAGCTGCCGGGCTTCGCGGACGGCGACGTCTCGGTGCAGGATGCGGCGGCGCAGCTTGCGGCGCGCTGGCTGATGGCGGGCGCGCCGTCGCGCGTGCTGGATGCCTGCGCGGCGCCCGGCGGAAAGAGCGGCCACCTGGCCGAACTCGGCGGCGAGGGCTTCGACCTGACCGCCCTCGACATCGACGAGGAACGCCTGCAGCGCGTCCGCGACAATCACCAGAGACTCGCATCGCCTGCGACCATCCTCCGCGGCGACGCATCGAAACCCGAGACGTGGTGGGACGGGCGTCCGTTCGAGGCGATACTGCTCGACGCGCCCTGTTCGGCCAGC